>JAIPEP010000178.1 GCA_021737085.1 Desulfohalobiaceae bacterium | reverse complement strand
CACCCTTTGCCTCAGCTCCTCGTAGCCAGGCATTTTTTCCATACACACCGCTCCTAGTGGGGCTCGGCCGGGAAAGAAAGCTCCCGTGCCGGGCACGTCGAATGGGCTGCTATGGCTAGCTCCTTTTCATTGGGAAACGAGCTAGTTTCCATCCGGAAAGCCCGCTTTTTCAGATAGAGCTAGCTCAGGGTAGCACATCTCAACAGGCGGGGAAACAGAGTTAGGCCTGGTTTCGCAGCTTCAGCTCCACAGGATGCGGGTTGAGGTAGATTTGCTGACTCAGGTAGGGCTCATTGTACTTGCGCACGAAGTGATTCATCAGGGTGACCGGTACGATGAGCGGGACGCTTCCCTGACGGTATTTCTCCACCATGTCCAGGAATTCCTGTTTTTCGTCCGCGCTCAGCTCCTGTTTGAAGTAGCCGAGCATATGGTGCAGGACGTTGGCGTGCTTGGCTATAGTGGTGGGTGTCCGCATGGCCTGGTCCAGCAGTCGCAGGTATCCGGGAAGGATCTCCTCGCGGGGATAGCTCCTGGCCTGGGCCACGTAGCGGCCCATTTCCTTGTACAGCTCCGGGCTGTGGGCCAGGAGCAGGAGCTTGTGCCTGGAATGGAAATCCGTCAGAGCGCCGAGATCCGGGCCCTGCTTCTCCAACTGCCGCCAGCGCCAGTAAAGGAAAACGTGCTCGATGAAATGCTCACGCAGGCCGGGATCGTGCAATCTTCCCTCATCCTCCACTGGCAGAAAGGGAAAGCGCTCCATGACCATTCTGGCCCAGATACCTACCCCGTTACCCGCGGGACTGCCCTGCTCGTTGTAGACCTTGATCCGTTCCATGCCGCTGCTGGGAGAGCGGCTCTTGAAGATGTAGCCGCAGAGATCCGCTTCAGCGAGCTCTTCCAGCTTGTTCCGTCCCCAGGTCTGCATCTGCTCCGTATAGTCCTGCCGCGATTTGCGGGTCCTCAATCTGGGGGCCCCGGGATCGCCCACCAGATGCAAGGCTTCTCGCGGGACGGGCATGCCACATTCCACCTCGGGGCAAATCGGGAAATACTCGAAATAATGTCCCAGGGTGTCGCGCACATAGCGGTTCAGCTTATGCCCTCCGTCATAGCGAACTGGGTGGCCGAGGAGGCACTTGCTTACGCCGAGGGAGATCTTTTCCATGGGATTGTTTTCCCGGATCGCTTCTTAGAGTCTTTACTCCAAATACCGCTCTACAGGTAGGACCAGGGCCTGGAGGTGGCGGTGCGAATCCTTGGCCTCCTTGAAGTCATCCAGATCGGAGAGGATGTCCTCTAATTTTTCCTCCGGGAGCTGGATCTGAACCATACAGCTGTTTCCGGGATATACCTGATTACCATAGTGCTTGCCGTCCCGATCCTTGCCCTCCACCATGGAAACACGCACGAAGTCCGAAATCCCGTGTTTGTCCAGAATGGCCTCGATATCTTCCGAATACTCGAAATGGAAAGTGATGTGCAGGAGTTTCATGCACAGCCCCTTTGGCCTTGTGGTGCCCCGCATTGTCGGAGGCACGGGGATTTACATGATACGGGAGGCAAATACCGCTGCCGCAATTGCCACCGCTGCCGCCAAAAGCAGGAACAGGGCCCTGTGCCGCAGGATGATCCGTTGCAGGCTGTCGAACAGGGTGTAGACCACCGGAATGATCAACAGGGTCAGGGCGGTTGCGGCTAACATACCCATGGTAATGGCCACACCCATGGGTGCCCTGGCCGCTCCTCCGGCCCCGTAGCCCAGGGCGATGGGCATCATGCCCAGAATGGTGGACACCGCGGTCATAAGCACCGGCCGGAATCGGACCTGGCCGGCAACCTTGGCGGCTTCCATTACGGAGTAACCCCTGGCCACCAAGACATTGGCGTAGTCCACAAGCAGGATCCCGTTTTTGGTCACCAGTCCCATGAGCATGATCAGGCCGATGAAGGAGAAGATATTCATGGTCATGTCCAGGGCGTAGAGCGCCCCGAAAGCGCCCACTCCGGCCAGGGGCAGGGTCATGAGTATGGTGAAGGGATGCAGGAAGGACTCGAACTGGGCAGACAGGACCAGGAAGATAAAAAGGATGGAGAAGGCCAGGGTCATGGTCAGATAGAAGAAGGATTCCTTGAAGTCCTGGGCTCGCCCCGTGATGTCCGTGTCGAAGTCCGCGGGGAGCTCCTGGTCCAGATAGGCCTGGAGCTTGTCCAGGGCCGTGCCCAGGGGAACGTCGGGCGGGGTCTGGGCGCTGATGGTCACGGACCGGCCGCGGTTGAAGTGGTGGATGGAGCTTGCTCCCACACCCTCCTCGATGTGGACCACACTGTCCAGAGAGACCATCTCCCCCTGATCATTCCGGGTGTAAATCCTGGAGAGGACCTCGGGAACAAACTTCTCCTGGGCGAGCTCAGTGATCACATCGTAACGTTCGTTCTGTCTTTCGATCTTGCTCACTGTGGGATCGGAGAAGAGGTAGCGAAGGGTGTTGGATATCTTGGTCACGGAAATGCCCATTTCTCCGGCCTTGTCCCTGTCGATCTCCACATTGACCTCGGGCTTGTCCAGCTTCATGTTGGAGCGCACTCCCACGAGCTCGGGCTGTTTGCGCATCCAGCCCATGACCTCCTCCTGCTGTTCCGCCAGCTTTTCCAGATCCGAATGATTGAGCACGATCTGCAGCGGGGCCTCGCCACCGCCCGGTCCACCGGTTTCCAGGACATAGGCCTTGATTCCGGTCACACTGGACAGCTTCTGCCTGACCCTGTCCATGACCTCCTGCTGGTTGATGTCCCGCTGGCTGTGATGGGTGAGGCGTATAAAGCTCATGCCCTCGTTGACCTGCCCGGGTCCGGCCCGAGAAAGACCGATGGCCAGGAAGAAGGAGCGGATCTGGGGCACATCCCCTAGAATGTCCTCGACTTGGCGGGCGAAGCGGTCCGTGTGCTCCAGGGTGGAGCCCTCCACGGATTCGAAGGAGATCATGAATTCGCTCTTGTCCACACTGGGGGAGAACTCGGACTCGAGCTGAGTAAACAGGGCGATGCCGGCGGCAAAGGCCAGGATGCCGATGCCCACGGTAACCACTCGCCAGTTGAGGGCCGCGTTCAGGACAGGCCGGTAAATGCGGGCCAGGAAATTCAGAAAGGGGTTCGTTATCCGCATTAGCAGCGGTTTGCGCCCCTGCTGCGGCCCCTTGAGGTAGCGGGAGCAGAGCATGGGGGTCAGAGTCAGGGCGGTGAAGGTGGAGGCGAAGACAGTGACCGCCACGGTAAGGCCGAATTCGTTGAAAAAGCGGCCGATCATCCCCGGCATGAAGGCTACTGGAACAAAGACAGACCCCAGGGCCAGGGAGTTGGCTATGGCGGCGAAGGCGATCTCCGTGGTCCCTGTTCTCGCGGCTGGCTTGGACTCTGCCCCGTATTCCATGTGGCGATAGCAGCTCTCCAGGACCACAATGGCGTCGTCCACCACGATCCCGATGACCAGGATAAAGCCCAGCATGGTTAGCACGTTTAGGCTGAAGCCCAGATAGAAAATCATGGCCATTCCCGCCAGTAGGGAGGAGGGGATGGCCACTGAGGTGATCAGCGTGCCCCTCGCGCTGCCCAGAAAGAGGATAACCACGAGAACCACCAGGACAGTAGCTATAAAGATGGTGCGTAAAAGGTCGTTTATGTTTTCCTGGACGTATTTCGAATCGTCGGAGGCGATCTGGTAGGTGAGCCCCGGGGGGAAGTCCTTAGAAAGCTTCTCGATCTCGCCCCGGATCCTCTCCACTAGCTCCACGGTGTTGGCATCGGACTGCTTGACGATGCCCAGGCCCACGGATTTCTCCGAGTTAAAGCGGGCCACGTTGCGCTCGTTCTCCGCACCGGCCCGGGCCTGACCCACGTCGGAGAGCCTCACCGGCGATCCGTCGCGCTGGGCTAGGATGAGATCGTTGAAGGGTTCTGCGGAAGAGAACTGCCCCTGGACCTTGATCAGGAACTCACGCTTTTCACTCTCAATGCGGCCAGAGGGGATGTCCGTGTTCTCCCGCTGGATCACACGGACCACATCCTGGGGTGTCAGGCTGTAGGCGGCCAGCTTGTCCGGCTCCAGCTCGATGCGGACAGCGTACTTGCGCTCCCCGCCGACGTAGATCTGGCCCACACCAGGGAGGCGCTCCAGCTCGTCCTGCAGGACATTGTCCGCGTATTGGGTCATGCGCACCGGATCCCAGCGCTGGTCTCCGGTTATGCTGATCCACATGACCGAGCGGGCGTCCGGATCCACCTTGCGTACAAGGGGCTCCTCGATGTCCTCGGCCATGTCCGGCTGCGCCCGACTCACCCGGTCCCGCACGTCCTGGGCGGCGATATCCACGTCCCGGGAGAGCTCGAACTCCACTGTGACCACTCCCACCTGCTCCCGGCTGGTGGAGGTCATCTCCTTGATCCCCTCGATGGTGTTCAGCTCCTCCTCCAGGGGCTCCACCACCTCGGTCTCGATCACCTCGGGATCGGCACCGGGAAGGACCACGGAGACGTTGACGATGGGGAAGTCCACGTCCGGGTATTCCCTGATGGGCATCTGGGTATAGCCAAAGATGCCGAAGATGGTAATGACCAGAAAGAGGACCACTGTCAGCACTGGGCGGCGGATACAGAAATTCCAGATCATGATGCGTCTGTCCCGGGTTTTGGGCGTTCTCGGTTCCGGGTTTCGGGCTCACCTTTTTTCAGGGGGATATCTGTTAATTGTCCTTGCAGGGCTAAGAGGGGATGCAACGAAGCCGCTCAGCTGAGGTCCTCATTAGAAGATGCGCTTTTGGCTTCGTTTTTTCCGCATACGCTGTCTCCGTCCTGAACAGAGATGTGCCCCGTGGTGATCACTGTGCTGCCGGGCTCCACCCCTTCTCGGATCTCCACAATACCCGGTCTGCGCAATCCGATACGCACCTCCCTGGCCTGGGCAGTGCCGTTTTGGACGGTGAAAACCATGTATCCCTTTCTGGTGGGGA
>JAIPEP010000177.1 GCA_021737085.1 Desulfohalobiaceae bacterium | reverse complement strand
AGGCGCGCAAGAACGGGGGAGAGGGGCTCGCAGTGGAGCCGCCCCTGATTCTCTACAGCGGAGAGGAGGGCGGCTTGAGCCAAGAGGCCCTGCGCTTCTGTCCCTTTCTGGAATGCAACAGGAGACGGGAGTCAGGAGATGGGTGAGAGGGGCCGGGAGACAGAGGTCGGAGGTCGGAGGTCGGATGTCGGAGGTCGCCCATTAAAAGGCCCTAGGTCACCCATTAAAAGGCCCTAGGTCAGATGTCGGAGGTCGGATATCGGAGGTCGGATATCGGAGGTCGGATATCGGAGGTCGGATATCGGATGGCGGATTATCAGTCACAGAGCTCAACTGACAGGCACGGAGTCCCTCAGGCGACAGGCGAATCAAGGAGTTGGAGTATGGGTGCGAGAATGAACCTCGTTCTTGCCGGAGCATGTCTTGTGCTTTTCCTTTCCGGCTGCGCTCCCAGGGTCAAGCAGATGGAGGTTACCGCCTACTGCGGCTGCGGCGAGTGCTGCGAGTGGGAGAGGGGGAGCTGGAAATACCTCAAGCTCGACTTCTGGAACAAATACATCAGCTCCGGGCCGCGGGAGGGCGAACCCTACAGCGAGCGAACCGCCAGCGGGACTTATCCCCAGGAGCCCCAGCCCGGGCTCGTTTCCGTGGACAGTCTGAAGCATCCCTGGATGATTCCCGTGCGTATCGTCTTCCCCTGGCTCCTTCTGCCAGAGGACGGGACTATTGCCGCGGACACGCGGTATTACCCCTTCGGAACCAGGATCTACGTCCCGGGATACGGCTACGGGGTGGTGGAGGACCGCGGCTCCGCGATCAAGGGCCCGCGGCGGCTGGATCTCTTTTATCGGGATCACGAGGAGGCCCGGGAATGGGGCCGCAGGGAAGTCGAGGTCGAAATCCTGGATCAACCCGATTCCTAGCCTGTCGGGATAAACAACGTGGCGATGTATTCAAGCCGGCCCGCCAATTGGGCGGGGCCGGCTATTGGTGTTTGAAGGGCCTTGTTGATCTGTTCCGGACGGAGCTCGCTCAGTTTACCAGTGGCTGGCGAGCTCCTCCATTTCCCTGCGCAGGGAGTCTGGCAGGGGACGGGCCGTATCCGCGAGCAGGGAGCGGGTCCGTTCCCTGATTCTGGCGGTTAAGTCCTGCTTTCCCGCGGTGTTGCCCGGGGAGCGGTCGAAGAGCCGCGGGTACCAGATATCCCGGAAGTAGCTCATGGTGTGCTCCTCCATGAGGTAGTGCCCTCCCGGGCCGACCCGGTCCATCACCTCCAGGGCCATCCGTTCCTGCTCCAGGCCGATTCCTTGCATATACTGCTCCACCATGGCGATGATCTCGTCCACCAGGACCATGTACTCCGGGGAGACCAGGGTGGCGCTGTCCAGCCAGCCGTTGTCGTGGACCATGTCCGCGCCGCTCATGGCCGCGTTCAGACAGGAGAAGGTGGCCTCAGCCGCGGCCTGCTGGTCCGCGGTCTTGGCGTCGGAGCAGCCGGACATGCCGAAGAAGGGCAGGCCGTAGCCCCTGGCCAGCTCCGCCATGTGGTAGGCCATGAGGTTCATTTCCGGAGCGCCGTAGGAGAACGCGGTCGTGGCCATGTCCATGACCGTGGTGAAGGCCCCGTAGATGAACGGCGCTCCGGGGTTGACCAGCTGGCCCAGGACCACGCCGAAGAGGGATTCGGCGCTGCCCTGGATCACGGTTCCGGCGAGCGTGGCCGGGGCGGTCGCCCCGGCCTGCGGGCCGGGATAGCAGAGCTGGGGCAGGCCCTTTTCCGCTGCGAAGAGCAGCTTGTCCAGCACGCCCTCGTCGTAGACAAGCGGGGAGATGGGGGAGTTGAAGAGCAGGATGTTGGGCCGGCGCAGGAGGCGTTCTTCGTCGCCTGCAACGACCCGGGCCATGGTATAGATGTCCTTCAGGGCCCTGAGGTCGCTGCAGCAGAAGAGCAGGGGCTTTTGGCACCAGGTCAGGGCCTGTTTGGCGATGACCCGGTCCGAGATGTCCGAGGGGGCGTCCGAGGCGACCCCGATGGTCATGATCCAGGAGAAGTTGGGCAGCGCATCCGCCAGGGCCGCGGTGGAGGCACAGTCCCCGGTGGTGAAGGGCTTGCGGCTGCCGGTAGCCGGATCCAGATAGTCAAAGGCATCCAGGGTCGGCCCGTACCAGGTGGTGTTGCGGGTCATGACGCAGGAGGCCTCTCCGGAACGGTTGAAGAAGGCCAGCTGGGAGGGAGCGCTGCTCAGGGCCCGCTCCACCAGCCACCCCGGAATCCGGACCCGGGTTCCGTCCACCTGGCAGCCGTGGCTGTGCAGGATTTCGCGGGCCCCTTCGTGGGATACCCGCAGCCCCGTTCGCTCCATGAGCTCGAGGGTGGCCTGATGCAGCTGACGGGCCCGCTCCGTGGGGAAATGGGGTTGCCTTCTTTCCGTTTGCTGCGCAAGGGCGTTGGAGCCGGTGTACATTTCCCTGTAGCTCATATATCTCCTCCTCGGGGAAGCGATCCCCATATGAATGGTTTCCGATCCCCAAGGGGTAAATCATGCATTTCGAGCTGGCTAATGAATTTTCGTGATTGGTGTATGACGCGGTGTGATGATCCCGGCTCGGGATAACTCTGGGGAGGGGATGAGCATTCCGGCGGTCGCGTGGTGTTCCGTAGGCAAAAGTCCCTGCAGTTAAGAACCTGCGGGGCCTCGCAAAGAATGGGCCTACCGGGATGGATGTACAGCTTTACAGAAACAAGGACGGAGGAGAGCAGACAATGTTCGTTCAGCCGTCGCGAGGAGGTCCGACTTCGCGTTCTCCTCTTGTAAGGACATCTGTTGACGGGACGGAAAATTTTCTATTTCCATCCCGTCCATTTTTTAAGGGAGAGGACAGTATCAGTGTCGTTTCAGGGATGGAAAGGAAAAAATCCGGGAGCTCCTTATATTTTTTCTTTTGGAAGAAGAAGAAGGAAGAAAATAAAAGGAGTATATCACGACCTTTTTGTTTTATTTGCAAAAAAGAAACGACAGCTCGTTTCGGTATGGAAAACCGACTATGACATGCTTTGAATTCCCTTGTCAGTGATATGTCCGCCACCGTCAACATGAAGTTCGACATGACCGTTTTCATGAAGGTTTGCCACAGCTTGTTCCAATTCCTCATGATCTGTTTCAAAGTATTCTGCCAAACTCTTGGTATCGAATTTGGCGATATCATGTTCATCATAATTCCGTGCCAAATGCCTGAGAATTCGATCGGCCAATTCTGCGACGCTCATAATGGACTCCTTGAAGGGCTCCCGGAAATTTCAGAGTAGCACGGCAAACATTGAGGCCAAACATTACCTCGAGCGACAGGCTTGAAGTCATGCTGCCAAGCCGCACCCAAAAGAAAGCCCCGCGACGGTACCTATGTCGCGGGGCTTTGTCCGACAATGGTGCCGAGGGGGGGATTCGAACCCCCACGGGCGTGTAGCCCACTACCCCCTCAAGATAGCGTGTCTACCAGTTCCACCACCTCGGCATATAAAGGGAGTTGATCCCTTATTCCAAAGAACTGGATAACACCTCTTGTCCCCATTGACAAGGGGTGCCGGTTCCCGGAATGATGGGAGTCTTCGGCCTACTGCTGTTGCTCCTGGCCTGATTCACTGGCTCCGGTTTGGCTTTGCTGCCCGGCCTTTTGTCCCTTGTCCTGGCTTTTTTCCTCCTTCTTCTCCAGCACCACGGAGGAGGGCTCCTGGGAGGCGCTCTGCCGCTGGGCCTGCTTGTAGGTGAAGCCCAGGGAGGTGGCGAAGAAGATCACCGCCATGAACACGGTGAGCTTTACCAGCAGGCCGCCGGCACCGCTGCTTCCGAAGAAGGAGGAGCTGGAGCCGCCGAAGACGACGCCCATTCCCTCCTGTCCAGGCTGGAGCAGGACCAGGCCTATCAGGGAAATGCAGGCTATAAGATGGATGGTAATGAGCAGGGTATTCACGGGCTATGTTCCTCCTTGGCCGCTGGGGTGGCGGAGCGCTGGGCGCCGCCTGGAATTATGCCGCGGATGTTCGGGGTTTTCCGCGGGAAAGCGCCGCTACCCCGGGGGTTAGCCCAGGGCGATGGCGCTGAAGCTGTCCGGCTTGAGACTCGCTCCACCTACCAGCACACCGTTTACATTGTCAATCCCCAGGATCTGGGAGATGTTGTCCGGCTTGACGCTGCCGCCGTAGAGAATGCCCGTCTCCTCCCCGATTTGGGGCAGAAGCGTCATCAGATCCTCGCGGACCATGGCGTGGGCTTCCCGGATATCCTCGGGCCGGGCCACCTCGCCGGTGCCGATGGCCCAGACCGGCTCGTAGGCCACGCTCAGACCGGAGCCCAGGCTGTTCCGTACCCTCGCCGAGTCCAGCGCTGTCCGCAGCTGACGGGAGAGGACCTCGCGAATGACGCCATTGTTCCGTTCCGTCAGGGTTTCGCCGATGCACAGGATCATGTGCAGCCCCTTCTCCAGGCCGTAGGCGAGCTTTTCCCCGACCAGTTCGTCGGATTCGCCGAAGACGTGACGGCGCTCGGAGTGTCCGGCCAAGGCGTAGCCGCACCCGAGATCGAGCAGCATGCCCGGGGCGACTTCGCCGGTGTACGCCCCTTCCTCTGCGGGATAGAAATCCTGGGCGCCCAGGGAGAAGCCGTCCTTTCCGGAAATGACGCCAGCCACGGTCTCCAGGCTGGTGAAAGGAGGCAGGATGAGGATCTCCCTGTTTTCGGGGAGCTTTCCCTCGAGCTTTTCCGTGAGCTGTCGAGCCGTGCTTTGGGCCTGGCTCCTGGTCATGTGCATTTTCCAGTTCGCGGCGATGAGTGTGCGCATGGGGTCTCTCCGCGGTTTGGGTATTGTCCGGAGCTCGTTTCCCTTGGCAACGCATCATCCGGATAGTGACGCGCTACTCCATACTGATGCCCAGGGCCTTCAGGCCCGGGAGCTCCTTGCCCTCCAACAGCTCCAGGAAGGAGCCTCCGCCGGTGGAGACGAAATCGATCCGATCCTGCATATGGCAGCGATGAATCAGGGAGTCCGTGTCCCCGCCCCCGGCGATGGTCAGGGCGCCCACATTG
>JAIPEP010000176.1 GCA_021737085.1 Desulfohalobiaceae bacterium | reverse complement strand
ATGGATAAGGCAAGATTTCTTCGCACCGCATTCTTGACAGGACTCCCTTCTCCGGATACACTTTTTTTTTACTTTTTAGCAAGGAGCCAGCGGGATGAAGAGCTTTAGGACATACAATCTGACTCCCGAAACACGAAAGCGAAATTGGCACGTTGTCGATGCCGAGGGCGAGATCCTGGGCCGACTGGCCACCAGGATCGCGGCAATCCTGCGAGGCAAGGACAAGCCGGAATTCACCCCCCACGTGGACAGCGGGGACTTCGTGATCGTGGTCAACGCGGACAAGATCAAGACCACCGGCAGGAAGCTGGACAAGAAAATCTACTATAGGCACACCGGATATCCCGGCGGCCTAAAGGAAACCAGCCTGCGCACGCTGCTACAGCACAAGCCGGAGCGGGCCATTTACTACGCGGTCAAGGGCATGCTTCCCAAAAACAAGTTGAGCAAGGCCCAATTGAAGAAGCTTAAGGTCTATGCCGGATCGGAGCATCCGCATCAGGCCCAACAACCCCGGACACTCCAGCCCTAAGGCGCGGCAATTCGGAGAAGGCATCATGGATAAGGATTTCTACTACGGTACAGGCAGACGCAAGACAGCAGTAGCCAGAACCCGGCTGCAGCAGGGTAGCGGCAAGATTCAGGTCAATAACCGTTCCCTGGAGGACTATTTCCCCAGGGAAACCCTGCGGATGATTATCCAGCAGCCCCTGCGTTACGCGAATCTGCAGGGCAAGCTGGACATCTGGGTCACCATAGACGGCGGGGGAGTTTCCGGCCAGGCCCAGGCCATAAGACACGGCATAAGCAGGGCCCTTGTGGAATACGACCCCGACCTGAAGAAAGCCCTGAAGGATGCGGGCTTATTGACCCGCGATGCGCGCAGCAAGGAACGCAAGAAATACGGTCAGCCTGGCGCCCGGGCCAAGCCGCAGTACTCCAAGCGCTAATCGCGATCCCTTTCGCGGCTCCAGACGGAAGCACCCGTCTGGAGCCGCTCACTCCCGCATTTTTCCTTCCCGGATCGAGCCCCCATGAAGCCGAAAACACAGCCGCGCCTCCTCTACGCGGACGAAGAGGGCTCCATCTTCGACCACCCCGAGTTGAGCCTGCTCTGCCGCAAAGGCGAGCACATCACCCTGCCCCGACCCGGGGATCTAGTCCCGCTTCCCCAGGGTAGCGACATCTTCCTTCTGCCCCGACGCAAAGCACTGGGGATGGACCCGGACAGCGGCGACCTGGAGTATCTGGAGGCCAATGCGGTGGCCGCCTTCGTCTGCCCCGGATACACCCTGACCGGCTCCGCGGCCTACCTTACAGACGCGAAGGCAGGTCCGCTGCCCTTGTTCGCCTACGCTGCTGTGGGCTATGCCGAGGGGAGATTCTGGGTTTGCGCCAATCGCACGGACAGCGATCGGCGTCAGCAGTTCGGGGATATTCCGGATCAAGACATCGAACGCGGAGCCAGAGCCCTTCTCAAGCGACATCCCCAAAACCGTCTCCTGCGACACCTCTCCCACTGCGCCCTGGAATATGGATGCCCGGCAGCAAAGAATCTCGCCCTGGGGCGTTTCGAGGCGCCTCTGCCCACGGCCAGCAGCTGCAACGCGGAATGCGTGGGCTGCATATCGCTGCAGCCCGAGGAATCGAACGTTCCTGCCACTCAGGAGAGGATACGCTTCCGACCCACTCCGGGGGAAATCACCCAGATCATGCACACCCACGCCCATTCCGAGGAAAAGCCCATCTTCTCCTTCGGCCAGGGCTGCGAGGGCGAGCCTTTGACGGAAGCGAAGACCATTCGCCGGGCCATAGAGGACTACCGGAAAAAAGGGGGCAGGGGGACCATCAACATCAACACCAACGCCAGCCTCCCGGAGGCACTGGCTCCGCTTTCCCGCGCCGGTCTGGACTCCATCCGGGTCAGCCTGAACAGCGTCCGCAGTGAGCTCTACACTCCCTACTTTCGTCCCCGGGGATACTCCTTTAAGGAGGTGACGGACTCCATCCGCAGGGCCAAGGAGCAGGGCTTGTTCGTCTCCCTCAACTGCCTCTACTTCCCCGGGATAAACGATACAGAGGAAGAATTCGAGGCCCTTGCCGATCTCGTGGAGGACACCCGGCTCGACTTCATCCAGCTGCGCAACCTCAACCTGGATCCGGAGCTCTATTTACAGGTGATCCCGGCGCCTCGGACACCGGCGATGGGTCTGGGCAACCTGCGCAAGCGTCTGAAGAGGAATTTCCCCTGGATCGAGTTCGGGTATTTCAACCCCTATCTACCCGAGTGAGCCGAATAAAATCAGAATCCCGCGGAACAAGGCGCAGCATGAGCAGACACATCCTGCCCACCGGGGCCCGGGCCTGCTATAACGCCCAGGGTCAGCCCGTTTCCTGCCGCGACTCCCTCCAGGACGCCGCCCTGGGGATGGGGGCACCCGTTCCCGAGCCGCGCTTTAAGAGGATCGGGGAGGAAATCGTCCTGGACCTGGCTACGGACCTCTGCTGGCCGCGGGACTTGTCCGCATTCGCTTTCCCTGTGCGCTGGAAGGAAGCCCTACGGACCATAAACGAGCTCAACCGGGACCTGTATCTGGGCCGCAGCGACTGGCGCATGCCCAACCGACGCGAGCTACGCAGCCTGATCTGGCACTCGGCCAAAAAGCCGGCCCTTCCCCCGGATCACCCTTTCCGGGGTTACCAGATCACCTGGTACTGGACCTCCACCTCCTCGGCCATGTATCCGTCCTATGCCTGGCACATCCACCTGGAGGGAGGGCGCATGTTCTGGGGCCGCAAGGATCAGTTCTTCATGCTCTGGCCGGTGTGTTCCCAGAGCCAGATCCTGCCCCGCACCGGCCAGACGGAGTGCTTCGACGAGCGGGGTGCTTCCGTGAACTGCAGTCAGAGCGGGCAGGACGCGGAAGCGCTTGCCGGAGCGGCCTGGCCTGTCCCGCGCTTCCAAGAGACGGAGTGGGGAATCAGGGACCGGCTCACAGGCCTGATCTGGCATCCGGAGCCGAATGCTTTCTCCGAGCCTGCGGACTGGGAAGAGGCCCTACAGCTGATCGAGGAGCTGAATTCGGACTCGGAGATCACCTGGCACCTTCCCAACATCAACGAGCTGGAATCCCTGGTGGACGCCTCGCGCCACACACCTGCCCTGCCCGGGGACCATCCCCTGCAGGGAACTCGGGAGGTATATTGGTCCTCCACCACCAGCGGCTTCGAGACGGACTGGGCCTATGCCCTGTACATGCACAAGGGAGCGGTAGGGGTGGGGCACAAGTCCCACTCCGGATTCGGGATATGGCCTGTAGCTGAGGACTACGGGTGATACCCCGAGCCTGAATCTACGGGACCAGGCCATTTTCCGCTTTCCGCCCCGCGGGAAGCAAAGCCTAAACCAAGGAGGGCCCATGGCCGAAAACATCGAGGACATCACCATCGCCTACGAGGAGGACGGTCAAGTGGTTGTGGAAGAGCTGGACAAGGAGGTCCTGACCAAGGGGGCCTGGACCACCATCCTCTTCCGCTACCGCCAGTTCGATCCCCAGCAGGACGATTTCGGACCGGAGCGCTACCTGATCCGCCGCTACAAGAAGATGGGCGGCACCTTCCGGCCCCAGAGCAAGTTCAACATCACCAACAAAAAGCAGGCCCGACAGATCGTGGAAACCCTCTCCCGCTGGATCGAGGAATCCGAAGACGGGTAGTCGCCGCACGGCGGAAATCCACCGCGCGGCGTTCTTCGCTCCCCTATTCCTCCTGGGACACCCCCGCCTGATCGAAGGTCATGACCTCGCTGCCGAGCGCTACCGCCGCATCCAAAAGGTTCATGGCCAGGGCGGCTCCAGTGCCCTCGCCCAGGCGCATGCCCAGATGGAGAAGGGGATCCAGACCCAGATAGTCGAGCATATACCTGTGGCCCGGTTCCTCGGAGACATGGCCCGCGAACATGTATCCTCGACAGGCCGGGGCGAGTCGATCCGCGACCAGGGCGCCCGCAGTGGAGATCAAACCATCCAGGACCACGGGAATGCCGTGACTGGCTGCCGCCAGGATACAGCCGGCGATCCCCCCGATCTCGAAGCCCCCTACCTTGCCCAGCACGTCCAGCCCATCTTCCGGATCCGGACCATTTAGCTCCAGGCCGGAGGATACCGCCTCTTGTTTCCTCCTGAGCCTTTCGTCGCCTATACCCGTTCCCCTGCCCACCATCTCCCGGACGGTATGCCCAGTGAACACACAGCCCACTGCGGAGGAGGGGGTGGTGTTCCCGATGCCCATATCCCCTGTTCCCAAGAGACGGGTCCCTCCGCGGATGCTCTCCGCTGCGATTTGGTAGCCGTTTTGGACGGATCTGGCGGCCTGCTCCCGGCTCATTGCCGGACCACGGGCCAGGTTGTCCGTTCCCCGGCCCACCTTGCGGGAAAAGAACCGCCCAGTGGCGGAATACTCTTCATCGCTCTGTGCCGCGGTCCCCATATCCACCACAAAAACGTCCGCACCCACTGTGCGGGCCATGGCGTTAATTCCCGCTCCGTCCCGGAGAAAGCACCGGATCATCTCCTGGGAGACAGCCTGAGGGAAGTCGGTCACCCCTTCCGCTACCACCCCGTGATCCCCGGCGAAGACTATCACCGCCCTCTCCCGCAGTACTGGCCGGGAACCGCCGGAAATAGCCCACAAGCGCTCACCGGTGTCGTGCAGCCGCCCCATGGCCCGGGGCGGCATAACCAGGCGCGAGGTGTGCTCTACTGCCTGCTGCCTGGCGGACTCGTCCACTTCGCGGATTGCGGCCACCACCTCCTGCAACTCGCTCTCACATCGCTCCATGCCTTCTTCTCCTTGTTTTTTTTCGCGCCATACATGGGACCAAAAAAAATCCCCAAACCGATTGAATCAATCGGTTTGGGGATTTGCCATCTCCTTCCAAACCAGCGCTGCCCGACAGGTCTTCTGACTCGCGGATCGTCCTACTCGCCGCGCCTTCCCACCCTGCACCCACTTCATCTCGCATTGTCGCCCAAGGACAGGTTGACCAGTAAAGGCTCACCCTGTTCAGGGGGCAACACTCGCGCTTCAAGTGGGTGCAGGGCAGTGGCCCCA
>JAIPEP010000175.1 GCA_021737085.1 Desulfohalobiaceae bacterium | reverse complement strand
CCATGACCGCAGACAATGTCCTGAACCTCGTGGGCAATACCCCGCTGGTCCGGATCAATCGGCTGAGTCCCAACCCGCGGGTGACCATCTGCGCCAAGCTGGAGAGCTCCAATCCGGCGGGTTCGGTCAAGGATCGCGTTGCCGCGGCCATGATCGAGGATGCCGAGGCCCGCGGGGAGCTTTCCGCGGACAAGACCATTATCGAGGCGACCTCCGGGAATACCGGCATCGGCCTGGCCATGGTCTGCGCGGTGAAGGGATACAGACTGCTTTTGATCATGCCCGAGTCCGCCTCCGAGGAGCGCAAGCGGATCATGCGGGCCTACGGGGCGCAGATCTATCTTACTCCGGGACATCTCGCCACGGACGGGGCCATCGAGGAGGCCTACCGCCTCGCCCGGGAGGAGCCGGAGAGCTACGTCCTCATGGATCAGTTCAACAACCCCGCCTGCGTGGAGGCCCACTTTCGAAACACGGCCCCGGAGATATGGGAGCAGACCGGGGGGCGGGTGACCCATGTGGTGGGGAGCATGGGCACCTCCGGCACGGTCATGGGGCTGGCCAAATGGATGCGGCACAATGCGCCGGACGTGCGCACCGTGGCGGTGGAGCCCTACGCCGGGCACGCCATCCAGGGCCTGAAGAACATGCAGGCTTCCTATCCGCCCGGGATCTACGAGAAAAGGAATCTGGACCGGATCATCCACATCGAGGACGAGCACGCCTTCGAGCTCTGCCGCAAGCTGGCCCGCTCGGAGGGCATCTTCGCCGGAATGAGCTCGGGCGCCGCCCTGGGCGGCGCCCTGCAGCTGGCCTCGGAGCTGGAGGAGGGGCTCATCGTGGTCCTGTTGCCCGACGGTGGGGAGCGCTATCTGAGCACCCCCCTTTTCGCCTCCCCGCTCAAGCAGGGTATGCTGCTGGAGAATCTGCGCGGGCAGCAGAAGGAGTACCTGGATCTGCAGTCCTGTCGGTTCAGCGCCTTCACTCCGGGACCGCCGGCGGATGACTGCGGAGACCTGGAGACCTGGCGCCGCATCGTCTTCCTGGACGTGCTCCAGCGCTACCTGGGAACGCGCGACATGGAGAGCTCGGTCTACGTGGGCCTGGCGGACATGGACGACCAGGCCGTGCTCCGGGCCCGGGAGCAGGGACAGAGCCTTGCTCGGCACTCCGCGGGATTTACGGAGAGGGTCCGGGAGCTGGCCCGCGCGATCCGGGCCGAGAACCTGGTCCTATGTCCCGCCTCGGGCCAGGAGGAGCTCATGCTGTCCATGTGTCAGCGCCTCCTGGACAAGGGCAGGGGATACGAGAAACTGCGCTCGGTCTACTTCGATATATCCCGCGACCCGGATTACGGCGGATTGGCCGGAACGGACCTGAGCCGGATCAGCCTGGGCAAGACCGTGGACCTGGAGGACTACGCCAAGGAGAATCCCGAGGACTTCACCCTGCTCAAGCGGGCCAGCCTGCAGGATATCAAGAAGGGGGAGTTCCTGAAGACCAAGTGGGGCAACGTCCGGCCCAGCTGGTACCTGCAGATGGCCGCAGCTCCGGGAGAGGCAGTGAACAGCCTGGACCTGGTTCAAGCGGGGGGGACCCACCAGTTCCCCCACCTGGACAATCTGCGGGCCATCTGGTCCGTGGCCGCGGGCGGGGTCCCGCGGATCTGGTCCGTGGTGCAGGGCGGCGTGGGCAGGCAGGAGGACGAGGCGCTGCCGGACATGGAGGCCCTGCTGCGGGAGCGCGGCCCTCACGCGGTGCGCATGTGGCTGCTCTCCAACGCCTACCGCAAACAGCTCGTGTACAGCAGCGAGAGCCTGGACATGTGGGAGAACAACTGGCGTCGGGTGCAGATCCTGGCGGCGAACGCATATCATTTGGGACGGGAGGCTTCCGGAGAAGTGAGCCGGGATGTGGAGCAGCTCGTGTTCCAGGTGCGGCAGAGCTTCACCGACCTCATCGAGGACGATCTCAGCCTCTACCGTTTCTGGCCCGTTCTCTTCGACCTGTGCAAGCGGGTCAACGCCCGCTATGCCCGCGGCCAGCTCACCCCGGCGGAGGCGGCCAGGGTTCTCGCCCGGCTGCGGGAGGTTGACGCCGTGCTGGCTATAGTGGACTGGAGCCGGGTGCCGCTCACGGCCGAGGAGATCCCCGAGGACATCCAGCAGACGCTTGCCGAGCGAAGGCGGGCCCAGCGGGAGCGGGACTTTTCCCGGGCGGACGCGCTTCGGGATCACATCTCGGAGCAGGGGTATCTCGTAGAGGACTCACCCTACGGGCCCCGGCTCTTTGCCGCGGGCTAGACCTGCCCTTTACCCACATCCGGCACTCACGGCGCTGTGAGTGCCGGACCATTATCCATAACCCGAGAAGATGAAACCTCCGTGTATTCTCCTTTACGGCTTTTTTCACCACAGAGACCACAGAGAAATTAGAGCTTGAAACGCTGGATGCCATTGGTGAGCCTTCGCTCGTTGAAATCGATCAAAAGTTCCGTTCCTCTGTGCTCTCTGGGTTCTCTGTGGTGAGTATCTGACATTCATTCGATAAGACACGGCACTAGACATTGAAGCGGAAGGTGATAATATCCCCGTCCCGGACCACGTAGTCCTTGCCCTCCAGGCGGAGGACGCCCTCTTCCCGGGCGCGCTTGAAGCTCTTCAAGCGCTCGAAGTCGGACCAGGACAGCACCTCTGCCCGGATGAACCCCCGCCGGATGTCCGAGTGGACCGTTTCAGCGGCATCTGCCGCAGTGTCGCCCCGGGGCAGGGTCCAGGCCCGCACCTCTTTCTCCCCAGCGGTGAGGAAGGTGATGAGCCCGAGCATGCGGTAGGTGCTGGCGACAACCTTTTCCAGGGCCGAGGTTTGGATCCCCATGTCCCGGAAGAAGGCCTGCCGTTCTTGGGGATCCTCGATTTCGGCCAGCTCGCGTTCCAGGTGGGCCGAGAGGACAACATGCCCCTGCGCGTGGCCGTCAGCGGGAAGGGAGAATGAATCCAGCTCGGATTCGGCCACGTTCCAGACGTAGAGCACCGGCTTGGCGGAGAGGAACCGGAAGCCGCGAAGCTTGTGCGCGGCGGAGAGAGCGGGATCGGTCCGCAGGGGCTCCTCCTTTTCCAAATGGGCGACCACGCGCTCCAGGAGCTCTTGCTCCTCCGGGTCGACCAGATCCTTGTTCTTGTGCCTGTCCGCCCGCATTCGCTCCAATCGCTTCTCCGCCACCGCCATGTCGGAGATGACCAGCTCGGTCTCCACCTCACGCCACTGCTCACCGGGGTCGAAGAAGCCGGAGAATCCGTCCAGCACGGCCAGGAGACAGTCGCAGGGCCGGACCTCGCTCAGGACCCGCTGCTCCAGGCCCTCCTTCTTGCCGCTTCCTCCGGGGATATCCACGTATTCGATCTCCGTGGGGGTGACTTTCCGGGGGTGGAAAACCTCGACCAGGGTTTCCAGCCTGGGCTCGGGGACCTTGACCATGATTCGATCGCTACGGGCGGAGACGTTTTGGCCCAGGGCGCGGAAAAGCTCGGTTTTGCCGGTTCCAGGGGGGCCGAAAAGGGCTGTTTTCATGCTCGATTTCCTTATTCAAGTGAGGCTGTCGCGTTATGAGCTGGTATCTCTTCGCTCTGCTCGCCTTTTTTCTCATCGGAACGCAGCGCTTTCTGTACAAGGTCGCCGCATTCCACGGCCTGAGCCCGTCGCGGACCACATTCTCCTTCATGCTCACCGTGGCCCTTTTGAGCGGCCTCCTCTATAGCCTACGGCCAGCCCCCCTGACAAGCCCCGCCTGGTTCGGCCTGCTCGCCCTGGTGAACAGCGCGAGCTTCGTGAGCGCCACCCTGGCCCATATCCGCGCCCTGCGCCGCATCTCCGCGGCGGTGGTCTTCCCCGTGATCCGGCTGAATATCGTCCTGGTCCTGCTCTTTTCCACCCTGGTGCTCTCGGAACGGCTCAGCCAGTGGCAATGGCTCGGTGTGGGGCTGTCCGTGCTGGCCTTTGTCCTTTTCTCCGGCCCGGGGGAGAACGACTCCGGCGCCGGCGGCCCCGCGTCGGGGAAGGCCTGGGCCCAGGTGGGCCTGGCCACGGTTGCTGGGGCGGTGGCCTCCATCTCCTGCAAGCTCGCCGCGGAGACGGGCAATAATCTCCTGGCCTTCATCGCCCTGTCCTATGCCTGTTCCACCGGGTTCTCCTGGCTGGCCCATGTCGCCTCCCCCGTGGAAGGGGACGCCACCGCGGGACGGACCTCCGCCGCGGTCTGGCTCGGCGTGGGGATCGGAGTGCTCAATCTGGCGGGCTTCTACTGCTATCTGCGCGCCCTGTCCCTGGGACCGCTGGCTATCGTGGCCTCCATCAACGGAATGCACTTCGTGGTGGCGGTGGTGCTCTCCGCGCTGCTCTACAGGGAGCGCCCCAGCGGCACGGTTCTGACCGGGATCGGGGTGACTGGGGCCGCCCTGGTCCTGCTCAAGGGGTTTTGAGGGAGTCGGGACCATTCCGGGGCGTGCTCTACTCCAAACCCCGCACCTCTCGGAAAAGGGTGATTCCATCTTTTTGAAGCCGGGCCCGTTTGTCCCCGGGGAATTGCAATACCGCCCTCAGGTTTTGTTCCCGCCAGGCGCGCTCCAGCTGCAGGAGGTTCTCCGCCAGGGCCTGTCCCGGGCCGATCCGGGCCAGGGCGTCCTTGAGCCAGCGCAACCTGAGGCTCGCCGAGAGCTGTATCAGCTCGGAGCGGGGGAGGTGGATCGTTACCGGTTCCGTGTGGATCTCCTTGCGGCGCAGCAGCTCCAGGCGGTCTTCCAGATCGGCCCGGTCCAGCCTGCCCAGTCTCCAGAGGCGGAGCACGTGCTCCGGAAAGCGGGGATTTTCCTCGAGCAGCAGGGGCAGGATGCGATTGCGGACCCGGTTGCGCTTGTAGCGCGGATCTTCATTGGAGCCGTCCTCGTGCCAGGGGATATCCAGGTCCTGCAAGAGGCCGGTGAGCTGGTCCTTGGGCACCTGCAACAGGGGCCGCACTACGCCGGAATCCTGATTGTGCGCCCTCATCCCGCACAGCTCGGGCCAGCCGCTGCCGCGGGTCATGCGCAGAAGAAGGTCCTCTGCCAGGTCGTTCAGGTGGTGGGC
>JAIPEP010000024.1 GCA_021737085.1 Desulfohalobiaceae bacterium | reverse complement strand
CCCCGTGCATGACGATCACCATGCGCAGCTCCGGAAAGGCGGAGCTCTCCGCCTCGATGTATATGGGCTCCACGTAGAGCAGGGTATCGTCCACGGGAATGGCCAGCATATTGCCCCGGATCACCCGCGAGCCGCGCTGGTCCCACAGGGCCAGCCTCTCCGAGAGATAACTGTTCTGATCGATCTTGGCCTCCACCTGCTGCGGGCCCAAGACGCGCTTGTCCTTGGGGAACTGATAGGCCAGGAGCCTGCCATAGTTCCCCCCGTCGCACATGCCCGCGAGCCAGCCGATGAGCACCTGCCGGTTCTTCGGAGTAAAGGGAAGCATGCTGATGAACTCGGCCTCGTCGGATTGCGGACGCTCCCACATCACATAGTAGGGCTCCACGGACTGGCTCCGGCCGTAGTACTTCTCCGTGGCCCGAACCCACAAGTCCTCCTGATTGTAGAACACTTCCGAATCGGTCATGTGATACTTGGAGTAGACCATCCCCTGCAGAAGGAGCAGGTCCGAAGGATAGCGCACGTGCCGCTCCAGGCTTTCCGGCATCTTGTCCCTGCTGGTAAACAGGTCCGGATAGATGTTTCTCCAGACCCGAAGAATGGGATCTTCCTCGTCGAAGACGTAGAAGTCCGCTTCTCCGTTGTAGGCGTTGACCGCCACCTTCACCGAGTTGCGGATGTAGTTGGGTCCCTCCAGATAATCGGCTTCCTGGGGCAGAAAGATCTGCCCGGGCCTGGTCGTGCTCCCGGGCTGCCGCGCGCTTCGCCTAGTAGAAAACACCTCGCTGTAGGGGTAACGGTCCGTGGTGGTGTAGGCGTTCACGATCCAGTAGAGCACTCCGTCCGCCAATACGATGTACGGGTCCGGCTCGTACTGCAGAAAGGGAGCCAGCTTGTTGACCCTATCCAGGATCTGGCGGTCGAACATGATCCGGGTGCCTTCCCGCGGATACCCGGAGAAGAACAGGGTGACGCCATCGAACTTCCAGCCGTAGAGGAACTTGCGCCACAGGCTGCCCATACCCACGCCGCCGTCTCCCTGATAGCGGACGTTCACGTTCTCCTCCCCTTTGGGGTAGTCGAACTCCTTCTCCTCGCTGTTGACCACCACATGGGTGCCCGTGTTTTCTCCGTAGTAGATCTCCGGCCGTTTCACCTCAAGGTCGGGATGCGTGCTCTCGGGTGGGATGTCCTTGATCAGAAACTTTGGCTGGCCCTCCTCGGTGAACTCGCTCACATTGTTCATGACAATGCCGTAGCCGTGGGTGTACTTAAAACGCTTATTGACAAAGGTCTGGCTCTGCTCGGGAAGGTTGGCCTGATTCATTTCCCTGGCGGAAACCATAACCTGGCGGTACTGATCCCCAAAGCGGTAGCGGTCGATATCCAAATCGTTGAAGTCGTAGTAGAGCCTGAGCTCCTGGAATTGCTTGTAGACCTGCCCCAGGGCCCGCCAGTCCCAGAGGCGAATATTGGTAAAGATCTGCTCGTTTTCGCTGACCAGATCCCGGTCGAAGCGCTCCGAGGCAGGGAACTGCCGTTTTTCCGTCTTCTCCAGATTGAATCCTTGGCGGGTAAACTCGATATTGTTCTTAATATAGGGCTTCTCGAAGGTGATCTCGTTAGGCTCCACCCGGAGCTGCTGGAAGGCCGCGGGCAATATCCCAATCAAGGCGACCCAGACCACGATGAGCAAGGCGGCAACCGCGCCCAGGCCCAGCAGGTGGGGATCCACATACTGCAAGGGGAGACGCCGCATCAGCCCCTGCAGCCGCGATCGCGTGGCGGGAATAAGCAGAATTGCGGCCAGGATCAGGCATAGCACCGCCATAAAAGTATACAAGGGGATCCGGATGTTCACATCCGTCCATCCCGCTCCGGTAACCACCCCGGTGCTGGAGAACATGAACTCATAACGCCCGAGAAAGGCGCTGGCCCCGATCAGCACCAGCAAGATCGCGGCGCAGAGATATACCGGACCCACCGGGAGAGCGGCTGTAAGGGGCTGTGCCGTGCGCCCCGTCCGCAACAGCTCCTCCAGGCCTCCCTCGCGGGAGGAATCGATCCAGATGGCAGCGGCCACGGCCAGGATAAAGAGCACCAGGAGCACAAACAGGGTGATCAAGCTATTGTAAAAGGGGAGATCGAAGATATAGAATCCCGCGTCCTTGTCGAAGATGGGATCGCTCACCTGCGTGCTGACACTGTTGGCATAGATCCAGACCGTGCGCCAGGCGTTCAGGCCCCACAAAAGACCGATTACGCCTCCCCCCAGCTGAACCCATCTTCTGGACCTTCCCCAGGCCCGGGGAAAGCTGCGGGAAAGCAGCCAGACCACGGCCCAACCAATAAAGCCGCCGAGAATGGTATAGCCAAGCATCGCTTCGATGCGGGTTATAAAGCGCTCGCTGTAACCCAGGGAATGGAACCAGAGGAATTCGCCCCAGAACTCCAGAAAGACAAAGAATCCCACTGTGGCCAGACCCAGGATGATGCCTGCCAGGGCGCGGCCGCGCTTGTTCCTGTTCAACCCGGACAGGGTAAGAAAAAAGGCCAGCAGCAGAAGAAGGAAAAGCAAAACGGTATACATGAGTAGTCTCCGACTCATACTGAGCGACTATACCGCTCAGGGAAAAAAGTTATCTGTGATTTAGGGCCGTCTCCATCACGAGCCCCTCTGAGCGCAGGTTTGCTCCAGGCATCTTCCCCCTTCGCGGCAAACCTGTGAGGATAAGCTGTGACGACCTGCAGGGAAGGCCTTGAGGGTAAACGGGTAACAGCTCCCAGTTGCGCCAAATTGGTTCGCGCTTTTTTTCACTAGAGGAAAAACCAGAACAATTTAAGTCTGCGCTCCCTTCTTAGTCGCGCGGCTCAGAGCCCAGATCGCGCGGCAGTAGGGAGCTGCCGGATCCGCGCCTGGATCAATCGAAATAGTCCTCGCACCATTTCTGCAGCTGGGGCATGTCCCGGACCTCTTCCCAGGAGAGGAGCTGCGGGGTTTCCCCTTCGTAGAAAACCATGTGAAACACTCCTCCGTGCTTGACCAGGACATACTCCTCAAAAGACGTCTCGATCACATTCTCCACTTCCTCGGACTCGTCATCGGCCGGGAAAAGGGGAGCAAGCTGTCGCTTCTTCTCTCGCACCGTCTCCTCCTCCATTTCCGAAAAATCCTTATAGGGCCTTGAGACGCTCGATGACTCAGAATCGCGGTCCTTTTCTTCGGGGCTCATGGGGCCACCTCCTTGTTTGCGCCGGAAAGACGGAAAAGATTTGCACGGCTCAAAGTGCTACCAATATTATACTACCGCAAAAGGTACAGGCTCGCAAGGCGTGCCGCCAAACTGTTGTAAGGTATTACCTGCATATGCTAGTTTTATTCATATATGTGAGTCAAACAAAGCAAGGCTCAACCAGCAGTAAATCCACAGGCATAAGGGAATTTGCATGCACCTTTTTCGGATGGCCACCATTCTCGCTGTCCTCACAGGTCTCATCCTCCCTCTTGCCCTCGCCTCCTCTCCGGCCCGGAGCGGCCAGGTCCGTGCGCCGGTCTGGGCCGGAAAGTTCTATCCCGCAAAACAGCCGAAGCTGGAAGAGACCATCCGCTCCTATGCCCGCAGAGCGGACGATGTCTCGCAGCGCATCCCCGCGGACAGCGCCCTGAAGGCCTTGATCCTGCCCCACGCCGGTTACCGCTACTGCGGACGGACTGCGGCAAGCGCCTGTCGCTTGCTGAAAAATGGTGACTGGAACAAGGTGGTGCTCCTGGGCCCGGACCACCGCATCGGTCTCTCCGGCGCGGCGATAACCAATGCCACTGCCTACAGGACCCCTCTGGGGCGTGTCCCTCTCCATCCGGACGCGGCGAGGCTCCGCAGCGAGCACCGGATGATCAAGGCAATTCCACCGCAGAAAGACCTCGAGCACAGCCTGGAAGTCATTCTGCCCTGGCTGCAGTGCTCCCTGCGGGATTTCACCCTCGTGCCGGTAATATTCGGCTCCGGGGAGGCCAAAC
Source organism: Desulfohalobiaceae bacterium (assembly GCA_021737085.1). Lineage (GTDB taxonomy): Bacteria > Desulfobacterota > Desulfovibrionia > Desulfovibrionales > Desulfothermaceae > JAIPDU01. The sequence goes on along the minus strand of JAIPEP010000024.1, from coordinate 20,044 downwards.
AGTACACCCCCATCATACAATCCCTCCTGAATAAAGAGACCCTGCTCCTGGTCAGCTCCGATCTGTCCCACTTCCTGCCCTACAAACAGGCCGTGTCCAGGGACAGGGAAAGCATCGAGCTGATCCGCGAAGGCAAGTGGCGGCGCATCGCAGCGAGCCGGAACCGGGCCTGCGGCAAGCTCCCCATAGCCATACTGCTGCGGATCGCTGAGACGAGGGATTGGAGGCCTGTTCTCCTGCGCTATTCCAACAGCGGAGACGCCACAGGCAAGAAGAACAAGGTAGTGGGGTATGCTGCAGTCGCTTTCTTTGGCCCCAAGGACAAAAATCCGGGCACGGAAGCCCCGGATCTGACCCGGGACAAAGCCGGCCTTCTCCTGGACCTGGCCCGCCATACCATCGCGGAAAAGTTGAATCCGGAGCAGGCGGCCCCTCTCTCGGAATCCACCCGGAAGTCCCTTTCCCACCCTGCCTTTCAGCGCAAGCGGGGCGTTTTCGTAACCCTTTATATCCAAGGCAGGCTGCGGGGCTGCATGGGGAGCATCCGGCCAAAAACCAGCATAAGGCGCGGAGTAAAGAAAAACGCTCTTAGGGCCGCCTTCCGCGATCCGCGTTTCCCGCCTCTCACCGCAGAGGAATGGGAAAAGCTCCGTATCGAGATCAGCCTCTTGAGCACCCCCGAGCGTCTGGAATACAGCGACCCGGAGGAACTGGTAAGCCGCCTCTCCCACACCAGACCCGGAGTGATTCTGCGAAAGGGCTCCGCCATGGCTACCTATCTGCCCCAGGTATGGGACAAGATATCCCGGCCGGAGCGCTTCTTGAGTAGACTGTGTGAAAAGGCCGGCCTGTCCGCTGATGCCTGGAAACAGAAACATATAACCATAGACACCTATGGGGTGCAAAAGATTGCCCCAGACGGATAAGCACCTCATACACGCACTCATCGCCGCTACCGGTGTATCCTCCGTTGTGACCCAGCTCTACGCCATCCGGGAGCTCCTTTCCCAGTTCTCCGGCAATGAATTCGTCATCTCCCTGATCATCTTCGTCTGGCTGATCCTGGGCGGGCTGGGCACCCTGACGGCCCAGACAGCGAATCGTTTCCGGGGTGTATCCCTTACCGCTCTGGGATGGCTCTCCCTCCTTTTGGCCTGCCTATCCCCCGGCCTTATCCTCGCCATCCGGTTCCTGCGGACCGCCCTCTTCACCACAGGGGTCTCAGTGGGTTTCTATCCCGTTCTGGGCTTCATCTGCCTTGTTGTCGGCCCCCTGACCTTCCTGGTGGGCTTTCTCCTTCCCTACAGCCTGTACTCCCTGCGCCGAAAAGTTCCCGGATACCCGGGTTCCAGGGTTTATATAACGGACAATCTAGGTGACGTCTCCGGTGGGGCCCTGTTTTCCTTCCTCTTGATCCTCTTCTTCACTCCCCTACAAGCCCTGTTGCTCGCCAATCTGCCGCTGGGCCTCCTGTCCCTGGGCCTTATCTTCCTCAGCGCCAGAAGCAACCCCCTGCTCCTGCCGGCAGCCCTCCTTCTGGTGGCCGGGCTCGGACTTCCGCCACTTTTGTCCGTGCAGTCCCTGAGCACCGGACACAGCGGAAATCTCATCCATTACCAGGAAAGCAAATACCAGCGGATCGAGGTGTTCCGCCACAAGGGGCAAGTAACCCTGTTCGGCGACGGCGGACCCATGTATAGCAGTCGAAGCAGCTTCCTGGCCGAGGAGCTAGTCCACTATCCCCTGGCACAATTGGATGAGGCACCCCAGGACGTGCTGCTCATTTCCGCCCGAAGCGACATGCTCCGGGAAATCGAAAAATACGATCCGGACAAGGTGACCTATGTGGAGCTGGATCCCGCTCTGACCCGGGTTCAGTTCCAATACGGCCTGCTGCAGGAATATCCCGGCCTCCGGATCATCCACCAGGACGCCCGCAGATATTTGAGCCGCACCAAACAAACCTTCGACGCAGTCATTATCAGCTTCCCCCAGCCACAGACTTTCAAGGGCAACAGGCTCTTCACCAGGGAGTTTTTCCATATGGTGCAAAAGCATCTGTCCCCCTCGGGGGTGTTCAGCTTTTCCGTGCGCGGCTACGCCAACTATCTTTCCCAGTCCCAGGAAAGGATTGTGTCCTGCCTGCACCGGACTGCTTCCCAGAGTTTCTCCCGAGTCCTCCTTTTGCCTGGACGAAGGACAGTCTTCCTCTGCCGCAACGGCCCCCTCACCGCGAACATCCCCCAACGTCTCCGGGAACGGGGCATCCGGCCCCCCTATATCCAGGGTTATTTTTCCGGCACTGTAACCCAGGAGCGTATATCCCGGCTCCAGGAGCGCATCACTTCCTCAGCTCCGGTCAACCGGGACCTGGATCCCGTGCTAATGCGCTTCGTCTTCTCCCAGTGGTTCGCCAAGCACGCCTCCTCCCCTCTGACCTTTTTCGCGCTGTTGGGGGGACTGGGAATAGTCTACCTCCTTCTCAGCTCCAGGGAGGAGCTAGTGCTCTTCAGCACCGGATTCTTGACCATGGGCAGCGAAATCCTGATAATCTTTGTATTCCAAATTGTATTCGGGTACGTCTACTCCATGCTCGGCCTCATCGTCACCGCCTTTCTGGCCGGCCTGCTACCGGGGGCGCTCTACGGCGAGCGACTGCAATACCGGGGCAGAAGAATGCTTATGGCCACCGACCTCGGGCTCATCTCCTGTCTGGGCCTGCTTCTCCTCCTGCTCTCCCTCGGTTGGGCCGATTGCTCTAAATGGATTTATCTGGGTCTTGGTTTTGGCATCGCCCTGCTCTGCGGAATGCAGTTCCCCGTGGCCCTTGCCCTGAAAGGAGACACGGATTCCGTGGCCTCCAAGAGCTTTTCCGCGGACCTTTTCGGAGCGGCCCTGGGAGCGCTACTGATCAGTGTGGCCCTGATCCCCTATCTGGGAGTCACTCTGGCAATCATGGCCCTTATGGGGCTCAAAATATTCTCTATAAGCCTTGTGGGCACCCCAGCCCTTGGGAGCAACAAAAGATGAACAGAAGGACCTTCCTCGCTAGCGGGGCGTGTCTGGCCCTTTCCCTGGCCTGTCCCCCCTGTCCCTGGATCCGGAACGAGGCCTGGGCTGCCCGGGACGTAACCGGAGAGGTGTTCCGGGATGATGCCCCGGATACATTGTGGAAATGGTCCAAGGAGGCCTTCAGCTACAGCAGGCTGGATCAGGGACGGGTCCTCTGCAATGTCTGTCCCCATGCCTGCGTGCTTTCCCCGGGAGATCGCAGTGTCTGCCGGAACAAGATCAATCACCAGGGGAGCTTGTACACTCTGGCCTACGGCAACCCCTGCTCCGTGCACCTGGACCCCATAGAAAAAAAACCCCTGTTCCACTTCCTGCCCGGAACATCCGCCTACTCCCTGGCCACTACCGGCTGCAACTTCCGCTGCCGCAACTGCCAGAACTGGCAGATCTCGCAAAAAAAGCCCTCCCAGGTGCGGCACCAGGACCTCTTCCCGGGAGAGGCCCTAAAGGAAGCCAGCGAATCCGGGGCGTCCTCTGTGGCCTACACCTATTCCGAGCCTATCGCATTCATCGAATACATGGCTGATCTGGCAAAACTGGCCCGGGACAAGGGGTTGGCCAATCTGCTCATCTCCAACGGATTCATCAACGACACCCCGCTGCGGGAACTGTGCCCCCACATCCAAGCGGCGAACATCAATCTCAAGGCCTTTAGTGACGAGATTTACCGCACCCTGAACGGAGGCAGGCTGGAACCCGTTCTGGAAACACTGCGGACCTTGCACGGCGAGGGGGTGCACTTGGAGATCACCAATCTGGTGGTGCCGGGGTACACTGACGACCGGGATATGGTTAAAAAGATGTGCGACTGGATCACCGATCAACTAGGCCCCGACTGCCCCTTGCACTTTCTCCGCTTCATTCCCAGATACAAACTTGATCGACTGCCCCCCACCCCGATTCCGCTTCTGAAAGATTTCCGACAGCTGGCCCGCAATCGGGGAATCCGTTATGTATATATCGGTAACGCGCCCGTGCCGGAGGGGCTCAACACCTATTGCCACCACTGCGGAGAGTTGATTATCCGGCGTCGCGGCTACCAGGCACCTGAGTTGGGAATGGAAAAAGGGCGTTGTCCTTCCTGCGGCACCGAGATTCCGGGAGTGTGGTCCTGAGACTAGTGCTGCACGCAATCCCGAATGGGTAGAGGAGGATCCTTGTATTTCCCTGTTTTAAGGGATAAAAAAAGCCCGGACCTGTTCTGATCCGGGCTCCTGAGTGAGGAAACGACAATCTTCCTAAACAAGGGAGGGGGGAGGAAGATCGTACGAATCGCTACTACTGCTATATGAATTGCCTGATTTTGTCAAACTCCTGTTCTGAGCAACGCGGCTACCACCGCAAGAGACCGAAGATCCCCTCAGCAGGAGTCATCACCCGTGGCTGCAGGATACAGCGAGATCTCCTCCATATTTCTCCCTCCTGCTGATCCCTCCGGGGGATCGCATCCGGAAAGGAAAAGAACGGAAGTAAGGCTGCCTTGCTTTCGCCGGGGAAAAGACCACAGCTGGCTGAACCACGCCTCTGTAAACTCCAGCTGCTTCTGGCGATATCGGAAATTACAGGTCCCGGCTACAGACCGGCTGCATGCACCTCTCCGAACCGGAGAAGTAAGTGCTAACCTGGAACCCTTTCACTGATTCTTCCACGGCTCGATCCGGGTCTGGAAATGGATCCAGACACCATGTTTGCGGTCCGGCTTGAAGCCGTATTTCCGGGTGTACCACCCGATGGCCCTATTATTGCCCTCGCCGGCCCACAGGGAAACCACCGAACGTCCGTACTTCCGCCCCATGGAATAGGCGAAACGCATCAACAGGCTTCCCAGACCGTAGCCCTGATAATCCGGATCCACCACAAGCTCGTGGATTTCCAGGACCTTTCTCTGTCCGGGCTCGTACCAATGGGGGTCACAGACAATAAATCCGGCTGTCCGACCATTGACCATCGTCTTAAAAATGCCCTTGGAACAGAAACGATTAAGACGCTGCAGATACAATAGGGCTTGGTCGGTGCTTGCCTCGCCGTACTCCTCCATTCCTTTATAAGCCTTCATATAGATCCCGGCCAGCTCGGGAATCTCGTTTTCCCTAACGGGGTGGAGGAGCACATCCGCCTGGTCTTTCGCGGTTTGAGACACTTGAGGAGGGGATGTGAGAGAGTATTTTCTACGTCTGTCAGGTGAGTCGGGATCTTCCGGCATACTCATGCCTGGGCTCAGCCTCCTTATTAGGGTTAATGATAGACAAGCCCTGCGGCTTGTCAGACACACCTTTATTTGGGAAAAACGACCCTTTTTAGGCTTCGCTTTTCTCTCTATGGTTATTTCATTTTATAAGCCATATAGGGATCTTTGTCAAGAGAGGGTTAGTTTTACCCTACACCACTTCTTCCATTACTTCAAAAGATAACTCTGCATTTTGTATACGTTAATGGAGCTGATTTGGGGATTGTGCCCCTATAGAGTGCCTTCCGTTAAAACGTGCGGCGATGCGCGGCGCCCTTCCCAGGAGCAGCACCCCGATGGAGGCGGAGACCAGGATGTAGAGGCCGCTGAAAATCCTTAGCTGCGGAGAGGCCCAGCTAGCGATAATGGCAGAGAACTCTCCCCGCTGTATCATGGAGAAAGCGGCCCGCGTGGACGCCTTGGGGGCCAGCCCGAATATGCGGCCTCCGAAATAGCCGGTGAACAACTTGCCCAGCACGCTCCACGCCAGAAAAGCGAGCATGAAACCCGCCATAGGAAGTCCCTGATTCAAGGAGATGGTGGTCCCGAACCAGAAAAAGAAAAACGGCAGAGTCAGGTTCCTCAGTGGCACGGTCAGATTCTCCAGGTCCTTGGCTTTACCCGTCTCGGAGAGCATAATACCTGCCAGGAAGGCGCCCAGAACCTCGGATACGCCCAGGTACAGGGCGAAACCGGCATAAGTAAGGGCTAGACCCACAGCGAACAAGGGCATGAAGTCCTTGTCCAGATGCCTGGCCACAAAGTCGTTCAGCTTGCGGAAACCGTAATATCCCAAAAATATGGCGCCAAGAACCAGGAGGACGACCTTGAGACCCAAAAGACCCATAAAAGCAACGGAAACAGGGCCTCCGCTTTGTATCCCCACGATAAAGGAGACCAAAACAGGGGCCACCAGATCCTCGAAAATGAGCAAAGCCAAGATGAACTCGGTTTCCAAGTTGGCCAGCCTCTTCTTGTCCTCCAATAGCTTGGCGGTAATGGAGGAGCTGGTGGCATAGGCCACCGAGCCCAGAACAAAGGCGGAGAAGAGGTCCAGGCCGAAGGCGAGAGCCAGGGCCATACTCAGGCCTAAATTCAAGCCCAGGTCCAACAGGCCCGCGGGCCAGATCCTCCGGGAGATGTCCACCATTCTGGCCAGAGGGAAATCCAGGCCCAGAACGAAAAAAAGCAGGACGATCCCGATCTCGCCCACTGTATGGACGGTCTCCATATCCGCCACATAAGAGGCGACCGCCGTTCCCAACAGGATGTATACCAGGACCGAGGGGAGCCGGAATCGCCAAGAAGAGGCACCCACCGCAAAGAAAAAGATCAGGAAGATTCCGGCTAGGAACAGGAAGGGCAAGTTTTGCACATCAAACTCCTTCTGCCGTGCGGACTACGTGAGCCTAGCTAGGTGCACGTCAGCAACACCTCCGCGGCCCCCTGGCAACTGGGGGCCAGGACTAGTTGCGCATCGCGCTGCGACAGGGCCTATCGCGATTCCCCGTAGCGGCACATGAATTCCAGGTTCTTGGTCTGCTCTCTTGTGCCGATCACCATGAGCACATCACCGGGGTAAATCACCTCCTCCACCTCGGGGCTGCCGATGATTGAGTCTCCGCGTTGGATCCCCACCACCGTGGCCCCGGTACGAGTCCTGATCCGGGAATCGATGATCCGCATATTGGCCACGCAGCTGTCCGGCTCCACCTTCAGCCACTCCATACGTATATTCTTGAGCAGCATCTCCATGCGCTCATCCGCCACTGGCTGATAATCCACCCCCATAAGTATCGTGCCCAGCTGCCTGGCCTCCTCATCGCTCAAACTAAGGGTATAGTCCGGCTCATCCTTGTCTGGATGAGTGAAATGATATATCTCCCTGTGGCCGTGGTGGTGCATGATCACCACCACCTGTTCCTTATTGGCTGTCACGATGGAATACCGCTTACCGATGCCGGGCAAATCGCTGGTCTTTACCTGCATTTTACACCCCGCTCTTTGTTCCTTTCCATAGGGTAAGCTCCCGTCTGCTGACGCATCACGTTTCCCCGGTGTCTATACCTTCGCCCTCCAGACCCTGCAAAAAGGCCAGGATGTTGTCCCCCAGAACGCGCTCATTGTATCCGCCCTCCAGCACGGCAAAGACCCGCCCCGGACAGAGGCGCTGCGTCATGGAGCGGACCATTCCGCCGATGCTGCGGTAATTCTCCGTGGTGAGCGTGCCGCCCCAGTCCTCCACGTGCCTGTCGAATCCGGCGGAAACACCCACCAAATCGCATTCCTCGATTCCCTTTAGAACTGTGGCGATCTCCTGGAGCGATCCAGAGTGATAATAGGTCACATGGGGAATATTCTGGAAGAAGTTGTTCGTTCCGTCCCCGAAATGGAGATCGAAGTCCAGGATGAAGGCGTTGCGGATACGTCCGGCTTGGCGCAGACGCTCCACGGCCACAGCCACGTTGTTGTACCAGCAAAATCCCCAGCAATCGCCGGGGCTGGCGTGATGTCCCGGAGGACGGATCAGGGCGAAGGTAGGCTCCCCCTGCATGGCTAGCTCCGAGGCCTCTATCGCTCCTCCAGCGGCTAGCAGGGCCATGGAGTGCAACTGAGGGCTTTCGGCAATCATGCGCAGGTGATGCTCCTCGTGCACCAGGAGGATATCCTCCTCCTCAGCCATGTTCGGCTCGAGGAAATCGTAGCGCGGCCGCAGCTCCTCCACTGCCCGGTCAATACGTCCCCGCCTCGCAGCCGGGTCCGAGGCGTATTCCTGAAGATAGCGCTCATGAAAAACGATTCGCATATTCCCCCTCCTTGCTTTCCATTCTAAGAAGCGGAAGGGAGGCATTACGTGGGGCTAGCTCGGGAAGAGAGCGGCCAGCGAGAAAATATCCCGTGCTTACCATAGGGCAGTCGCCTTCCGGATCAGTTCCTGCCCCACTCCCTTTTCGCTTCGCTGCGCAAAGCGCTTTTAGCGGAGCAAACAGCCTCCCTGTTGCCAGAGACAGTATATTGAACTATCCTTCTTTGCACAATCTCCCGGGTGCAAACCACCTCCCACCACCATCCGAACTATTCGGGGTCTCGCCTATGAACAGATGCAGACAAGCTATACCGCTCTGTAGCGGACTCCTGCTTATGCTCTTGCTGATCGCTGCATGCACCTGCCGGGTGCCTGGCTCAGGTACCTCCCTGCCTCAGCTGGAAAAGGGGACCTTGGTGGACCGAAGCGGCGAGCCCGTCGCCCGGGAGAGGTTCCTGCACAAGGCCAAAAATGCGGAGTACATCCTTATCGGAGAGACCCATAACAATGCCTGTGACCATCGCGTCCAGGCCAGGCTGATCCGTTGGCTGGCAGAGAACGGAACCCGGGCCGCGGTGGGCCTGGAGATGGTGCCCTCCACCCGGCAAAAAGCCCTGGAACGGTTCAATGCGGGAAAAATAGGATTGAAGGATCTACCTCGGGCCCTGAACTGGGCAGAAACATGGGGACACCCCTTCTCCTTATACAAACCCGTTTTCCGGGCGTCCAGGGAAGCGGGGTATCCCTTGTACGGCCTTAATGCGGGCCCGGACCTACTGGAGGCTGTCCGGGAAGAGGGCCGCAGCGCACTGCAGCAATTCGACGGAAAAAACCGCACCGACATGTTCATCCCGCCCAGCGCAGAGGAAAAAGAGTTCCTGGACAAGGCGTTCGAACAACACAAGCAGTTTCCACCCTATAGGGATCAAACAAAAGCAAAGCGGGAACGGTTCTTTTTGGTCCAGGCCTTGTGGGACAGTGCCATGGCGGAACGGGCCAGGCAGCTCCATTCCCGGTCAGGGGCCACTCTGATCATCCTGGCCGGAAACGGCCATATCAAGCGCGGCAGGGGCATTCCGCGCCGCCTCCTGATGCGGGACCCCTCCAGCGACATCCTTACAGTCACCGGATGGCGGGGACTTGAACATCCGGAGTCCGAACAGGGCGATCTTTTCTTCTTCTGTCCGGTAACCTACACCAGTCGCCTCGGTTTCAGCCTGAAACTCACTCCCCGCGGTGGCCTGATCTCCGAGGTAGAGCCGGAGAGCAGGGCTGCGCGGGCTGGAATGCGCTCCGGAGACCTGCTGCTTGCCGCCGGAGACGAGCCCTTCCGGAGACTCATGGACCTGCACCGGGCAGCAGTGCGGGCACATGAGCGGGAAAAGCCTCTTGCGCTATGCATCCAGCGCAACTCAACCCGGAAAGAGATCGGGATAGACATCTCCCAATAGCACGGTTTCCTGTGGCCGAGCCTTTCCCGAATACAACCCTCATTCCCGGGCCGACCCGGGCACAACCAAGCATGAAAATGCTGCGAGGCGAGTCAAGGGATGCGCTGATGCCTGTGTTTCATCCCGGCGTCCATTGCCGGGAACGGCTCAAGCTGCTCGGTTCCAGCTAACAAGACGACGTATGTTCTACTCTCGCCCTCTGCAACGCGAGCTTTGCAGGCGATACCGCCTTGATCCCCATATCGCGAAGAAACAGGCAGCCAAACATATGAAACACGGCTTCAGCGCACTCCCCGACGAGCCCTGCACTCATTCTGGGAATGTGTGCAGGGCAGGCCTCGCCGTATTGCAAGTTAATTCAAAGTGTTAGACACTTTTTCATACAAAAAGGTGTCATGATGCTCCCCCGAGTTCCCCTTATCTCCACACTCCTGATTTGCATTTCTCTCGTCCTGGCTGCCTGCGCTCCCCGGACGCCTGTCCCGCCTCCAGCCCGGCAGGCGGGGAGGCTAGAATCCATGGGTTACAGCGTCCAGGTGGGGGCCTTCGCCATGCCGGACAACGCTTCCTCGCTGATGCGCGAGTTGGAGAGCAAGGGGCTGGGGGCCTACTACTTCAGGGACCGGGACGGGCTGTACAAGGTCCGCTTCGGCGACTTTCCCCACAGAGAAAGCGCAGATCAGCGCGCAGCTCGTCTCGCATCCCGGGGTGTTCTGCAGGAGTATTTTGTGGTTGATCCGGAGACCTACCCCGCCGCGCGCATGCAGCAAGAAGGTCCGGCGTACGTGCGCCAAGAGCTAGCGGATACTGCGCGGAACTTCCTGGGCACCTCCTACCAGTGGGGCGGGACTTCGGAAAGGGAAGGATTCGACTGTAGCGGCCTGACCATGGCGGTCTACCGCCACAACGGCCTGAATCTGCCCCGGGTGGCGGCCAAGCAGTATCGCTCCGGCAGGCCGGTATCCCGAAGCGCCCTGCAAAAGGGAGATCTGGTCTTTTTCGACACCAAAAACCGGGGCGTTCCCTCCCATGTAGGCCTGTACATAGGAGATGGCCGCTTCGTCCACGCCTCCACCAGCGGGAGCGAAGTGACTACTGATCACCTGTCCCACTCCTTTTTCCGATCCCATTACCTCGGGGCCAGGACCTACCTCTGAGCCTCCGCGTCCGTTCCGGTTGATTTGCGCAAGAGGAGGACAAGGGTGACAAGCAGCGGGAGAAGGGCGGTTGTCCCGCCGGCGAAAAAGGCCCCTTCCACTGACTCCCTTCCGATGAACAGGGCGAAGAACGGCGGAGAAACAGTCTGACCCAGATAGATCAACAGGGTGAAGACAGAGAGGAATCCGGCGCGCAGCTCGGAGGAGACGAGGCCGGCCGCGGCCGCGTTGAGGGCGGGCATGAGTGTCCCGAACCCCAGTCCCCAAATGAGCATCACGGAGAGCAGGCCAATGTAGCTCTGGGAGAGCCCCATCAGGAGCAAGGCAAGGCCGCACCCCGCCAGCCCGGCGAAGATCAGTTTCTCTTCCCGGAATGATTTACGCAGGCGCCCGGCCTGGGTGGAGATGATGGCCACCACCCCGGATCCCACGGACAGGGCCAGACCGGCGTGCGCGGTGGTCAAAGAAAGCTCGCGGACCACATAGATGGGCATGTAAACCACGATGCAGTAGAGCAGGAAAAAACCCATGAAATTGGAGAAGAAGATCCATATCGCCCGCGGCTTGGCTGCGGCGGATAGGCTCCGCCTCAAGTATCCCGGTTGTCGTCCTGGCCGGGCAGTCTCCTGCAGCTTCCAGGCCGCCACGAGTCCGGCCAGGATTGCCAGGGAGTGGATGTAAAAGGGAAAGAACCAGGCTACTGTAGCCAGCACTCCGGAGACAAAGGGGATGCTGGAGTTGGTCAGCGACTGGGCCGTGACCCTGTAGCCCATGGCCCGGTTGCGCTCCACTCCGGTATACAGGTCCCCGAGCGCTGCCACCACGGTGTTCATCATCCCGCCCACACCGATCCCCTGTAGCCCCCGGAGGACCAGGACCAGCCAGAAGGCGCGGCTGAAGGTGATCAAGAGCCCTGCCACACCGAAGAGGATAGTGGCGAACACGATTACCCGCTTCCTTCCCGCCAGGTCGGCCACCATCCCTAAAATGGGAGTGCTCAGCATCGCCAACAGGGTATAAACGCTCAAGGCCCATCCGATGGTCTTTTGCGTCGCCCCCAGAGGAGAGATCATCTCCGGAAGGATGGGACCTACCAGGCTCCCGCCGGTGACGGCGAACATCACCACGCAGAGCAAAATAGCCAGATTGGGATCCTTGATCAGGCGCACGGCTTCGGCTCCAGAATTTTCGTTACGCTCCGGCCGCTCCGGAGAAGGATGCAACGGGAGCGCTAACGCTTTAGCGCTGTCTTACCTGCAGCCCGCGGTAGCGATTCACCGCGGCGCACAGCTCCTGCTTCCTGGGCAGGGCCATGTATCCCGGATGTTTGCCCCGGAAGCCGGAGAGCACGTCCAAACCCTTTTCCCCTATGGACTCCAGGGCCGCGTCCACCTTCTCCGAGAGGCTCATCTCCCGGTTGCCCCCCTCCTCGCCCAGTTGTTTGAAAAACGCGGCAATGGCCCTGGACTGGCTCTCATCCACCAGTTGCTCCACCTGGGAGAGATCCACGGTAATTCTCCCCAACAAAACTGTATGCAGCCCCTTGGTCTTGATCTTGTCCTTTTGCCCCAGCTGAAAGGACCTGCGCAGGGGGACCCTGGGAGCGACCCCCTCCAGGGGCTCCTTGATCTCCGTCTTGCGCTGTGTGGCGTAGATCTCGGCCAGCTCCTTGGCCCGCGCGGTAACATCGTAGGGTTGGTATTCCTTTAGCATGAGCACGGTGTCCGCAAGCTCGAAATAGTCCCCGCTGCCTCCCAGGACCAGGATGGTGGAAACCCCCATCTTGGTGGAGAGCTCCCGTACCCGGTCTATAAAGGGAGTGATGGGCTCGTCCTCCTTGGCCACCAGGTGCTGCATCCGGCCGTCACGGATCATGAAGTTGGTCGCGCTTGTATCCTCGTCCAGGAGCAGGAGACGGCTGTCCGCCTCCAGGGCCTCCATGATGTTCGCCGCCTGGGAGGTGCTGCCGCTGGCGTTGTCCGAGGCGAAGCGGGAAGTGTCCTCCCCGAAGGGCAGATCGCTGATAAAGGGCTCTATGTTTACCTCGGTCACGGAGCGCCCGTCCTCCGCCCGGATCTTCACCGCGCTATAGTCGCAGACCACGAACTCGCGCCCGTCGTCCGGAACATGGTTGTAAACCCCGCGCTCCAGGGCCTTGAGCAGGGTGGACTTGCCGTGGTAGCCGCCGCCAGCGACCAGGGTCACGCCCCGGGAGACCCCCATGCCGGTTACCTGCCCTTGATGGGGCAGCTCCAGGCTCACCTCCTGCTCCGGGGACGAGAGGAAGGAGATGGCCTTGCCCCGGGGCATGGGCTCGTCGCTAACCCCGCTCTTGCGGGGCAGGATCGAGTCGTTGCCCACAAAGGCCACCAGGCCCCTGTTCGCCAGCTCCCCCCGCAGGACCTCCTGATCCTCACAGACCTGGAGGTGTCGCCAAAGCCTTTCCCGGTCCAGGCTCCTCAGCACCAGGGATTGATCCACCATGTCCGGCAGGTCCCGGAGCAGGATCTCTTCCGCCTTCCGGCCCATTATGCTCCGGCCCTTGGCGGGGAGCCCCACCGTGATCCGGGCCTCGACCCGCTCGGAGGTAACCCGCATCGCGGTTCGCTCCAGGATCTCCTGGCCCGGACGGTCGATCCCCACGTCCCGCTTTCCGCTGCGGGAGCAGACCCTGTGGAAACAGCGGGTCAGGTAGTCCTCTAAGGCCACGCGCCGGACCCGGTTGGAGAACATCTCCTCCGGGAAGCCGGCCCGGGATTGGGGCAGGCTAACACGCATCTTGCTGGGAGGGGCGAAGGGATCGCTCTGCACGTTGTCCACATGCAGAATAAAGCCCTCTAGGTCGTAGTCGCCCTGCAGCTCCTTGTACGCCTTGTATCCCTTGCCGTCGATCCGCCTGAGCGTGCTCCTGAGATCCTCGGTCCTCATCATGGTTGCTGCGCTCCTTCTTTGTTTTGACCTCGCCAAAATAGCTGTTGTATGCATAGCCCTTGCCCATTTCCCCTGGAGCTGAAGAAGGGCTTCCGTGAGCCCGAGACTGCAAAAGCTGGAGCGATGATGCAAGCCGAATCCTTTCGCATCAAGGCCGAAGACGGGCTTGCCCGGCGGGGCGTTCTCCTCACCGCCCGAGGCCCCGTGCAGACCCCTGTATTCATGCCCGTGGGCACCGCGGGCAGCGTCAAGAGCCTGTGCCCTCAAGACCTCACCCATATCGGGACCCAAATGATCCTGGGCAACACCTACCACCTCTACCTGCGCCCCGGAGACGAGCTCCTTGCCCGCCAGGGCGGTCTGCACGCCTTCTCCTCCTGGCAGGGCCCTATCCTGACCGACAGCGGCGGGTTCCAGGTCTTTTCCCTTTCCGCACTGCGGCGGGTCAGCGAGGAGGGGGTGGACTTCACCTCCCACATCGACGGCTCCAAGCACTTCTTCACCCCCGAAGGGGTGGTCCGCATCCAGGAAAAAATCGGCTCGGACATTATGATGGTCCTGGACGAGTGCGTGTCTCACGGAACGGACTTCGAACGTACCCGGGAGGCCATGCTTAGGACCTCCCGCTGGGCGGAGCGCTCCCTGCAGGCCCGGGCCCGCCCCACCCAACAACTCCTCTTCGGCATTGTCCAGGGGGGATTCTTCCCCCGGCTGCGGGAACAGAGCGCACGGGAGATATGCGATCTCCCTTTCGACGGCTACGCCATAGGCGGGCTGAGCGTGGGCGAGCCCAAAACAGTGCTATGGGAAATGCTGCGGGAAACAGCCCCCCTCTTACCCCGGGAACGACCCCGCTACCTCATGGGCGTGGGCAAGCCTCTGGACATACTGCGGGCCATCGCCGAGGGCATGGACATGTTCGACTGCGTCCTGCCCACACGGAACGCCCGCAACGGCACCCTTTACACCTCCAGAGGCAAGATCACCATCAAACAGGCCCGCTATCGCGAGGACAGCCTCCCCTTGGACCCGGACTGCTCCTGCTACACCTGCCGCACCTTCTCCCGGGCCTATCTGCGTCATCTCTACGTGTCCCGGGAGCTACTGGCCTACCGGCTGAACACCCTGCACAACCTCGCCTTCTATCTGGATCTGATACGCGGGGCGCGCGAGGCGATCAGCCGGGGGGAGCTCGCGGAGTATATCGCTGCCTACGAGGCCGTCTTTCCCGAGGAGACGGACTAGCACCTGGGGTGAAACAACCGCCGATCGCCAAAAAAAAGGGGACGCGCCGGAACGCGTCCCCTTTTCTCCGGCCGCCAGCAGCGGCATTCCTATTGGGTCTTGTGTGTCTGCTCTTCCTTGCGCAGACACTGCACCAGGGGGATGGCATCGTTCTTGCCGCGGAAGATCTCCTCCTTACCCACATTGACCAGGGCGCTGGGCAGCACTTCGTCCATGTGCTCCACTTCCTTGATCTCCAGATCCTTGAGAATGGCCTGGGGCACTTCCTTAAGATCCTTGCTATTCTCCCTGGGAATGATCACCTTGCTGATATGGCCCCGGTGCGCGGCCAGCAGCTTCTCCCTGAGGCCGCCGATGGGCAGAACCCGACCACGTAGGGTGATCTCCCCGGTCATGGCCAGGCTGTTATCCACAGGCATGTTGAGCAGGGAGGAAACCAGGGAGGTGGCCATGGTGATCCCGGCGGAGGGCCCGTCCTTGGGGGTTGCTCCCTCGGGGATGTGCACGTGCACGTCGATCTCCTTGTAGAACTCCGGGCGCAGGCCGAAGAGCCCGGAACGGGAGCGGACATAGCTGAGAGCCGCCCTGGCGGATTCCTGCATCACGTCGCCGATCTTGCCCGTGACCTCGATCTTTCCCGTGCCGTTCATCAGGGCCACTTCGATCATGAGCAGCTCTCCGCCCAACTCGGTCCAGGCCATTCCCGTACCCAGACCCACCTGGGGCTCCTGCTCCCGCTCGCCGTAGCGATAGCGGGGAACGCCGAGATAACCCGGCACGCTCTTCTTGGTCACCTGGATCTTCTGCCTGTCCTCCTTATTCTGGACCAAACGCCTGACCACCTTGCGACAGATGTTGGCCAACTCTCGCTCCAGGTTCCGCACGCCCGCCTCGCGGGTATAGCGTCGCATAACCTCGTTAATGGCACCCTCGGAGACATGAAGGTTCTCCTGGCTCAGGCCGTGTTTGGCGATCTGCTTGGGCAACAGGAACTTCTGCGCGATGTGCATCTTTTCCGTCTCCAAGTACCCGGGCAGCTCGATGACCTCCATGCGGTCCCGCAGGGCCCAGGGAACGGTCTGCAGCGTGTTCGCCGTGGTTACGAAGAACACGTTGGACAGGTCGTACTCCATGTCCAGATAGTGGTCGTTGAAGGCAAAGTTCTGCTCCGGGTCCAGCACCTCCAGCAGGGCCGAGGACGGGTCGCCCCGGAAGTCCATGCTGAGCTTGTCCACCTCGTCCAGGCACATGACCGGATTGTTGTACTCCCGCCGCTTCAGGGACTGGAGGATCTTGCCGGGCATGGCGCCCACGTAGGTCCTGCGGTGTCCGCGTATTTCCGCCTCGTCCCGTACACCCCCTAAAGAAAGGCGCACGAACTCCCGGTCCGTGCTGCGTGCGATGGATTTGGCCAGGGAGGTCTTGCCCACTCCCGGCGGGCCGACGAAGCACAGGATGGTGCCCTGCAGCTTTTCCACCATCTGCTGCACGGCCAGGAATTCCAGGATCCGCTCCTTGGGCTTCTCCAGCCCGTGGTGGTCCTCCTCCAGGATCCTGCTGGCCTGATCCAGGTCCAGCTTGGTCTCCTTGAGCCGGTTCCAGGGCAGATCGAGCACGGTATCCACATAGTTGCGGACCACGGTGTACTCCGCGGAGGAAGGCTGCATCTGCTGTAGCTTCTTGATCTCCTTCCGGGCCTTCTCCCGGGCCTCCTCCGGCATGTCCTTGGCGTCCAGCTTCTCCAGGAGCTCCTGCCCCTCCTCGCCGGGTTCCTGCTCCAGGCCCATTTCCTTGTGGATGGCCTTGAGCTGCTCGTTGAGATAGTAGTTCTTCTGGTTGGCCTCGATCTGCTCCTTCACCCTCTCGTTGATCTTCTGCTCTACCTGGGAGTGCTCCAGCTCGGCTTGGAGCAGGCTGTAGACCTCCTCCAGGCGCTGCTTGGGATCTACAATCTCCAGTATGCCCTGCTTCTTCTCGTAGTCCGCCTTGAGATAAGGAACCACGGTATCCGCCAGCTCTCCAGGGCTCTCCAGCTCCTGGATGGCCTTAAGCCCTTCCTTGGAGATCCGGTTGCCGCCCTGGGACAGCTTCTCTACGGACTCCTGGGTCATCTGGATCAGGGTCCGGGTCTCCTCGTCCCAACTTTCCGGCTCCAGGACCGGCTCCACCTCGACCACGGGGAAATCCTCTTCCGAACTGAACAGCGGGTCTTGCCCGGACCAGAGGGCGCGGTGCATACCTTCGAAGAGGACTTTCACCGTGCCGTCCGGCATGCGCAAAAGCTGCAGGATCTTGCACACAACCCCCATGTCGTATATCTGCTCGGTATCCGGATTTTCCATTTCCGGGTCCCGCTGGGTGGCCAGAAAAATCTGCTTGTCGTATTCGTTCAGGGCCTGCTCCACGGCCCGAATGGAAGCTTGACGCCCCACATAGAGCGGAGCGATGGATTTGGGGAACATGACCACTTCCCGCAGGGTCATCAGCGGAATCTGGTCGCCTTTTCTGGTCATACAACCTCCTCTATTAATAAATTCACCATCTCCGTGGCGCTGCGAAGAGGGCGCTCAGAGAGACAGTGGCGCGAATATTGTGGGGATGGATCACAGGAGAGCTCACCAAGTCGCGACGTGCCGGACAAGAGGCTAGGCGGTCTTGGCCCGCTTCTCGTAGAACAGAAGCGGCTCCGCCCCTTCTTCCACAGTGGAGCTGTTGATCACACACTCCTGAACACCCTCCAGCGAGGGCAAGCGATACATGATATCCATCATCTTGGACTCCATGATGCTGCGCAGTCCCCTGGCACCGGTCTTGCGCTCCATGGACTGCCTGGCTATGGCCCTGAGGGCGTTCTGAGTGAAGTGCAGAGTGACATGGTCCAGCTCGAAGAGCTTCTGGTACTGCTTGACCAGGGCGTTCTTGGGCTCAGTCAGGATGCGGACCAGATCTTCCTCCTCCAGCTCGTCCAGGGCGGCCTGAACGGGTATGCGGCCCACGAACTCAGGGATCAGGCCGAATTTGATCAGATCGTCCGGACGCACCTGGCGCAGTATCTCGCCCTGTGTTTTAACCTTGTGGGAGCCGATGTCGGCCCCGAATCCCATGGAGGTGCCCTGAGTCCGCATCTTGATGACATGGTCCAAACCGATAAAAGCGCCGCCCATTATAAAGAGGATATTGCTCGTATCCAGCCGGATGTACTCCTGCTGAGGATGCTTGCGGCCGCCCTTGGGCGGAATATTCGCCTCAGTCCCTTCCATGATCCGCAAAAGAGCCTGCTGTACGCCTTCTCCGGAAACATCCCTGGTAATGGAGGCGCTGTCCGACTTCTTGGAGATCTTGTCTATCTCGTCCACATACACGATACCCCGGGAGGCGGCCTCGATATCGTAATCTGCATTCTGCAGGAGCTGGACCAGGATATTCTCCACGTCCTCGCCCACATACCCGGCCTCGGTCAGATTCGTGGCGTCCGCAATAGCACAGGGCACCTGCAGAATACGGGCCAGGGTTTGGGCCATAAGGGTCTTGCCGCAACCAGTGGGCCCCAGCAGGAGGATGTTGCTCTTATCCAGTTGCACATCCTGCTGCGAGCTCTCCTGGTAGTAGACCCGCTTATAATGATTGTACACAGCCACGGAAAGGATGCGCTTGGCCTCCTCCTGGCCGATGATGTACTCATCCATGGCACTCTTAATGCTCTCGGGAGGCAGAAGCCTCCCCTGCTCTGTCTCCTCGCTCAACTTGTCCTGAGTAAGGATCTCGTTACAGAGCCCGATGCACTCGTCGCAGATATACACATCGGGGCCGGCTATAAGACGCTGCACATTGTCCTGCGTCTTGCCACAGAAGGAACAGCTAACGCCGTTCTGGGTATTCTTTTCCGTATCCATCTTGGCTATCCGATTATCTTATTTAAGGATTGGCAAGGCTTTTCCGGAGAGGCACCCCACCTATTTGGAGAACTGCATCTCCTTTCTGGACTGGAGCATCTCGTCGATAACTCCGTAATCCTTAGCCTCTCCGGCGCTCATAAAGTAGTCGCGGTCAGTGTCCACTTCCACCTGTTCCAGGTTCTGACCCGTATGATGGGCCAGAATCTCGTTGAGCCTCTTCTTTAAACGAATAATCTCTTTGGCCTGAATGTCAATATCCGAGGCCTGACCCTGGAATCCGCCCATGGGCTGATGCAGGAGCACCCTGCTGTGGGGCAGGCCGAACCGCAGTCCCGGAGAACCTCCGGCCAGCAACAGGGCCCCCATGCTCGAGGCCTGACCCAGACAGAGAGTGGCCACAGGCGCGGAGATGTACTGCATGGTATCGTACACCGCCAGACCGGCTGTAACCGATCCTCCCGGCGAATTGACGTAGAAGTTGATCTCCTTTTCCGGATCCTCGGACTCCAGAAAAAGGAGCTGAGCGCAGATCAGATTGGCGATATAGTCGTCGATCGGCGTGCCCAAAAGGATAATGCGGTCCTTAAGCAGCCGGGAATAGATATCGTAGGCCCGCTCGCCGCGGCCGGTTGTTTCGATGACAATGGGAATATTCATAATGCTGCTCCTCGGCGTAGTCTGAATGGTTTATTCCTGCTCCGGCTCGGACGCAGACTCGGATGGGGACTCTCCCCCTTCAGCGCTCTCCTCGTCCTCCTGCAGTGACTCCACTTTCTCTATCTGGGAATACTGATAAAGCCTTTCCATGGCCTTGTCCGCAAGCAGGCTGTCCCGCAGGGCATACATCAGATTGTTCTTCTCGTAGTATTCCTTCAACTGCTGGGGATCCTGTCCATTTTCCTGGGCCATACGCTGCAGCTGACGCTCCACTTCCTGATCGCTCACCGTAAGCTCTTCCTTTTGGGCGATCTCTAGCAGGATCAATTGCTTCTTCACATGGTCCTCTGCAGTAGGCAGGAACTGTTCCCGGAGCTCCTCCATGCTGCCCAAGGACTCCAGGCTCTTGCCCTGGCTCTCCATCTGCTCCCGCTTCTTCTGCAGCAAGTAGTCCAGCTGCGACTCGAGCATGGACGGAGGCAGGGTCACCTCAATCCGGGAGGCCAACTGATCCAGTAACTCCTGCTGGCTGTGGGACTTTTCTATATTCTCCTGGTATTTGCCCATATTCTCCGCCAGCTTGTCCCGCATCTCCTGCACTG
>JAIPEP010000174.1 GCA_021737085.1 Desulfohalobiaceae bacterium | reverse complement strand
TTCATTGAAAGATAAGTTTATCGAGAATTCAGCTAAAAGGCAACCGCCGCTACGACAACAAATCTCATTGTAAAAGTACCGTGACTAATTTCAATCCCCCAGCCTCTTCATGGCATATACCCCGCCTATTCCGCCCACCGAGGTAAATCTGGGCCTGCCTGGTTAAACATGGCTACGCCATAGCCCGAAGGGCTGGACCTTCCCTCCTCACCTGGGTCAAGCAGTCCAGTGGGTCTCGCCACCCAAGGTGACGGTCTTCTCCGTTATCTTGCCGTTCTCGTTCCGGGTGATGTCCGAGGTGTAGAGGTCGTAGCCCGCAACTGCCGTCTCCCTTTGGCTTATCTCCCCGTAGCCGTTGAAGGAGCGGGATTGGCTGTAGGAGCCATTCGAGACTGACTCGGGCAGGCCGTTTCCGCTGTTGCGGGTGACGGAGAAGTCGCCGGCGAAAGTGAGCAGGCCGTCCCTGTCGTAGGAATAGGACTCGGTTGCCCCCGCATAGCTCATCTCCGTGAGACGGAAGTCGTTGTTGTAGGTGAAGGAGAGCTCGCTATTTAATACTCCCTGCAGCTCCTTCGCGGTGACCAGTTTGCCGTCGTAGGTATAGGAGACGGAGTTTGTCCCCCGGCTCACGGAAGCCACCTTGACTACGCATGAGCCGTATTCAACCCGTCTGGGTCCAATACTGGTTAGGGGCCTCGATAAGGGGTGAGTTTCACGAGGACGGAAATATCCACATCTTGACCGGTGTGGCGGTGCCGGGAAATCAAGTGTGCCTTGCACGCCATGTCCAAGCATGGCCTAAAGGGCTGCGAGATCTGGAGGTGTGCACTCGCAACCCCTTTAGCCGGGGTTTTTCTTTACTCCCCGGACCCGATCAGGGGCAGCTCCCTGTCCACGCGGAAGTGGACCAGAAACTTCGCCTCGGCGTGGATCCGTTCGTCGTCCGGATAGGTCCGTCTGCGCAACTGACTGATCTTCTCCTCGTCCTGCTCCTCATCCACCTTGGTCAGATACAGGCGCTTGCCCTTGTATCCCGCCCCTTCCTCCATAAAGAGATAGGCCGCGCGGGGATTGGACTGCAGATTGTGGCGGGATAGGCGGTCGCGCATGATCAGGGCGATGGTCCCGTCCTCCATGACGTGGGGCCTGGCGTAGACGGCGCTGTCCACATTGCCCTCGCTGTCCGCGGTGGAGAGCACGCCCACGCCTTTGGTGTTCTCGAAGTAGTTTTTGAGATCCATTGTCCGTTCTCCTGTGGTTGTCGGTTTATGATCCGGGCTGGCTCAAGCGGGCATGGCAGCCCTATTCCTGGAAGTGATCCAGATATTTGCCGTAGCCCTCCTGCTCCAGATCCTCCTTGGGGATGAAACGCAGAGCGGCTGAGTTCATGCAGTAGCGCTTGCCAGTGGGCTCTGGCCCGTCGCCGAAGACGTGGCCCAGGTGCGAGTCCGCCTGCTTGGAGCGCACTTCGGTTCTCGTTCCGAAAAGGGATCGATCCTCGCGGGTGACGATGTTGTCCGGCTCCAGGGGGCGGGTGAAGCTGGGCCACCCCGTGCCGGACTCGAACTTGTCCCTGGAGGAGAACAGGGGCTCGCCGGAGACGAGGTCCACGTAGATCCCCTCCTGCTTGTTGTCCCAGTAGACATTGTCAAAGGCCGGCTCGGTCCCCTCCTGCTGGGTGACCTTGAACTGCATGGGGGTGAGCCGCTCCCGCAGCTCCTCGCGACTGGGCTTGGTGAAGGAGGAGCTGCTGGAGTGCTCCTCAGTCTTGTTCGTGAATTTTTCCGGATTGTCCCAGTGTTCCTTGATGAAGGAATCCCTTCCGGAAAAGTAGCGATAGGTCCGGTAGCGAAGGGGATGCTCCTCCGCGTAGTCCTGATGATAATCCTCCGCGGGATAGAAGTTCTTCAGCGGCTCGATGGGAGTGATCACTGGATCGGAAAAGCGGCCGGACCGGTCCAGCTCGCGCTTGGACTCCTCGGCGATCTCCTTCTCCCGCTCGGTCTGATAGAAGATGGCTGAGGTGTACTGCTCGCCCCGGTCGCCGAAGGACCCCCCGGCGTCCGTGGGGTCGAACATGCGCCAGAAGGCCTCCACCAGCTGCCGGTAGCTCACCCGCTCGGGGTCGTAGATCACCTTCACCGCTTCGCGGTGGCCCGTCCCTCCGGAGGAGACCTGCTCGTAGGAGGGGTCCTCCACATCCCCGCCGCTGTATCCGGAGATCGCCTCCCGCACTCCGGGGATCTTCTGGAAGTCCGCCTCGATACACCAGAAGCATCCCCCGGCGAAATAGGCCTCCGCTGCCTGAGCGGATGGGGCTTGGCTCAAGCCCATCAGGGAAACCAGAGTAATTGCCAGAAACGTTTTCATAATCGGCTCCGTTTGCTGCGTCGCAAGACGACTGCTGCTCCCCTGGAGACCAAGAGAGCTGTTCGAGTGTTAATAATAATTATCATTCATTTTGTCGGTCCTGGCAAGGGGCGGTTCTGGTTCTATCCGGAAATAAGAGTTCAGCCCACGGAACACACGGAATAACACGGAAAACAGAGCTGATCCGCCTCAAGCATCAGCTCTTCGTCCCATCGCCCAGATACCGATCCAGGGCACAGAGCCAGAAGGTGTGCCCCGTGGGGATCTCCTGCAGGCGTCCGGCCACGGATTCCATATTGGCGCGCGCCGCTTGCCGGGACTCCGGGTTTTCGGTCAGCTCGGCCAGGAGGAGGTTGGCGTACGCCGCAACCGAGCCGCCCGAAGGGAGGGCCCCGTCGAAGGACTCCGTGAACCGGGTCAGGAAGGGCTCCCTGTCCAGAGGGGTGAAGGAGAGTCCGCCCAGCTGAGGCTCCTGGAAGCGCTTGTTCAGGGCCCCCAGGATCTGCTCCGCGTCGCGCAGGTATTGTTCCTTGCCGGTGCTGCGGTAGAGCTCCAGCAGGCCCCAGCCCAGGAAGGCGTAGTCGTCCACGACCCCCTCTATATCGGAGTCTCCGTCCCGATAGCGGTGCATGAGGTTGCTCCTGTCGGCTGCGGGACCGCTGCGGAGAAAAGCCGCCGCCTCCTCCGCGGCCCGGACGAGATGGTCCTCCCCGAGCACGCTGCCGGTCCGGGCCAGGGCGCTGATCATCAGCCCGTTCCAGTCGGTCAGGATCTTGTCGTCCAGGCTGGGCCTGGGCCGCTTCTCCCGCTGCGTGTACAGGGTGCCGCGGATATTCTCCACCCGCGTGTCGAGGTCAGCGGTGTCCTGTCCCAGCTCATGGGCGGCATCGGCCCATTCCTTGACCGCGTGCAGCACGTTGGCCCCGGTGCGTTTGCCAGTCGCCTCCTCCTGGAAGTTGCCCTCGGGGGTGAGCCCGTACACCGTGCGCACGAGGGCCAGATCCGATTCGGAGAGGATCCTCTCCAGCTCGGCGAGCTCCCAGACGTAGAACTTGCCTTCCTCCCCCTCGCTGTCCGCGTCCTCCCCGCAGAAAAATCCGCCCTCCCCGGAGGTCAGGTCACGCAGGACGTAACTGGCTACTTCCCGGGCGGTTTGGGCGTATTCCGCTTTTCCGGTCGTAGCAAAAGCCTCGGCGTAGGCGTGCAGGTGCGTGGCCTGGTCGTAGAGCATCTTTTCGAAGTGGGGCAGCCGCCACTGTGGGTCCGTGGAGTAGCGGTGGAAGCCGTAGCCCAGATGGTCGAAGATCCCGCTGTGCCGCATGGCCCGCAGGGTGGACTCCGCCATGTTCAGGGCCTCGCTGTTGCCGGTGCGGGCGTGGTAGCGCAGCAGGAAAAGGAGCTGGTGGGGGCAGGGGAACTTGGGCGCGGAGCCAAATCCCGCGTTGGTCGCGTCGAACTGTTCCCCGAGCCGGGAGAATCCAGAGTGGAGCGCCTCCTCCCCGGGCAGGGCCGCCGGCTTGAGGTCCTGGATGTCCCGCAGGTGGCTGGTCACACTGTCCGCGCTCTTCTCGAGCTCGCTGCGCTGGGTGCCGGTCCACATATCCCGGACCTTGGCCAGGAGGTCCAGAAGGCCGAGCTGGCCGAATCCGCCCTGCTTGGGGATGTACGTGGCCGCGAAGAAGGGCTTGCCCTCGGGAGTGAGCAGCAGGGTCTGGGGCCAGCCTCCCCGGCCGGAGATGAGCTGGCAGGCGCGCATGCAGACGTGGTCGATGTCCGGCCGCTCCTCCCGGTCCACCTTGACCGGCAGGAAATGGGCGTTAAGGAGGTCGGCCACCTCCCGGTCCTCGAAGGATTCGTGGGCCATGACGTGGCACCAGTGGCAGGTGGCGTACCCTATGGAGAGGAAAATGGGGCGGTCCTCTTCCCGGCTCAGGTGGAGCGCCTCATCCCCCCAGGGATGCCAGTCCACCGGATTTTCCGCGTGTTGGAGAAGATAGGGGCTATGGGTGTTTGCCAGTCGATTCATAGTATTGTTCCTCCTGCTTGGCGCTTGCGGCTGCCTGAGCGGATCGAAGGGACAGCGCGGCGCGTTCTCCCCGGATCTGATTGCCGAGGTTTCTAGGGTCAGGAGCTAAGCCAGGTCCGGACATAAGTGTTCACATCGAACTTGCGCCGGCATCCGGCGTGGCTCATATAGCGGATGGTGCCGAAGACGCGGCGCTCCTTGAACCCGCGGTCGTGCAGGCCGCCCACGGACCAGAGAACGCAGGTGTATCCGTTGGGATCACGGCCGTCCAATTCAAAGCGGTCGTTAAGGCGTATTGCGAAGGCGAGGGCCTGCTCCGGGCTCTCGGTCCATTCCAGGATCTTCTTGGCCCAGTACATGCGCATGTATCCGTGCATTTTTCCGGTCCGCACCATCTGGGTCTGGGCCGCGTTCCAGAGGTCGTCGTGCGTGGCGGCTTCCTCCAGCTCGCGATAGCTGTAGATCACCGGCCTGGGATCGTCGCGGTGCTTGTTCAGGGTGGTCCTGGCCCAGTTCGGAAGCCCCTCGAAGGCGTCGTACGCCGGATTGTGAAAGCAGTAGTTGTCCGCGAGCTCGCGGCGGACGATTAATTCCTCCAGATAGGCCGATTTGGCTGTGGAGGGCGCGCTCTCGCGGTTCCACACCTCCAGGGCCGCCCGCTGCGGCACGATCTGCCCGAAGTGGAAGTAGGGCGAAAGACGGGACAGGGCGCCCGCGTTGGGATCGTTGCGCCTGGCCTCGAACAGGGAAAG
>JAIPEP010000173.1 GCA_021737085.1 Desulfohalobiaceae bacterium | reverse complement strand
CTGGCCTCGAAATGCTCCTGATATCTGCTCAGCCCCGACTCCAGGGTGGATATCGCTTTACCCGCCTCCCCGCGTTCCAGATAGAGTCGCGCCAGAGGCAGAAACAATCGCGATCCCGGATCCGCGGCCAGAAGTTCCTCGTAGAGCTTGATCTTGTCGTCCTGCATAGAGCATCCTTTGCCGGCCCATTCCCGTATCGCCCCGTCTCCGGGACCAGGCCGGCCGCCTAGGGGTCGAAGGGGATGTAGAGCACTTCCCCCTGCTCCACAAACCCCATCCTCGTCCGAACCACTTTGCCCTTATAGACCGTGCTGTTCTTGAGCAGGCGGATGCGCTGGCTCAAGCGCACATTCTCCGACTTGACCTCTTTCAGCTCCGAATGGAGCTCACCTCTGGTTTGGCGGATCTCGCGATACTGCTGCAGGGCCTTTCCCGGTCCGAGGATCTGATACAGCAGAACCAAATTGACTCCGATAAAGGCCCATATCAGGATGCGGCAAAGCATCGACTAATACCGCCCCGTACACGCTCTATGCTCTGAGCTCCCGGATGCGAGCAGATCCCTGAACTCCGTGAGCAACATCTGGATGGCCCGCTCCAGGCGCAGCAGATCCCCTTCCTCGCAATTCACGGAGCACGTGCGGGCCATGCAGCTGCGCAGAAAGTGAAAATCGCGCTTGAACAGCTCGGCCCGTCCCGTCTCCTCCAAGCGGGGCTCCATCGCGCACACGGCTTCTAGGCAATGCCACAGCCTGAAGCGTCGACGCCGCTGCCTTTCGTCCATAGTCTCACACCTCTCCGCGGGCCACGAGCCAGGGGTGTATGAACTGCTGGAACTTACCCACGGCCCGGGTCAGCAATGCTCCGTATCTTTC
Source organism: Desulfohalobiaceae bacterium (assembly GCA_021737085.1). Classification (GTDB taxonomy): domain Bacteria; phylum Desulfobacterota; class Desulfovibrionia; order Desulfovibrionales; family Desulfothermaceae; genus JAIPDU01. Next base: position 4,302 of record JAIPEP010000173.1, on the reverse strand, counting down.
CTTGTCCGCCCGGGACAGATAGACATTCACTCCCCTCAGAAAAGCCTGTTCCTTGTCCAGGCTCGGAGCACTGTCTCCCACGAGAATGCAGTTCATTTCGCGCCGGGTGTATCCCGGCTGGGAGTGCAGCTCCCGGAGCAGGGGAGCGTTGTCCTCCAGGTCCTCCACCACGAAAAGGGACAGCGGATTGGAATGGAATATCTGTATCGCCTCGCTAGCCGAGGATGTGGCGATCAGCCTGTACCCCTGTCCCTCCAGCGGGGGGCGGACCGCCTCGAGCAGGTTATCGTCGGTAATCAGAAGCAGGCCGTTGTTCTCCTTCTCCGGACTCAGGCCCAGAAACACCGCTCCTCCCCTGCTCTCAGAGTCCGTCGTCCCGGACTCCTGTGCCGGCTCCCGGCTCGCCTCGCCGTCCCGGGGCTGGCTCGCTGGGCGCTCCACGGCGATTCTGTTGCCGCAGGAAGGGCATTTGATCCGGAATCGCGAGGCATCCGGAAGCTTTTCCTCGGAGAGGGTGAATTCCCTTTGGCAACTGTCGCAGCTGATCCGCATCGCGACCCCCTTTTGCTCCACATCGGAGAACGGATGAATCAAACCCTGGATTCTCGCGCTTCTTCCTTTTCCCCAAAAAAGCTAGAGAAACTTCTCCTTCTCTTCGTAATCCGCGTCAAGCTCCAGGTGGTCGATATCACTGACCTGCTCCCCCTGCTCCGCCTTGATCCGGTCCAGCATCTGGTTCAGCTTGGCCTTGTCCGAGGCGTTGAGCATGGCCGTCTCCTCGCTGATCACCCCGTTCTTGAACATGCCTGCCAAGCTGAGATCGAAGGTGATCATGCCGTAGCTGGAGCTCGTCTCCAGGATATTGTAAAAGGTCTTGTCCTCGTCCTCTCCAAAGAGGATCAACTCGTTGACCCGGATGTTGTTGGTCAGGATCTCGAAGGCCGCGACCTTCTCCCCTTCTTGATCAGGCATGAGGCGCTGGGAAACCACGTACTTCAGGCTCTCGCTCAGACGGCCCCTGATGATGCGCTCCTCGTTCTGCTCCACCATGCCGATCATGCGGTTGATGGTCTGCCCCGCATCCCCGGTATGCAGGGATCCCATAACCAAATGACCCGTTTCCGCGGCCTCCAGGGCGATGTCCAGCGTTTCCCTGTCCCGGATCTCTCCCACCAGGATCACGTTGGGGGCCTGACGCAGGGCGGAACGCAGCCCCGAGGCGAAGCTGGTGAAATCCACGCCCAGCTCCCGTTGATTGACCGTGCTGGCCTCGTGATCGTGCACGAACTCGATGGGATCCTCCAGAGTGACGATGTGGTACCTATTGTTCCGGTTGATGGTGTTCAAAAGCGCAGCCAGAGAGGTGGATTTTCCCGAGCCCGTGGCCCCTGTAACCAGGATCAGTCCGTATTTCTCCCGGGCCATGGAGTGAAACATCTCCGGGAGGTCCATTTCCCCGATGCTCGGAGCCTTCATGTACAAGCGGCGCATGGCCACGGCCAGGGACCCGCGTTGACTGAACACGTTCACCCGGAACCTGGCCTTGCCCTTGACCACATAGGACAGGTCCGCCGCCCCGTCCTGAACAAGCTGCCGGTAAAAACGCTGTCTCTGCGACAGTATGCAGGAGGCTATCTCTTCCATCTGCCAGGGGCTCAATTTTCCGGGATCCGGCTGCAGGGGAACGTCGACGAACTCGCCTTCGTTCTCGGCCTGCACCGGCTTGCCCACGGTCAAAAGGATATCCGAGGTCTTGGGGGAAAAGTCCAGAACCTGGGAAATCATCGAATCAAACATTGCCCGGTCCATTGCGTCAGACCTCCGTAAAGTCCTGTGGCGGTTCGTTGAGGAACTCGCGGAACTTGGACTTGTTCACCGCCTTGAGATAGGCCTGCTCCGGATCGATCATCTGTTGCTGCAGCAGGTTCATGATGGAGTCGTCCAGGGCCTGCATCCCGTGCTTGCGCCCGGTCTCGATGGAGGAATTGATCTGAAAGATCTTGTTCTCCCGGATCAGGTTGCGCACGGCGGCTGTTGCCACCAGGATCTCCAGCGCCGCCACCCGGCCCTTCTTGTCCACGCGCTTGAACAGGTTCTGGGCGATGACCGCGCGGAGGGACTCGGAGAGCTGGGCCCGGATCTGGCTCTGCTGCCCCGAGGGGAAGACATCGATGATCCGGTCGATGGTCTTGGAGGCGGAAATGGTGTGCAGGGTGCCGAAGACCAGGTGACCGGTCTCTGCCGCCTCCAGGGCCAGCTGGATGGTTTCCAGGTCCCGCAGCTCGCCGACAAGGATCACATCCGGGTCCTCGCGAAGGGCCCCCCGCAGGGCCGCGGTGAAGTCCTGGGTGTCGCGGCCCACCTCGCGCTGGTTGATAAGGCAGCCCACGGGCTCGTGAACGAACTCGATGGGATCCTCGATGGTCAGGATATGATCCTTCCGGTTCCGGTTCACGTAGTCCACCATCCCCGCCAGAGTCGTGGACTTGCCGCTGCCCGTGGGCCCGGTGACCAGGACCAGCCCCTTGGGCAGCAGGGAGAGCCCCTTGAGAATGGAAGGCAGCCCCAGCTCGTCGATGGTGAGGATCTCCTGGGGGATCTCCCGAAAAGCGGCGGCGACCCCCCTGGCCTGCATGTAGAAATTCACCCGGTAGCGGGCCAGCTTGGGCACTTCATAGGAGAAGTCGATATCCCCGGTTTCCTCGAAGGCCTTGATCTTGGGCTCCGGAGTGATCTCATAGAGCATCTTCTTCAGTTCCTCGTGCTCCAGAACCTTGTATTTCACCCGCTGCAGCTCGCCGTGCAACCGCACCACGGGTTGCGACCCCGATGAGAGATGCAGGTCGGAAGCGCCCAGCTCGTGGACCATCTTGAAGAAGGCGTCGATTTGCGCCATAGCCAAGTCCCCGTTCCGTCAATGGTTGGCTGAGGTTTCCTCCTCCTGCCCCAGGGAACGGGCGAACTTCCACACATAGTTCCCCCCGGACAGCAGAGTGACAATCAGGGCGGCGAGCATGAGCCCCTCGCCCCAGGGCCGAGGATCAAAACCCAGCCAGGAGTAATGCAGCACCAGAGGCACAATGGCCACATCCTGGAGCACGGTCTTGAATTTGCCGAAAATGTCCGCGGAGATCACCATGCCCCGCTCCGCGGCCATGGATCGGACTCCGGTCACCATCAGCTCCCTGGAGATGATGAGGATGACGATCCAGGCCGCGAGCCACTGCAGGGAAGTGAGCATGATCAGCGCGGCGACGACAAGCAGCTTGTCCGCCAGGGGGTCAAGCAGCTTGCCCATATTGCTTTCCATATTGTAGCGCCTGGCCAAAAGACCGTCAAAAAAATCCGTGACTGTGGCGGCTACAAAGATCACGGCGGCCAACAGGCAGGTTATCCTGGCGGGAAAATAGAGCAGGAGGACAAAAACAGGAATGGTTAAAATCCTGATCAGGGTGAGGTTGTTCGCCAGATTGAACATCCTACTCTTGGTTCTGGAAACGGCTGTAGAAAGAGATGACCCGCTCGACATATTCCTTCGTTTCCTGATAGGGGGGAATTCCACCGTATTGATCCACAATTCCCGGTCCGGCGTTGTACGCGGCGACAGCCAGCCTGACTCGGTCGTATTTCTCCAGCAGCCACCCCAGATACCGCACTCCGGCGGCTATATTGTCCTCGGGATCGAAGGGGTCCTTCACCCCGAGGTCCTTCTGGGTGACAGGCATGATCTGCATCAGGCCCTGCGCCCCGGATGAGGACTCCGCTCCCCGCTGAAAGTCGGACTCCGCCTTGAGCACGGCAACTCCCAGATTCGGATCCACTCCGTAGCGAGCCCCGTACTTGCGGACCAGCCATTCCAGCTCCTTGCGCGAATAGCGTTTGTCCCCGAAGACGCAAAAGGGCTTGTATTTTTTGGAGTCCGGAGTGTCGGTTACATGCATGACCCCGTTCTCGTCCTTGTAGTAGAACAGCCCCTCCGCCTGGACGGCCTGTCCCAGGGCGAAAACGGACAGCACAAGCGCAGCCAGCGCTAAGCAAGCCAGCTTCGCCAGTCCCGGTTCAGGCCTGTTCCTCGACCAATGGCACAAAATGGGCCTCCCCCACGTCCTGCTTACCGATCCGGTCCCCCCTGCGCTGCAGCCGGAACAGTCGCTGTCCCCCGCCGGGCACCTTCAGGGGCAGGAGCATCAATCCCTCCTCGCCGAGCTGGTCCAACAGGGAGCGGGGCAGCTCCTCCCCGCCGGCGGTAACCAGGATCCGGTCAAAGGGGGCTTCCTCGGGCCATCCCAGGACACCCGCGGC
>JAIPEP010000023.1 GCA_021737085.1 Desulfohalobiaceae bacterium | reverse complement strand
TGAGCGAGGTCAATTTGCGACAGAATCTATCTTGGATTTTTATAAGGTAACGATGTGTCCAATTTTGCAAGGCTAACTCATAAGTTCAATTATTTTGCTGAATTATCTTGCAGGAAAAATTGAGGAGTCAGAGATCTGACCTTAATCCTGCGTGGGGTATTTTTTTACTTCGTACCCCCGTTTAGGAGCCCTCCGCAGCCATTCCGTTGTACGCGGTAATGATCTCCCAGGCCTCTTCCGCACGCTCCACGAACTGAAAGAGATTCAGATCGGCTTCGTCGATAGTCCCCTCCTCCACCAGGGCCTGGAAACTGATCACCTTTTCCCAGTACTCCCGGCCGAAGAAAATAACCGGAAAGGGATCGATCTTGCCCGTCTGCATCAGGGTCAGGGTCTCGAAGACCTCGTCCAGGGTTCCCAGGCCACCGGGAAAGGCTACCAGTCCCTTGGCCCGCATCAAAAAGTGCATCTTCCGTGTAGCGAAGTAGTGGAACTGGAAGCAGAGTTCCGGTGAGATGTAGGAGTTGGGCTTTTGCTCATGGGGCAGAACAATGTTCAGCCCGATGGAGGGTGCGCCTCCCTCGTAGGCGCCCCTGTTGGCCGCCTCCATGATGCCGCCGCCGCCACCGGTGATGGGCACCATGCACTTTTCCTCCGTGCAGACGGTAATCATCCGGCTCAGTTTCTGGGCCTCGACATAGTAGGCGCTCTTTTCCTGATTCTTCCTTGCCAGGGCCAATTCGTGGCGGAGCTTGTTGTCCCCTGGGGGATCGGCATCTACTTGGGCCTGCAGCTCGTCCACCCGCTTCTTTGCGGTCTCCGGATCGGGAATGCGCGCGCTGCCGAAGAAGACCACGGTGGAATCTATATTGTGATCGTCCATCAATAGATCTGGCTTGATGATCTCCAACTGGATCCGTACCGGCCGGAGCTCTTCCCGGAGCAACAAATCCGGGTCCTGAAAGGCCAGTCGATAGCTCGATCCATCCTCCGGGGCCTCGTGTGTCTTCTCCCTCTCGTGCCTGGCGGCTTTCTCCGCCGAGGGGTAGGGTCCTCTATCCCTGTTTTTCTTGTTCATCATCTGCCCATCCAGTTAGTTTTTTGTGATTTTGCCGGGGGTTCATCCGGCTTTTCCTCCTCCCGGCAAGCCTTCGCAGCGCAGCAGGTATCACCCCTGCCGCTTAATGCGGCCAAAAAAAGGAAAGGGGCCGCGGCACCCTAGCGCCGCAGCCCCTATTCGGCAACACAGCACATGCGAGTTACGGGAAGCAATCATTGGGAGCCGGACTGCTGGGTAGGCCCCGCCAAAAGCCCCTTTGCCGTGGAAACCACTTCCTTGCCCAGGTATCCGGGCAGCTCAAAGGGATCGGGACTCTGCGAGCTCTCCGCCTCATAAGCCTTGGGCCGCTTTTTCTCCGGGGCATAGAGGCGAAGCCATTGTCTGGTGTCCGTCTTCACCCTGATGGTATACCTGGTGCCGTTGCGGCTCAAATCCTGCCTGTATTCCCGGCACCGCAAATCCTTCAGGCTACGGAGTAGGTTATCCATCTTATCCGCCTGAACCATCTCCCCCTGCTTGGTTCTCCACACGGACCGTTCCGTGCCGTGGGTGGCATTGTCCCCGGTCTCCGCTCTGTGAATCCGCCTGCTCGCGTTTTCACTGGCAAGACGCACAGCGCGGACCTTTTCCGCATCAAAGCTAAAGACCGTTTTGTCCCGCAACTCCTTAGCAGTTGTATCGAAGGTGCCCCGCAGATCGCTCTCAGCCATGTAGATATTCTGATCTCCGGGGAGCCTTACGTAGGTGCTCTGCACCTGCCCGGCACTCTTGCCCACATGCAACACCCGCACCGCCTTGCCGTCTTGCAGGAGCTTGACCTGGATCCGGCTTCCCCGGTCCAGATCATAGCGGGAATAGTCCCCGGTTTCGGATACCAGTGCGCTGATTCCGGGATCCGCTACTTGGCGGAGCATCTTCTGCACCTTGTCCCCTTGTGCCTCGTACCCCTTATCCGCAATACTCCAGGTCCCGTTGGTCCGCCGCAGGGAAAGGCTACTGTTGCCCGAACGGACAAGAACCTCGTCCACCTCCTGTGTGGATATGGATTCCAGCTGCGGCAGATCGTAGTGCACCCCATCGGGAGAGCGCAGGGCAAGATAAAGGCCGATACCGATTATAACCGCGAGGAGGATGGTGTATTCCTTGGCGCGCTTCATGGGCAGCTCCCTGTTCGCATTGTCCCTATCTTATCCATTGCCTCCGAACTGCTCCCGGATCCGCTTTCTGCGCCGGCCGCGAACGAACCAGACAGCCAGGCCGAAAAGGAGGACCCCCAGGGGAAGGCCCGCGATATTGACCGCCTTGATCGTGTTCCGGGTCAGCTGGGTGGTCTCTTCCAGGGGGTTGAAGGTCTGTATCTGGCTGCGCAGCTTGGCCATCTGCATCCTGTTGTTCAGAGCGTCCAAGAGATTCATGACGAATACCGCATTAGGGGAGCGCTCCGTTTCCCGGCTGGACAAGACAGTGTCCGTGAGCATACGCGAAGCGCCGACAAGGACGATTTTGCCCGGCTTCTCGCTCTGGTCCAGCTTGGCGCCCTTGCCGCGGATTTTATCGGACAAATCGGATTTCGCGGATTTTGTCGCGTTGCTGTCTTGCCGGCTCGTGGCGTTTGCCTGCTTCTCTTGGCTCGATTTCTCCGGGACCGGTTTCCCGGCGAAATAGCTGGAAAAGGTCCCCGAGGCGATATAGGCCAGGGGATAGCTTTCCATTTTCTGGGGATCCTCCGGGGGCGCGAGCAGGCTCGGCCTGAGCCTAACTATCCCCTTCTGCAGCCAGGAACGTTTTGAAGAGGAGAACAGGGGATGTGCCTGCAGATCCTGGGCCGAGATGCGGGTGGCATTCGCCTGGACAGGCGCGGCCTTGTAGGTAATCAGCCCATTGATATTCTTCATGAAGGCCAAGTCGTGGTTGATATTCTTTCTCGCGATCTTGGGGGCGAAGTAGATGGGTCGCTCCCCGCCCCCCTGTTCTTGGGAAAGCTGCTGCTGGTAGCAGCGCTCGTCCATGACCACGGCATTCTCTAGCTTAAGCCCGTAGTGCTCCAGCAGCCTGTCCAGGCGGGTTGTGTTCTGCACGTAACCCCGCCTTCCACTACGGGACTGTTTCTGGATATAGCTGTCCAGGAAAACGGCCAGGTTAGTCCCCTGCATCAGGGCCTGATCCAGCTGGTAGAGCTGGAAATCGGAGAACTCTTTTTTCGGGCCCGGAATAACCAGCGTCTGCAGACCCTTGGGGACTCCCTGATCCAGAGTTATCTGTTGCAGGGAGTAGTTTTGCTTGACCATATTCTCAAAGGCCTTGGTCTCGGTACCGCGCTGCTGCCTGCGGCGGGGTTGAGGCCCCAGCGGGAGCGTGTCGTGTCCGGTCAAATAGCCCAGCTTCTGATGGATCCCCAGCAGGGAATCCAGATTATTGCCGATCAGGTTCGCTAGCTCCGTATCCACCAACTGATAGCGGGTCCCCACCATGGGCACGCGGGTCATGCTGAGCAGGTCCAGGGTCTTGGTCTGTTCCCCGTGCCGCAGGACCAAACCGATGCTTCCCTTTCCCGCCTCGATGCCCCGCTCCGCTGAGGAGGGCCACTGCAGCGTCTGCAAGTCCAGTTTCCGCACTGTCTTGCTCTTACCTTCCGGCTCGAACTCCCGGAAGCGGTAGGTTAGCTTGTCGTAGTTGCGCTCGTTGAGCTCCTCCACCGCTTTCTCCACCCTCTCCGGCAGCTGGTCCAGGCCCTTGATCCCCACATGCGGGGCAACCTCTTGCAGGGAAGGCGAGAGGTACAGACTGACCTCGATTTTCTCCTCCAAGCCGAGCAGGGCGCTCACCTTGTTCCTTAGCTTTTGCATCCTGGAGGTGAGCAGATACTCCAACTGGCCGCTGGAGGAGACCACGGGGATCTTGGCCACGGCGTCTCCGTGCACCAGGACCAGCCCCATATAGACCTTGGTGTACTTCAACTCGTCCTTGCTGACCACACGGACCTGAACAGGGTCGATTCCGTACTGCTTGGCCCTCTGGGCGCTGTCTCCCTCGCTTTTCACCTCCACGAACTCATAGTTGAAATTGCGCTCCGCCGTGGAGGCGTATTCCTGCAGCAGATCCCGGAGATAGCGCTTGGTCTGCGCGTACTGCGGTGGCATGTCCTTGCTGAAGAAGGCCTTGACCGTAAGGGGCTCCCGGAGGCCGGAGACGGTATCCTTGCTCAGCTGAGTCAGGGAGTAGCGATTGTTCTCCGTGAGATCTATCCGGGCGTTGAGGCTGAGCCCGGCGACGTTCACCAGCACGATTACCACGATATACAGGGCGAATCGCAGATAGGCCTCGGAGAAATTAACTCGTGTCATAGGCATCCCTTATTCCTTGCTCTCCAGGACCAGCTTTGTGGCATAGAGCCCCAGGAAGACGATACTCAGGAAATAGATCACATCCCGGATGTCCAGCACGCCCTGGGCGATGTTCTCGAAATGGGAGCCCGCTCCCAGGTAGTCCACGAATCCTTGGATAGCCTCGGGCATGAAAAAGAGCATCCTCTGCAGATAGGCTAAGGCGAAGCAGACCGCTGCCCCCACGATGAAGGCCACGATCTGGTTCCGGCTCAGGGAGGAGGTGAGCATGCCAATGGCAGCATAGGCTCCTCCCAGCAGAAGGGCCCCGAGGTACCCCCCCAGGACGGGACCCCAATCCAGATCGCCCACCCGGTCGATACACAGGGGATAGAGCAGCGTGGGCAGGAGCATGGCCGCGATGAGGCAGAGGCAGGCCAGGAACTTGCCCAGGATGATATGGCGGGGCCGCACCGGAAGAGTTCCCATTAGCTCATAGGAGCCCAGGCTTATTTCCTCGGATATGAGGCGCATGGTCAAGGCCGGGACCACAAAGGCGAAGACTATGGGCAACAGCTGGAAGAATTCCTGCATGTTGGCCTGGTTCTTGATGAAGAAGGTGGAGAAGAAGAACCAGCCCACCACCACGAGAAAAACCGCGATCACCATGTAGGCGATGGGGGTGAGGAAATAGTCCTTGAACTCCTTGTTCCAGATGGCGGTCAGCGCGGACATGATCAGCTCTCCAGGGTGAGTTCTTTGAATATGTTCTCCAGGGATCTGGCCTCCTGGCTCATTTGCAGAAGGATCCAGTCCTGGGACTTGACGGACTGGTAGATCCTTTCCCGGGGGTCATCCCCGCCGGAGCATTCCAGCCGCAGAAGCAGGCTACCCGTCTCGGGGCCGTCCAGAGGAACGACCCGGTCCACGCCGGAAACGGACTCCAGACTGGAGCGGGCCTGCTCCGGATCGGCATTCTTCAGCTCCAGGGTTACGCTGCGATGCTGTCTGGCCCTGTTCTTGATCTCCTGCGGGGTTCCGTCTGCCACTGTCCTGCCCTGGCTCAGTATGGCGATCCTGTCGCAGGTGGCCTCTGCCTCACTGAGAATGTGCGTAGAGAGGATCACCGTCTTTTCCCGCCCCACCTCCCGGATCAGGGAGCGTATCTCCAGGATCTGGTTGGGGTCCAGGCCGGAGGTGGGCTCGTCCAGGATCAGGATCTCCGGGTCGTGCAGCAGGGCGTGGGCCAGACCCACACGCTGCAGATACCCCTTGGAAAGCTCGCCGACTGTTTTGTGCATAACCGAATCAATGGCGAAGACTTTCCCCATCTCTTTGATGCGGGCGTGGGGATCCTCCAGGGGCAGCCCCCGGACCCGGATCATGTAGCGCAGGAAATCGTACACCAGCAGATTGCGGTAGATGGGAATGGATTCCGGGAGGTACCCGATGCGCGCCTTGATGGGAACAATATCCTCTGCCGGATCCATTTCCCCTATCCGGATTCGTCCGGAGGTGGGCCGGATATATCCGGTCAAAACGCGAAGGATGGTGGTCTTCCCCGCCCCGTTGGGGCCGAGAAGCCCCAGGATTTCCCCGGCGGGGACGTTCAGATCGAGATCGTCAACCGCGCACACTCCATCGTAGTATTTACTGAGCCCCTGAATATTTATCATACGCACTCCTGGAAAAGCCTCCCTGCCTAGAGCCAGTACACCAATGCCGTGTCTGCGACCTCGCAGGTAGGGCTAGAGTCCGGTGCACACTCCTCGGTAGCCATGGTGCAGAATGCAGGCAGATTGCTCTGACGAGAAAAGGACTCCAATTGACAGCTGGCCTGAATTGAGCGATAAAAATCTTTTGCTTTTCCTGAACAGAAAAGGCGGAGACGCGGATGCCGCTTGGGGGGTTAAGATTCCTCCAAGTTTCGATCTAGCAGGCACTAATAATAAGTGGTGTGCTTTGTCAAGCCATATTACTGGCGGATAGGCACTTTATCCTAACATTTGCAGAACCGGAGGAACCCATGAAGCTGGACGAAACGACCATTACCCAGGCCATCGCCTGGGAATATTTTAACAAGTTCACCTCCTGCCTGAATCTGGACGTGGCCCTGGTGGGTGCCGGCCCCTCGGGCATGACCGCCGCCTGGATCCTGGCCAGAAAAGGCTTCCATGTGGCGGTTTTCGAGCGCAACCTGGCCATCGGGGGAGGCATGTGGGGCGGGGGTATGACCTGGAACGTAATAGTGGTCCAGGAGCAGAGCAGACAACTCGCAGAAGAGATCGGGCTCCCCCTGAAGGAGTACACTCCGGGTTACTACACCGTGGACGCGGTGGCGGCAACCACCACCCTGGCCTCCAAGGCCACCCTGAGCGGTGCCCACATTTTCAACTGCCTCGGGGTGGAGGATCTGGTTCTACGCCAGGTGGACAATCAGCTCCGGGTCACAGGCATTGTCATCAATTCCAGCCCTGTGCAGATTGCCGGATTCCATGTGGACCCCCTGGTGATCAACTGCCGCTACCTTGTGGAGTGCTCCGGTCACGAGTTGAACGTCCTGTCCACACTTGTCCGCAAGAACGACATCACCCTGGCCACTCCCTCGGGGACCCTGGAGGGGGAAAAATCCATGTGGGCCGACCGGGCGGAAACGGACACCCTGGAGAACACCCGGGAAGTCTTCCCCGGGTTGTACGTAGCCGGCATGGCGGCCAACGCCTGCTTCGGATCCTATCGCATGGGCCCGGTATTCGGGGGCATGCTCCTGTCCGGGCAGAAGGTGGCCCAGGAGCTGGCAGAGCGCCTGAGCTGATTCCCCGGGCTGTTTTGTCTCCGGAAGCAGGGACCAAAGGCACAGGGTAATCACCGCGAGAAAACCGATGCTAGTATGCATGAGCATTGCCGGCTCCGACTCCAGCGCCGGAGCCGGTATCCAGGCCGATCTGAAGACTTTCGCCGCCCACGCTGTCTACGGGGTCACCGCGATCACTGCGGTGACTGTACAAAACACCGTGGGAGTGGAGGCGGTACAGGAGATAGAGCCCCGGATCGTTCAGGGCCAGATCCGCTGTCTTTTCCAGGACATGCCCATACACGCGGTCAAGATGGGCATGGTCTTCAACACTCCTATCATGGAAGCGATCGCGGACGCCTTGACCCAGTGGGAGCTGCCGCCCGTGGTCCTGGATCCGGTGATGGTTTCCAAAAGCGGGTACGAGCTGCTGCAGCGGGAGGCCCAGACCGCTCTGCAGGAGCTTCTGCTTCCCCTGGCAGATATCTGCACCCCCAACCTCCACGAGGCTGAGCTGCTCACAGGGCGCACCATCCGCGACCTGCCGGACATGGAAAAAGCCGCACAGGCACTCCGAGGCATGGGGGCCAAAACCGTGGTGCTAAAAGGCGGGCACCTGGGAGAGCAGCCGGGCACGGACGTGTACTGCGACGCTCAAGGAACGCGCCGCTTGGAGGGTGAATTCATCCCCACCTCCAACACCCACGGCACAGGATGCACCTTCTCCTCCGCCCTGGCAGCCAATCTGGCCCTGGGCTACGACCCTGACCAGGCTGCGCTGAGGGCCAAGGAGTACATTAGCGCGGCTCTAAGGGCCTCCCAGGCCCTGGGCCGCGGCAAAGGGCCTGTGGCCCATCTGCGCAGCACGCGGCTCGGCCCCGAGGACTGATCGCGCCCCCGAGCGCCGGGCCTAAACCTAAGCTTGGGGGAACTCCTTTCCTCAACACACACTTAAGTTGCGAGGCAAGCCATGAACAAGGCACTGCATAATCTGCTGCAAAACAATCTACAGGACCTGGCCGCTCAGGAAGGTCTGGACCCGGAGCAAATCACCTCCGGAATCCAGGACGGGAGCATGGTCCTGCTGGGCAACCCGGCCCACTCCGAATGCCTACCCACCCTCGTCGGACAGCCAGCCCGGCTCAAGGTCAACGCCAACATCGGGACCTCGCCCTTTCTCCAGGACCCGGAGCTCGAGCTCGCCAAGCTGCGCACCGCGGAACAGGCGGGAACGCATACGGTCATGGACCTGTCCACCGGAGGCGACCTGGAGGCCATCCGCAAACGGATGCTGCAGGAGACGAGCCTGCCTTTGGGCACAGTCCCCATCTACAGCGTGGCCCAGAAATACATCCTGAACCAGGAGGATCCGGCCCGCATGAGCGTGAGCGAGCTCATGGAGGAGGTCTCCAGGCAGGCGGAGCAGGGGGTGGACTTCATGACCCTGCACTGCGGGGTCACCCGGAGGGCAGTGGCTTTGGCCAGAGAGGGCAATAGAAGGCTGGGCGTCGTCTCCCGGGGAGGCTCCCTTCTGGCCCGGTGGATGGAGGCCAACGACGCGGAAAACCCCCTGCTCACCGAGTTCGACACGCTGCTCAGCATCTGTGGTGACTACAACGTGGTGCTCAGCCTAGGGGACGGATTGCGTCCGGGCGCGGGCGAGGACGCAGGGGACGCGGCGCAGTGGGAGGAAGTGATCGTTCTGGGCCAGCTTGCCGGAAGGGCCAGAACAAACGGGGTACAGGCCATGATCGAGGGTCCGGGCCACGTGCCGCTGCACCTCATCCAGAGCCAGATCCAGGGCATGAAGAGCATCTGCAACAATGCCCCCCTCTACGTCCTGGGCCCTCTGCCCACGGACATCGCCGCGGGATACGACCACATAGCCGGAACCGTGGGAGCCACGCTAGCGGCTTACTACGGGGCGGACTTCCTCTGCTACCTCACTCCTGCAGAGCACCTTACCCTGCCCAATGAAAACGATGTCTGGCAGGGGGTCAAGGCCTCACTTATCGCAGCCCATTCCGCGGAGATCTCCCTGGGCCGGAAAGAGGCCCTGGAACGCAATCAGCGTGTGACACAGGCCCGTTCCGAGCTGGACTGGTCGGCAATTGCTGCTGAGTGTCTGGACCCCCGTCTGGTACAAAAGCGGCGCGAGGGTTTCGCCAGCAGAGAGGAATGCGCCATGTGCGGAGAATTCTGCGCAGTCAAGCTCTTCAGTTGAGCCGAGCGGGAGTAACACCCGGGCTCATCGTAATCCTTCACGGGTTTTTTGCACGATTTAGCGAAGGTTCTGAGTGAAAAAAATACCCGTGAAGGATTACGGCTCCTCCAACCTACTTCTGCTCAAAGTAGCCGGTTACCTCGGCCTGATCCAGCACATGACCGTCGATCGCCTGCTGAAAGACCTCCAGCCCTGCCTTTGCATCCAGATCCAGGCTCTCCGAGTCCAGGGCGTAGACCGTGACCACGTAGGGGTGCTCCCCGGTGCCCTTGGGGGGCTGGGGACCGCCGTAACCCGGCTTGCCGAAGGAGTTCTGCAGCTCCTTGGCCCCGCTGGGCATGTTCCTCCCTGAGGCCCCTTCGGGCAGGGAGCGCGCGTCCGCGGGGATATTGACCACCAGCCAGTGGATCCAGTTGTTGGCCACGGGATGGGGATCGATGATGGACACGGCGAAGGAGCGCACCCCCTCCGGCACCTCGGACCACTGCAAGGGGATGGAGACATTGTCTCCTCCGGCCCCGGGCATGCAGTAGCGCACCGGGATGGTCCCCTTATCGCTGAATGCCTCAGTTTGAACGCGCATGGCCCATACCTCCTTGCTCAAAAACAGGAAAAAGAAAAAAGCAATGAGGCAGAAAAGGCACGCCTTTACGCAACCCACCCTGTCTTGCATTGCCCTTCCCCTTCCGGATCCGAACAGGACCGCCGGATCCGTGCCGCAGGAAATCCCCCTTACGCTATCGGGGAATAACGCCGTCAGCTTTCCTTTTAAAGGTTTGACAATCTTATTTTTTTGTATCTAAGCTCATGGAACCTGTCAATGCATAACCAGCGGGATGACTATGGCTCTTCCCCTGCAAAGCCTCCTCGGCATTCCCGTCCTCCTGGTCCTGGCCTGGCTTTTTTCGGAGAACCGCCGCGCCATTCCCTGGCGCAGCGTGGGCGCGGGACTGCTCCTGCAGCTCATTCTGGCCCTTGTCCTGCTCAAGCTTCCCGGATCCAGGAACTTCTTCCTCCTGCTGAACAATGCGGTACAGGCCCTGGAACAGGCAACCCGGGAAGGCACCTCCTTCGTTTTCGGCTATCTGGGCGGCGGCGAGATCCCCTTCAAGACGAAACAGGGGGCTGACACTTACATCCTCGCCTTCCAGGGGCTGCCTCTTATCCTGGTCATCAGCGCCCTATCCTCCCTGCTCTTTTACTGGGGAATTCTGCAAAGGATCGTGCGGGGTTTCTCCTTTGTCCTGCGCCGCACCCTGGGCGTGGGAGGCGCCGAAGGTGTGGGCACCGCGGCCAACGTCTTTCTGGGCATGGTGGAGGCACCCCTCTTCGTCAAACCCTATCTTCCCCGCATGCACCGGGGGGAGATCTTCTGCCTCATGAGCTCCGGCATGGCCACCATCGCCGGGACCGTAATGGTCCTCTACGCCAGTATCCTGTCCCCGGTCATGCAAAACGCCATGGGCCACCTGCTCACCGCCTCCCTTTTGAGCGCGCCTGCGGCGGTGGCCGTGGCCCGCATCCTGATACCCGCTCCTGCGGACCGGCTCACCGGCGCGGAGGTGCACAGCCCTGTCCGGGCCAGCGGGAGCATGGACGCCGTCGCCAGCGGCACCCAGGAGGGGGCTAGCCTCTTGATCCAGATCATCGCCCTGCTCATCGTCCTCATTGCCCTGGTCTCCCTGATTAACCAGATCCTGGGGATCCTCCCCTCTGTAGGCGGCGACCCCCTCACCCTGCAGCGTATCCTGGGCTGGATCATGGCCCCGGTGGTCTGGCTGCTGGGGATCCCCTGGGAGGAGTGCTTCGCCGCGGGGGGACTGATGGGCACCAAGACCGTGCTCAACGAATTCCTGGCCTATCTGGAACTGGCAGAACTGCCGCAGGAAAGCCTGTCCGAGCGTTCCCGGCTGATCATGACCTATGCCATGTGCGGCTTCGCCAACCCCGGTTCCCTGGGCATCATGCTCGGTGGCCTGGGAGGTCTGGCACCAGAGCGCAAGGCGGAGATCGCCGGCATGGGGCTGAAATCCATTCTGGCGGGAACTCTCGCCACCTGTCTGACCGGATCCATTGTGGGAGTGCTTTTCTGGTAGACCTATCAGGCTGTTGAAAAAGTCCTTATCAGGCAGGGCGTTCAAAAATTCCAAGTGACGGGCGAAAAAAGTTCAAGGTCGTAGCGTAGTTAGCCTACGTGTGGGACTGCTTTTCTGGTAGACTTGCCAGCTGGCCGTGTTGCCGGGCAATCCATAGACTACCCGGATAGGGGTGAAAAACAAAGGGGAAGCAGACCATGGACAAACGTATACTCGGGCTCATTCTCGCAGCATTGCTCCTGGGAGCACCTCTTTTGGCGTGCAGCCAGGAGCAGCCCCTGGGGGAGAAGGTGGAGACCACCGCCTGCGTAACCTGCCACGCCAATCTCGTGGTCTGTACCAATCTGGACCAGGATCGCAGCTATTGGGAGAGCACAGTAAAGCGTATGGTGGGAAAGGGAATGGACATAACCGAGGAGGAAGAGAAGGCTGTGGTGGATTATTTAAGCGGCCTGGAGCCCGGGTCCGAGCCTGTCTGCAAATAATCCTAATGTCTGCGCTGATGCCGGCACAACCAAGCAGGAAAATGCTGCGAGGCGAGTCAAGGGATGCGCTGATGCCAGTGTTTTATCCCGGCGTCCACTGCCGAGAACTGCTCAAGCTGCTCGGTTCCAGCTAACAAGACACCGTATGTTCTCCTCTCGCCCTCTGCAGCGCGGGCTGTCAGGCGATACCGCCTTGATCCCCATATCGCGAAGAAACAGGCAGCCAAGTATATGAAACACGGCTTCAGCGCACTCCCTGACGAGCCTCGCCGTATTTCAAGTTAATGCAAAGCGTTAAACACATTATCATATAAACCCCGGATACTATTCCCCGCAGTCCGGCAGCCCTTCCAGCAGCCGGGGGTCCCGCTCGCGGAGATACTGCCGCAGAACCGGCAGGTCCGCGGGGCACCAGGAAAGCCGCAAGAGCTCCCGCCCCCCGGCCCAGAGGATCCGGTCGTGCTCCAGAGGACTGGGCCTTCCCCGCACCAGGCTGCAAACAAAGGGGATCAGACAGAGGGACCGGTCCGACCTCCAGTGCAGGCTGGGCCGCAGACGGCGCTCTATCCGGATCTCCGCGCCCAGCTCCTCGCGTATCTCCCGGCGGAGGCACTCGGATTCCGTCTCCCCGGGGGACAACTTGCCCCCGGGAAACTCCCACAGCCCGGAGTGCTCCCTGTTACCCGCCCGCCTTGCGACTAGCACCTTCCCCTCGGCCTCGATGAGCCCGCAGGTCACGTTGATGCACATGGTTAAACCCGCATTCCCCTGTCTGCAGTCCTATCCCCTGCCCCGGGTGTCACCCGCTGGGCAAGGATCTGCGCAAAAGGGCCGCGTAGAAGAACTCGTTTAGCCCCGGGACTGCGGGACAAAAGGCGCGGCATAGCTGAATCCTTCCCCCCGCATCCGCGAGGAAACGCTTTACACCTTTCTCGTTCTCCTCCGGGTTCACCGTGCAGGTCACGTAGATCATCCATCCCCCCGGGGGAAGACCTTCCAAACAGCTGTTCAAAATCCCTTGCTGGATTCGGGTCAGACGCTCCACCTCCTTGGGGGTGCGCTTGTGCTTGATATCCGGCCTGCGGCTGAGGACGCCCAGGCCGGAGCAGGGAGCGTCGAGGAGAATGGTGCCCGGGGACCGCCTCAGGCAGGGCGAAGCGGCGGCGTCGTGCACGAAGGCCGGCACAGGTGCCGACTGGAGTCTGGACATCTCCCACTGCAGGCCCCGGATCTTCTCTTGGCTAATATCGCTGGCCCATACGGATGCGGAGGTGGATTCCAGCAGAGCCCCGGTTTTGCCCCCGCGGCCGGCACAGGCGTCCCAGATGGGGGAGCTCCAGCTGGAAGGGACCAGCTCGGCCAACACCAACTGGGCGGCCAAGCTCTGTCTGCTGATCCGCCCGGCGGACTCCAGTTCGGACAAGGAGAGGGAGGAGGGCCCTTTAAGGGCTACGCCCCACTCCCGGGAAAAAGTGTGCTCCGCCTCCTCCGCCAGAGAGGCATATAACTCTTCGGCCCCGGACAGGTTCCGGTTGACGCGTAACCCAGTATGGGGCTGCCTCAGGCTGTTGGCCAAGAGCCCCAGACAGGCCTCTTCACCGTAGGCGTTTCTCCAGAGCCGGACGATCCAGCCGGGACAGGAGTAGTAGCGGGCCAGAAAGGTGGCCCGGTCCTTGGTGCCGTGCCAATAGAATTGCGGGTCGTGCACCGCCTCCCCCCAGCGAAGGACCTCCCGCAGCACCGCATTGGCCAGCTTGCCCATCCTGGGGGAAAAGACCTTTTTCACCTCCTCCACATACCAGTGCACTGTGGCGTATTCCGGAACACGCTCCAGGTGGTGCAGCTCGAAAACCGCCAAACCCAGGCGCAGGATTAGGGAGGAGGGGAGCTTCTTGAGCCTGCCCTTGACCATGCGGGACAGGAGAAAATCAATGCGCGTCTTGTGGCGCAAGTAGCCATAGCCGATCTTGCTGACCAGCTTCTTGTCCGCGTCGCTAAGCCCCGCCCCGGCCAGGCTCCGGTTGAGGGCCGCCTGCAGGTCCTCTCCACGGAGACATTGGGAAACTGCGCTGATGCAGGCATGTCGTGCGTCTGCGCTCACGGCGGCTAGGACTCCTCATTCCATCCGCTGTCCCGTTGCTCCTCACCGGACGGAGGGCTGGCCCCGGGGGACCTATCCTGCTCCAGGAAGTTCTGGATGGCGAGCTCCAGCTGGTGCAGGGTCACCCTGGTGTCCAGGCACGGCCCGAAGGGACGCTCGTTGAGGATCCCGAAGACTGGGAGGGGATATGTGTCCTGGATCCCGGAGGAGAGATCCCTTTCGCAGGCCACGGCGATGATGAGCCTGGGCCTGTTCTGCACCACGATCCGTCTGGCGATGGTCCCGCCGGTGGCAATGGCCAGCTTGACCCCGTAGGACTCGCTGAAGGCAAGCAGGTCCGCGATCTGGCACTCCCCGCAGCGGCGGCAGTTGTGGATGTTGTAGGTCAGGCGGTACTTGCAGCGGCTGTTCTGCAGACAATGGGGCATAAGCAGGAGGATGTCTTCCGGGGGGTATCTGCTGCACTCTGCCTGGACCATGTCATTGTTGACCTGAATGAAGGAAGCCCGGATCCTTTCCTTGGACAAGCCGAGGAGCCTGCCCACCGTAACCATGAGGGGCAGGTAGCAGGTCACCGCTATCCCGCGGATCTTGCGGGAAAAGAGAACAGACCGCTTGAGCAGGATGTTTAGCACCAAGGCCAGCGAGGACCATATCACCAGGAGGGCGGCCAGTCCAAACAGGCCGGCCAGAACCCACGGGGCTGCGGGGTGGATGGTGGTCAATCCCACATAGGGGATCAGCCAAAAAAGCCCCAGGCAGAGAACGATCAAAAGGGAGGTGCCGCTCAGCAGCCCGATGAACAGACGCTTGCGGACAGAAGAAAAGTCCTTGATCTGCTCGGCGAGCCTTAGGTAGGTGATATCCGTGGGTTGTGTTTTCAATTCAGATCGCCTGGGCTAGGCAAGGTATCCGTTGTAAAAATCCCTGGCCGCAAGCGGTTGTCCGGACTCGGGCTGCGCAGCGGGTATCCAGTAGGCGCGGTCGCGGCAGGCGAACCCCAAACGCTCCCGGCTATCCAGCCCGAGAACCTCCCCCGGATCGGCCCGGGCCAATTCCTCACCCGGCTCCCCGGGAAAGAGGCGGACCCGAAGAAGGGCATCGTCCGCGCTCTTGCGCAGATAGCAGTAGGCCCCCGGGCTGGGATGCAGGGCACGAATGGTGTTGTGGATCTTGGGGGCGGATTGGTTCCAGTCGATACGCCTCACCTCTTTGCCCAGCTTGGGCGCGTAGCTTATCTGCTCCGGATCCTGCCCCACCGGGACCAGATTGCCGGCAGCCAGGCGGGTCAAGGTGCTCAGCAGGAGAGAGGCGCCCATCTGGGCAAGCTCATGGTGTAGGGTCCCCGCAGTGTCGTCCACGCCGATGGCCAGAGCCCTCTGCTCCAGGATGGGGCCCGAATCCATCCCCTGTTCCATGCGCATGGTGGTCACCCCGGTCACCCTATCACCGTTGAGCAAAGCCCACTGAATGGGGGCCGCGCCGCGGTATCTGGGAAGCAGGGAGGCGTGGAGGTTGATCGCTCCCAGATGAGCCACATTAAGAACCTCTGCAGGCAAAATTTGTCCATAGGCGGCTACCGTCAGGGCATCCGATCCCATCCGCTGCAGTTCCTCCACGCTTTCCCCGTCCAGCCTTTCGGGCTGGAAAACGGGAACCCCGTGCTGGGAGGCTAGCTTCTTCACCGGGGGCTCCAGGCGCTTTTTCCCTCTACCTCCAAAACGATCCGGCTGAGTGAAGACCGCGGCCACCTGAACCTGGTCCGAGGCGAGCAGCCTGTCCAGGATATGGGCAGCGAAATCCGGGGTTCCCAGAAAAACGGTCCGAACAGGGCTCATTGTTCGCTCGAATAAAGCTTTTTCATCTTCTTCTCGTACATGTTCCGCTTTAGACGGCCCACCTGGTCCACAAGCAGCACGCCACGCAAATGGTCGATCTCGTGCTGCAGGCAGCAGGCGAGAAGCCCGCTCGCCTGCATCTGTCGGATCCCTCCCTCCAAATCGCGCCAGGAAACGGTCACTTCCTCGGCACGCCGGACAGTGCCCTTGAATTCCGGGAGGCTGAGGCAGCCTTCTTCGCTTTCCACATCGCCTTTCGTCTCGATGATCTCCGGATTCACCATGACCAGCAATTCTTCGCGGCGCTGCGGGCCGCTCACATCCACAGTGACCAACTGACAGTTCTCACCCACTTGCGGGGCGGCCAACCCGATTCCACCTTTTTCGTACATGGTATCCGTCATGTCCCGGGCCAATTGCCTAACGGCATCAGATATCCGATCGATGTTGGAATTCTCCTCATAGAGCACCGGATCGGGAAAAACTTTAATCTCTTTGACCATATTCATGCACCCTCGATTTGAGGAGCGGGCTATAGTGTCCAAACTTCCCCTTGTATCTCCACAGCTGGAGGAAGCAAACTACTGCGTCCCATAGCCGCCCTTCTCCCGCAGCCGAATGCCCGCTTCCCTGAGTTGCTCCCGGTGCACCTCCGTGGGGGCTCCGGTCATGAGGCAAGTGCCCCTCTGGGTCTTGGGGAAGGGAATTACATCGCGTATGGATGCAGATCCGCTGAGAAGCATCACGATGCGGTCAAACCCGAAGGCTATGCCCCCGTGGGGAGGGGCGCCGTATTCCAAGGCATCCGCGAGGAAGCCGAACTTGGCCTGGGCCTGCTCCGGATCCATGCCCAAGGCCTCGAACATGGCGGTCTGCGTTTCCTTCCTGTGGATCCTGATGGAGCCTCCCCCGATCTCCGTCCCGTTGAGGACAAGGTCGTAGGCCCTGGCCTGGACGGTTTCCGGAGCGCTTCGCAGGCGTTCCAGGTCCTCGCTGCGGGGAGCGGTGAAGGGATGGTGACAGGCCTGCCAGCGCTTATCCTCCGGATTCCACTCCAGGAGGGGAAAATCGGTGATCCAGGTAAAGCTGTACTCCTCCTCCGGAATCAGGCCGAAGCGGTGCCCCAGCCTGAACCGCAGGTTGCCCAGGGACTCGTTGACCACATCCCGGGATGCGGCCTGGAAGAACACGATGTCCCCGGCCTGGAGACCGAGCCGCTCCGCAAGGCCCTGTTTCTCCTCTTCGCTGAGGAACTTGGCGATGGGGGACTGCCATTCGTCGGAGCGCACCTTGATCCAGGCCAGGCCGGTGGCCCCGAAATCCTTGACGTATTCCGTGAGGTCGTCGATCTCCTTCCGGGTCAGCTCCCCGCCCTGAGGAACGCGCAATGCCTTGACCTGTTCCGCGTTGGCGAAAAGATTGAACCCGGAATCGCGGACGATGTCCCCCACATCCTCCAGGAGGAGGTCGAAGCGCGTGTCCGGGCGATCCACTCCGTAGCTGGCGATCGCCTCTTCATAGGTCATGCGCCGGAAGGGGCGCAAAGGCTCCACCCCCAAAGTCTCTCGGAAGAGGCGGCAGATCATGCGCTCCGACACGTCCATGACCTGGTTCTCGTCCACGAAGGCCATCTCCAGGTCGATCTGGGTGAACTCCGGCTGCCTGTCCGCGCGCAGGTCCTCGTCCCGGAAGCAGCGCACGATCTGGTAGTACTTGTCCATGCCGCCGAGCATGAGCAGTTGCTTGAACAGCTGGGGGCTCTGGGGCAGGGCGTAGAAGTTCCCCTGATGGATGCGGCTGGGGACCAGGAAGTCTCTGGCCCCTTCCGGAGTGCTCTTGGTCAGCACCGGGGTCTCCACTTCCAGGAAACCGTCCTGCTCCAGAAACCTGCGCACGCTCTGGGCCGCGCGGTCCCTGAGGACGATATTCCGGGCCATGCCACTTCGCCTAAGATCCAGATAGCGGTGCCTAAGGCGCAGGTTCTCCCCTGTGTCGATGCGGTCTTCAATAGGGAAGGGCGGCGTCCTGCTGTTGTTCAACAGCTTCCATTCCAGGACCACGACCTCGATTTCCCCTGTGGGGAGCTTGGAGTTCTCCATCCCTTGGGGCCGCCTCCGCACTCTGCCCCGGACAGCCAGGACATACTCCGGGCGGAGCACGTGGGCCTCTTCATGGGCCGTGGCATTGTGGTCCGGGGAAAAGACCACCTGGGTCAGCCCCTGGCGGTCGCGCAGATCGATAAAGATGAGCCCGCCGTGATCCCTGCGAAACTGGGCCCAACCCATGAGGCAGACATCCTGATCCAGATTCTCGCTGCCGAGCTCCCCGCAGCCGTGGGTCCGCTGCCAGCCGTCCAGGTCCTGCAGGAGCTGTTCTGAACTGATTTCGGGCATAGAGCGCTCGTCCTTGCTGCCTTTCCTTGTTCCTATTGCCTCAGCATGTCCGGGAGGTGCTCTTTCCCGCACTGGGACTGCTGTCCGGAGCTCATGTCCTTGACCGTGATAGATTCCCTTGCCAGCTCCTCCTGCCCCAGAAAGAGGCAGAAACGCGCCCCCAGCCTGTGGGCGTGTCGGGTCTGGCTTTTGACGCTCGCCGTCTCCTGGTTCATTTCCCCTTTCCAGCCCTTGCGGCGCAACTCCTCGCAGATCCGCATCCCCTCGCTGAACCCCTCAGGGTCCAGAACGGCCAAATAGAAGTCCGTGACTTCCGGGCCGGGATCCTCCAGGAGCAGGCTCAGCCGCTCCATGCCGCAGGCGAAGCCGATGGCGGGATGGTCCGGGCCGCCCAATTGGCGCACCAGATCGTCGTAACGTCCTCCGCCTGCCACAGAGGACTGGGCCCCGATGGCCCCGGAGACTATCTCGAAGGTGGTCCGCTGGTAGTAGTCCAGCCCCCGCACCAGGCCGCTGTTCACCTCGTAGGGGATTCCCAGTTGCTGCAGGCTGTCCAGCACGGTATCCAAATGGCTTCTGCAATCGCTGCACACGGAGTCCAGCATGGAGGGGGCCCCGCGCATGAGCTCCTGGCACTGGGATTGCTTGCAATCCAAAAGGCGGAAGGGGTTCCTCTGTGCCCTCTCCTGACAGTCGGCACAAAAGCGGCTCCGGTCCGTGTGGGCCAGGTAGTCTTGCAAACGCTCCGCGTATACCGGCTGGCACTCCCGGCAGCCCAGGCTGTTGATCTGGAGGGTCAGGTCTGTCAGACCCAGCTCGCGGAGATAGGTCCAGAGCATGAGGATCATCTCCGCGTCGAGCAGGGGAGAGGCGGAGCCGAAGGCCTCCGCGTTGACCTGGTGGAACTGCCGCTGCCGGCCCTTCTGGGGCCTCTCGTAGCGGAACATGGGCCCCACGGTGAAGAGCTTGGTCAGGCCCCCTCCGGAATAGAGCTTGTCCTCGATGTAGGCCCGCACCGCGCCAGCGGTTGCCTCGGGCCGCAAGGTGAGGTGTCTCCCTTTCCTGTCCGGAAAGGTGAACATCTCCTTCTGGACCACATCCGTATCGCTTCCGATACTGCGCGCGAACAATTCCGTGTGCTCCAGCATGGGTAGCCGGAGCTCGCGGAAACCATAGCGGCTGAAGACAGAGTGGGCCCTATCCTCCATGAAACGAAACTTCCTGGCTTCCTGGCCCAGGATATCGGAAAAGCCCCGGATCCTGCCGATGCTGCTCATAATGTGTTCCTTGATGGGGCCTTTTCCACCGGTCCCTACCGGAAAATCCGGCACTGTGGCTTCGCCCCGCTGCCTGGGGGAATGTAGTCCCCTAACCTTCTGTACAGCCAGCGGCTGAGTGACTCGGTTACCCTGCTGTTTTGGGGTCGCCTCTTATCGCCCGCAGTCCATTCTCCTTAGATTAAGGCCTCACGAATGTCAAAAGACGTCTAGTCGCATATCTTCGCTTGCTTGTCCAAGGGAGCTGCGAGCAAGGCCTCACTGTGAGTCTTTTTGTAGGTAAATATGTCTAATCTTCTGAATTACATAAGAATACAAGGCGAGGCTCGACTTACGGATCGTCTCGCAGCATTTTCATGCTTGGTTATGCCCGGGTCGGCCCGGGAATGAGGGTTGTGTGGGGATGGGAGCAAGCAGATCCGCGGTGGCCCGGGCAAAGGAGGGTACTAAGCGAGTGTCTGGGGCCTACTCCGTCTCTATCCTTCCCCGGAACTCTTCCCAGGACTCGATTCCCAGCTCCTCGCAGAGCTCCTCCAGCCGGGAAACGAGGGAAAAGGGCAGTTGCGGGTCGGCAAAGCTGGCGGAGCCCACCTGGACCGCGCGGGCACCCACCAGGATGAACTCCAGGGCGTCCTCCGCAGAGGTGATACCCCCCAAGCCGACAACGGGAATGTTCACCTCCCGGCAGACCCGGTACACCGCCTGCAGGGCCACCGGCTTGATCGCGGGCCCGGAAAGCCCGCCGATTACGCTACCCAGTACAGGCCTCCTGGTTCGAATATCCACGGCCATGCCGGAAAGGGTGTTGATCAGGGACACGGCGTCAGCGCCGGCATCCTCCACTGCACGGGCGATCTCGGTCACGTCCGTGACATTGGGGCTCAGCTTGAGGATCACCGGTTTGTCCCCTGCCTTCTCCCGCACCGCGGCGCAGGCCTTTGCCGCCATGTCCGGATCCTGTCCGAAGCGGGCCCCGCCGGCCCGGACATTGGGGCAGGAGATGTTTACCTCCAGGCCGGCGATGCCCTCCTGATCAGCCAGATAGGCCGCAAGCTCGGCGAACTCGTCGTAGTCCCCCGCATAAATGTTGGCCACCACCGGGGTCTCCTGCCAGGGCAGCCGCGGCAGGAACTCCCGCACGAAACGACCGGCCCCGATGTTCTCCAGACCGATGCTATTGAGCATTCCGCAAGGGGTCTCGGCGATGCGGCCACCCGGATTGCCCGGCCTGGCCTCCAGGGACAGGCCCTTGACCACAATACCCCCCAAAAAACGCACATCCCCGAAAGCGGAGGCTTCCGTTCCGTAGCCGAAGGTGCCGGAGGCGGTCAGGACGGGATTCTTCAGGGTCAGCCCCCCCAGCGCAACCGTTTGTTCCATAGGCTCTACTCTATGCTCCGGGCAGAATAAGTCCTCACTCTTGATCCAGGGCCAGCTCTTCCGCAGAAAACACGGGGCCGTCCACACAGGCCTGATATGTCCGACCTCCCGCCCCTGGGACGCTGCAGCCCAGACAGACGCCGTGCCCGCAGGCCATGGGGGTTTCCATGCAGACCTGGGTCCGGGCGCCGTTTTCACGGGACAGCCTGCTTACCATGCTCAAAAAGGGGCGGGGACCGCAGGCCAGGACTCGGCCGTCTCCGGAGTAGCCCTGAATCTTGACCTTCATCGCCTTCTCCAGTTTGGCCAGATCCTTGGGGGTCCGGTCCTGGAGGCTCCAGGTGAGGATCCGCTTGGACAGCTCGGCCAGGGGATAGCTGGAAAGGTCTTCCCTGTGCCCGAAGATCAGCTCCAGGTTCTCCGGATGGGGATGATGCCGGATCAGCCCGATGAATGGAGCCAGCCCCATCCCTCCGGCCAGCAGGAGAACGGGCATGTGGGGCTCAAAATAAAATCCCCGACCCAGCGGCCCCCAGACACGGACCCGGTCTCCGGAGCGCAGATGAGTCATCTTCCGCGTCCCCTTGCCCACGACATGCCAAAACAGGCTCAGGGCCTCACCGTCCAGGTCCGCGATGGACAGGGGGCGGGGGAGAAAAGGGTCGCTGCTCCACTCCCTCGGCCGGAGCATGAGGAACTGACCGGGCTGCCAGGACCAGCTGGGCGGATTCAGCCTTAGCCAGTGGAATCCGCTGTCCAGGCTCTCAGTCTCCAGAACCTTGAGGTCGTGGTGGAGGGTCATTTTTTGCTCTTCAGTTGTCATGGCCACCCTCTTCTATGAGTTTCCCTGCCAGGAGGCGACCCTGCTCTCCTCCCCCGGCCATCCTGGCCAGCTCCTGCTGGACCTCCTCTGCGGACAGGGAACGGCAACGGGTGGAGGTCCTCTCCTCCTCCACCTCCTTGGAGACCAGGAAGTGTTTCCTGGCCAAACAGGCCAACTGGGGCCAATGGGAGACAAGAATCACCTGCTGCCGCCCGGCCAGCTCGCTGATCTTTTGCCCCACCTTGGAGAGGGTAACCCCGCCGATGCCGGCGTCCACCTCGTCGAAGAGCAAGGTTGGGGCCTGTTCCTGGGAGAAGAGACCCACCAGGGCCAACAAAAAGCGGGACAGCTCCCCTCCGGAGGCGATCTGATCCAGAGGCTGGGGGGGATGGCCCGGATTGGGCTTCCACATCAGCTTGGCCCGGTTCTCGGTCACCTGCTCCGAAAGCTGCACAGGGCTGAACTGAAAGACCACCTCCATTCCCTGGGGGAAACCCAGGTCCCGCAGCTCCCTGTGCAACCGCAGGGAAAGCTCTTCTGCCGCCTCCTCCCGAGCCCTGTTGATCCGCTGCACCACCTCGTCCAGGCTTCCTTCCAGCTCCTCTTCCCTGCGGGCCAGCTGCTGCAACTGCAAATTGCAGTTATCCAAAAAGTCCAGATTCTCCCGGATCTCGCCCTGCAGCCCGGTGATCCCCTCCAGGGAGCGGCCCAGCTTGCGCTTGAGCCTGCCCAGCTCCCACATCCTGGACTCGATCCGTTCCAGCTCCTGCTCCGTGTCCGGTGGCGGAGGGCGATCCTTGAGCTTGACCGCGAGCTCCTGCAGCTCGTAGCGCATCTCCTCCAGGCGAGCGGCCTCGTCCTGGAGCTCCGGATCACTCTCCGCTAAGGCGGCAATCTCGGAGTGCAGATCTCCCACCTTGTCCAAAACCCGGTGCTCCTGTCCCTCCAAAAGGTCCAGCGAGCGCTCCAGGGCCTGCATGGATTTAGCCTGCTCCCGGAGCTGGCGCTTTCTTTCCTCCAGCTCCTCCTCCTCCCCGGCACGGGGCTCGACTTTGGCGATCTCCTGTTCCTGGTATTCCAGAAATTCGCGTCTTTCCTCCAACTCCCTGGCCCGGTCCGCTATCTCCTTTTGCCTGGCCTTGACCGAGCGCAACTCGGCCAAGGTCTCGTCGCGCTCGGCAAGCATCTCCTGCGAAATACGCGTGTCCAGGATCTTTGTGTGATAGGCCTGACTGAGTAGCCTTTGCTGCTCGTGCTGGCTGGTGTGCATTATCAGCCTGGAGCGCAGCTCCCTGATCTTTTCCTGGGAGCTCAGGCTGTCGTTAAGATAGATCCTGCTCCTGTTCTTGTCCCTGAGGATCTCCCGCTTGATCACGTAATCGCCCTCGGGGAGGCTGAAAAGGGCCTCCACCCTGGCCCGGCCTTCGCCGGGTCGGATGCTGTCCGGAGGGAGCTTGTCCCCCAGCACGAAATCCAGGGCACGGAGAATAAAGGACTTGCCCGCCCCGGTCTCTCCGGTGAGCACATTCAGTCCGGGGGAGAACTCCAGCTCCAGATCCTCGATCAGGGCAAGATTTTGAATCCTAAGCAGCTCCAGCATAATCCCTTTTAATGGCGGCGGTTACAAACGCGGAAATCTCTAGTGGGCAGAATCTCAGGATGAGGGTTCTCTCGCCTTTTCCTCTCTTTTGGCCTCTTCCCAGAGCCCGTCCTTTTCCGCCATGTCCAGCCGCTCCCAATCCAGACCCCTCTCCTCGGCGATCTCCAGGGCGCGGTGAAAACGGCGCAAGAACTTCCGGTTGGCCCCATGTAAGGCCGCATTGGCCTTAATCCCCTCCCGTCGACCCTGCTCCACCAAGCTGAAGAGGAGATCGCCGAACTCCTCCTCCTTTCGGGAATGATCCGAGGAGGCGCGCACCTCTTCCCACTCCTCCCACTCCCGCTGCAGAGCCAGATTCTGCTCGCGGTCAGAATCCCAGGTGAAACCGCAATCCTTGGCCTTGGACTGGATGCGATAGGCCTTGGGCAAGGGCGGGAGGGATTCGGGTATGGAGGCCATCTTGTCCGCGCTCCTCCGGGTAGGATTCGAGGAAGTTTTCTTCTCGGAGGCCTTGATCTGCTCCCAGGTTTGTCTGAGCTCCTGCCGGGTCTCGATATTTTGTTCCCCAAAAACATGGGGGTGGCGGCGTCTCATTTTCTCGGCGCTCGCCTCCCAGACCTGCTGCAGGTCTAGACCGTATTCCCGGGAGAGCAATGTGGCCAAAAAAACGAAGAGAAAGGCCACATCCCCCATTTCCTCGCGGATCTCCTGTTTATCGCCACCGCGCACTGCTTCCACAAGCTCGTAGACCTCCTCCACCAGGTACTCGCACAGGGAATGCGGGGTCTGTTCCCTGTCCCAGGGACAGCCCTCCGGGCCCAGAAGATGATGCAACACGTCCATAATCGGTTCCGGGTCGAAGCGCGACACCTCAGGATTCTCCTTTGTCCTCGGACTCGAACCAGTGGGGGATTCCATTTTCTTGCCAGGCTGTTTGCAGTTCTGCAGCTGTCTGGCGGAACTTCTTTTTGAGGTGGTCCGG
>JAIPEP010000172.1 GCA_021737085.1 Desulfohalobiaceae bacterium | reverse complement strand
CCGCACCCGGGACCTCTGCCGGCTGATTCCAGGGGTCTGCTCCTGCGGGCTGGAGCTGCCCCTGCACGACCGCATCCTGGGCCGCTCCGACGACATGTTCATCTTCCGCGGGGTGAACATCTATCCGGGTCAGATCGCGGAGGTCCTGGAAACCTTCCCCGAGGCGGGATCGGAGTACCAGATCGTTCTGGAGCGGCATCAGGGCAGGGACGTGATGCTTCTCCACGTGGAGCGGACGCAGGGCGCGAGCTCGGACGCCGATCTCAATCTAAGCCGGGCCATCTCCCTGGCCCTGCGCAAGCAGCTCCTGGTCACCCCCGAGGTCAAGGTGGTGGATCCGGGTGACCTGCCCCGGAGCTTCGGCAAGAGCAAGAGGCTCCTCGACCGCCGCAACGACGAGATGGGGTAGGGGGGTTGGGGGTGGGTTTGGACGAATACGCACCCGTCTCCTTCGTTGCTGCACGATTTTGAAGTCCTCATGTATGTGGCAGGTTCCCCGTTCCCCGTTCAGGGTTGGTCGGAAAAAGGCCGAGGTGTAAGAGCCCAAAGCCAAGGATTGGAGGAAAGAGGCAAGAAAGAGGTAATGGGTGGGCCGGAAGCGGGAGGGCGGCTGTCGTGTTTCAGGTTTTCGGTTCAGGGTTGTCGAAAGGATAATTCGAGATTGAAAAAAATCCTCCAAGCTTCATGGGATATTACTCTGAGCTGGAAAACGGGGGCTCAATCCTGTCGATATCTTCAATTCGGTCGAAGTCCTCGTCGTAGCTGTAAATTTCCTTGAGGTCGTTGGCGCGCATATAGGCGGCGTTGAAAGCGTCGGCAAAGGGGATGTTCTTGCTGGTGTGAATGTCCAGCGCGTCAATCACCGTGTCCGCCCCGCGAAACTTGAGTCCCCTGAGCTCCAGGATCGGCTGAAGGAAATTTCGTACCTTTTCTCGATCGACCTTGTAGAATTTTTCCAGAGTAAAAATCGTTTCAAAGATCACCAAAAGATTGGTGGTCGCTTTTTCCCGGTTCATCTCCAGGCGCTTGAGCAGGGCTAGGGCATTTGCGGCCTTTTCCTTGTCGTCGCCGGTGAGATACCGGAGGAAGACATTGGTGTCGATGAAACGCATGACCTAGGACTCCTCTCCGGCCTCCTTTCCCACGCCCTTCTCGAAATCCTCTCTGAGTCGTCGAAAATCCTCGGGCCTGTTGCAGGGCGTCACCTTGCCGAAGTTTTCCTCCAGCCTGGAGACCACGGGGACGATCCTCACCGCGTGCCCCACGATCTCGAATCGAACCTGATCACCCGGAGCCAGACCCAGGTATTCCCTGATCCGTTTGGGCAGGGTGATCTGGGATTTTTGGGTCAATGCGGTTGTAGGTGTTTCTCGAGACATGCCCATACCTCCAACTATGCATTACTACAAGGATAGTATTACTATACTAATATGTAAGGGACAGGTCAAGGCCTTGTGGCTAGCTGCTTGATGAGAATTGGTTCGTAGTGATGCAAATAAGGGGATGAATGGAGGAGATGCGAAAAGGCCCCCGCTTCAAGCGGGGCCCTGGAAGGTGAGATCTTCTCCGCGCCTTCGCGGGCTGCGCGATAAATATCTTCCGGCCTCACACCACCCGCGGTCCGAGCCCGGCGCCCATGTCCAGCCCCAGCATCAGGTTGGCGTTGGCCAGGGCCTGGCCGGAGGCGCCGCGGCAGAGATTGTCGATCGCGGACACGAAGATCATTTTGCCGCTGCGTCGGTCCTGGATTATCCCGATGTCGCAGTACATGCTTCCCCGCACGCTGGAAAGCCTGGGGATCTCGCCCTGCGGCAGGACGCGGATCCAGCCGGTGTCCCGGTAACGGCTGGAGTAGGCCGCTGCGATGTCGTCCAGGCTCGCCCCCATTGCCGCATCGGCGTACATGGTGGAGATGATTCCCCGGTCCACGGGCAAAAGATGCGGATTAAAGGACACGGTCAAATCCTTGCCGGCAACACCGGAGAGCTCCTGCTCGATTTCCGGGGTATGACGGTGGACGCCTCCCAGGCCGTAAGGGCGGAAGTCGTTTTCTATCTCGCAAAAAAGAAAGTCGGGCTTTAGCTTTTTTCCTGCTCCGCTGGCCCCGGACTTGCTGTCCAGAATGAGGCCCTCGGGATGTATCATCCCTTCGGCAAGGGCGGGATAGAGCCCCAGGATGGCCGAGGTGGGGTAGCAGCCCGGGTTGGCCACAAGTCGGGCCTTGGCGATGCGGTCTGCGTAGAGCTCTGGCAGCCCGTAGACCGCTTCCTGCAACAGCTCGCTACGAGTGTGCTCCATCCCGTACCAGTAGGTGTAGGTTTTGTTTTCCCGCAGCCGGAAGTCGGCGCTCAGGTCGACTACCTTGATGCCCTTGTCCAGGAGCAACGCCGCCATCTCCATGGCCGCGCCGTTGGGTACGGCCAGGAAGGCGAGGTCGCAGCGGGCCGCAATATCCTCGGTGTCCGGGGCGGAAACCACTAGCTCCCCTTGCCCGGTATCCCGAAGCTCGGGAAAGAGCTCCTGGAGGGGCCTGCCTTCGTTGTCCCGGGAGGTGGCCATGGTGAGCTCAAAGCGCGGATGCGCGGCCAGCAGCCTGGCCAGCTCGGCCCCGGTATAGCCGCTGATGCCCACGACAGCGACGCGGATAGTGTCCTGCATGGAATTTCCCTCGTGCTCCAAGGTTGCCTCTGCGGATCGGAATCTCAAGCTGCCGATTGCGGCAGATCCGTGCGGATCAGCACTTCTGGACGTACTTCATGCGCAACTCGAAGAGGATGTTGTTTAGCATCTCCTCCTCGTCCGGGGTGAGGTTGCCCTTGGTCTTTTCCTCCAGCATGCCCAGGAGGTCGATGGTGTGCCTGGCCATGTCCAGATTGGAGGAGGTCTCCCCGTTCTCCGGGTCGGGAACCTCGCCCAGATAGACCAGCACTGAGGAGGACAGGGACATGATAAAGGTGCTCATGTCCACCTTGGGCATGGGCTCATGCGGGCTGCCGGTCACCTTCTCCGTGTACTTCTCCGCTGCCTCGCGTCGCTCCTCCGGGGAGCGGTGCGTGCCCAGGTCTCCCGTTGTCCCGTTTCCCTGATTCATACCTTCTCTCCGGCTCGAGTGGTTTCCTGCCATTCCTCCCCTCCCTAGAGGTGGGGGAGCGGAGCATGCCAGGCCCGATTGTAGGCCTCCATCGCCTGCTCCAGAAAGTCGGGTTCCGCAGAGAGCCCGACCTCTCGGGAGAGGACTTCCCTCAAAGCAAAGAGCCCGGCGAGCAAATCGGACCAGTCCACATAGCCCATGTGGCCGATGCGGACCAGGTGGCCCTTGAGGTGCTCCTGTCCACCGGCCATATAAACGCCGTATTCCGTTGCGATGCGGTCCAAGAGGGCCTTGCCGTCCACGCCGTCGGGGAGCAGGAGGCTGGTCAGCCCCCAGGTGTAGTGCTCCGGCACAAAGGGCTTAAGTCCCATGGCCCGCACCCCGCTCCGGGTCATTTGGGTCAGGGCCCACTGCTTGCGATGGATCCGCTCCAGGCCCGCTTCCTTAAATAGCTCCAGGGCAGCCTCCAGGCCGTAGATGAGGTTCACCGGAGTGGTGAACCGGGTCTGCCCCTCCCGGACCTTGTCCCGCTCCTTGGTGAGATCGAAGTAAAAGCAGTCCGTGTCCACCCCCTCGGCGCGGTCCCAGGCGCGCTCGCTCAGGCTGATCAGGGCCAGGCCGGGCGGGAGCATAAGGCCTTTCTGCGAGCCGGTGATGAGGCAGTCGAGCCCCCAGCGGTCCATGGGGCAGGGGGAGATCCCCACGGCGGAGATGCCGTCCACGACGAGAAGGGCGTGGGATTCTCGAGTGATCCGGCTGATTTCTTCCACTGGGTGCAGCACTCCGGTGGAGGTCTCCGAGGCCTGGATCAGCACCCCCGCGATATCTGGCTTTTCCCGAAGCCTGTCCCCAATGTCCTCGGGGGGGATGGCCTCGCCCCAGGGATAGGCCAGTGTTTCCACCTCGAGCCCCTGAGTGCGGGCGATATCCTCCCAGCGCTGTCCGAACTTGCCCGCCTTGGCCACCAGGACTTTGTCGCCGTGCCGGAAAAGGTTGCTCACCGCGGCCTGCATGGCCCCCGTTCCGGAACAGGCCAGTGGCATCACCGGCTGCTCGGTGCAAAAGAGGAGTCCAAGCTCCTGTTGGACCCGGTGCATGATTTCCTGGAAGGGCTGTTTACGGTGGTGGATCATGTCCCGGCCCAGAGCGGCTTTTACCTGGGGTGCGAGCTCCGTGGGCCCTGGGGTCAGCAGTCGCTGTTTATTCAGCATGGAGGCATTATCTCCTCGTCGCCGCATATCCAATCAGAGGACACATGCGGCTCTGTTTGTTCCGAGCCCGCCTCAATGGGCTTTTGCCCAGTTTTCGCCCAATCCCCATTCGACTGTCAAGGGAACCTCCAGTCGGGTCACTCCGGCCATGTTCTCCGTCAGACGTTCGCCCGCCTCCCGGGCGTTGTCCGCGGGAACCTCGACCAGGAGCTCGTCGTGGACCTGGAGGATTAGCTCCGCTTGCAGGCGGGCTAGCTCCGCATCGCCCGCAGTCCGGATCATGGCCGCCTTGATGATATCCGCTGCGCTGCCCTGGATCACAGTGTTGATGGCCAGACGCCTGGACTGTTGGGCTAGGTTCTCGTTGCGGGAGTTGATGTCCAGCAGCAGTCTGCGCCTGCCAAAGAGTGTGGTCACATAGCCCCGTTCCTGGGCACCTTTCTGGATGTTCTCGAACAGTCGGCTAACTCCTTCCAGCTTGCTGAAGTAGATCCGGATGAACTCCTTGGCCTCCTTGACCGTGATACCCGTTTCCCGGGCCAGCTTTTGCGGGCCCATACCGTAGATGAGGCCGAAGTTGATAGTCTTGGCCTGACGCCGCTCGTCGGGGGTGATTGCCTCGGTCCCCTTTTCCAGGATGAGCCCGGCGGTCCGGGTATGGATGTCCTCGCCTCCGCTAAAGGCCTCGATGAGGGCGGTATCCCCAGAGAAGTGGGCCAGTATTCGCAGCTCGATCTGGGAGTAGTCCGCCGCGACCAGGAGATTGCCCTGTTTGGGGACGAAGCAGGAGCGCATCCTGGGACCGAACTCGCCCTTGATGGGGATGTTCTGCAGATTGGGCTCGCTGCTGGAGAGGCGGCCCGTAGCGGTATTCATCTGGTTGAA
>JAIPEP010000171.1 GCA_021737085.1 Desulfohalobiaceae bacterium | reverse complement strand
CTTCATTGTCCATGGCCTCCTTGCATTTTGCGAGCATTACACAAGTGTGCCATTATCCAGGGCTTTCCTTCTGATCCAAAAAAGAGGCCGGAGCGCTCCGTTTCTGGCTCGGACACTGGACCGGCTGCCCCATGAGCTCAAGAATGAGGACAATCCCCAAATGACTCACAAGGCAGCACTCCATCCTAGGACAGGATTTTGCAGGAGACAAGATTTTCTGTGAAAATGCTTGAGCAAGGATGTCCTCTTCCCCTCAGCCACCCTCTTCGACGGAGCCGGATATGTCCAGCTCAGACAAACCACGAGCCTCTCCACCGCGGGAAATGACAGCGGTCCTGTTCCGGAGTGGCCGAATCGAGCGGCAAAGGATGCCTGCTCCCTCACCCGCTCCAGGGGAAGCCCTGCTTAGCCCCAGGATGAGCGGCATATGCGGCACGGATCTGGAGCTCCTGCACGGGTATCAGGACTTTTCCGGAGTGCCCGGACACGAATTCGTCGCGGACATAGCTCGGGCTCCCGGTCGAGAGGATCTGGAGGGCAAAAGGGCGGTGGCGGATATCAACTGCGGTTGCGGCGAGTGTGCCGAGTGTTTGTGCCGGGGACAGGCCCACTGCCCCAACAGGTCCGTGATCGGGATCCGGGGCAGACAGGGCGCCTTTGCCGAGTACCTGACCGCTCCCGTGGCCAACCTGCATCTTCTGCCCGGGGAAATGCCGGACCGGGTGGCTGTCTTTGCCGAACCCCTGGCTGCCGCACTCCGCATCACCCAGCAGATCCACATAACCGCGGCCATGCGCATCGCGGTCCTGGGGGACGGCAAACTGGGACTCCTGACAGCCCTGGCCCTGCGCCACATGAACCCGGATATCCTGCTTATGGGCAGGCACCGGGAGAAGTTGGAAATATTCCAGCGCGCCGGAGGCAGAATCCTGCAGACCGGACAGGAGGAGGGCAGTGCCCCGACAGCCGGGGAGGACGGAACCGGTTACGACCTGGTGGTGGAAGCCACCGGCAATCCTGCCGGGATCGAGCAGGCGGCATGCATGTGCCGGCCCCGGGGGACGATAGTCCTCAAGACGACGGCCCAGCGTTCCTCCTCCTTCCCCTTTTCCCGGATCGCGGTCCAGGAGCAGAGCATCATCGGCTCGCGCTGCGGGGACCTGGATCTGGCCCTGCACTATCTGCAATACGGCCTGGTGGATCCACAGCCCCTGATCGAGACCGTCCTCCCCTGGACAGAAATCCACAGGGCCATGGAATTAGGCGCCGCCCGGGGCAGCAGGAAGGTCCTGCTGGACCACCTGGGCGGGGCAGACTCTCCAGCCGGGTAAATGGAAGACCATGGCGAATAAGTGCCTTCTCCTCCTCCTGGACGGCCTCGGGGACAGGAGCCATCCCGAGCTGGGGGGACAGACCCCGCTACAGGCGGCCCGTACCCCCAATCTGGATCGCATCGCCCGTCTTGGTGCCAACGGGCTCTTTCATGCCGAGCTCCAGGGACAGGCCTTCCCCAGCGAAAAGGCCCACTTCGCCCTTTTCGGATACAGCCAGGAGGAGTTTCCCGGCCGCGGGCTGCTGGAGGCCTTGGGCTACGGCCTGGAGCCGGGCCCGGGTGACGTGGCCATCCTGGCCCATCTGGCCACGGTTTCCGAGAGGCAGGGCTGCCTCTTCCTGGAGCGGGAGGCCCCGGAAGCGCCGCAAGAACAGGATCTGGAGCAGCTTCTGGGTGCCCTCCCGCCATCTGACGGGAACGGGACCGCAGCTTGGTTCCATCCCACCCGGGACCATTTTGGCATCCTTCTGCTCCGGGGCGAGGTGAGCCCCTGCATCATGGACAGCAATCCCATGCGGGACGGGGTTTTTGTCCCGGAGGTCCTCCCCTGGGAGGGCCTTTCCGCAGAAGAGGCCCCGCTAGCCCGGAACACGGCCCTGGCCCTGAAGCGCTACCTGGTGCGCGTTTATGCCGCGCTGAAGGACCACCCGGTAAACGCCCGCCGCATCAGAGAGGGGCTTGCCCCGCTCAACGCCATGATCACCCAAAGACCGGGCGCATATACCACCCCCGCGCCATTCGCGGAGCGCTTCGGCCTGAAGGGCGCCTGCGTGGCTTCCGGGGCGGTGTATCAGGGCCTGGCCTCATTTTTGGGCCTGAAGGCTGTAGGGGTGCGGGACGGAAACGATCCCGCAGCCGACCTCGCGGAGCGCATGGAAACCGCTTTTCGGCTTCTTCCGGACCACGACTTCATTCACGTGCACACCAAGGCCCCGGACACCGCTGCCCACGGCAAGGA
Source organism: Desulfohalobiaceae bacterium (assembly GCA_021737085.1). Taxonomy (GTDB): domain Bacteria; phylum Desulfobacterota; class Desulfovibrionia; order Desulfovibrionales; family Desulfothermaceae; genus JAIPDU01. The sequence continues at coordinate 2,938 of JAIPEP010000171.1, read as the reverse complement.
CCCCCAGCGCAAGAAGGAGGTGATCCAGGCCCTGGACCGGGGCCTGAAGGATTTCGGCCCGGAGAGGATCCTGCAGGAGAACATCCTGCTCGCCGTGACCTCGGATCACTCCACACCCAGCAGCGGTCCCCTGGTGCACTCAGGCGAGCCTGTGCCCCTGACCCTCTTGAGCAACGGAACCCGAAGGGACGGCATCCCCCGCTTCGAGGAAACGGGTTGCGCCATGGGCTGCCTCGGATTGATCCGCGGACGGGAATTCATGTACACTGTTCTCAATATGCTCGACCGGGCCAAGCTGACCGGGGTCATGGACACCCCGCTGGATCAGCCCTTCTGGCCCGGCAAACGCACACCATTCAGGCTGACATGAGCGCGCGTCACAGTCTGGGCGTCATCCACGGCAGGTTCCAGATCCTGCACAAGGACCACCTGGAGTATCTCCTGGCGGGCAAGAGTCGCTGCGAGCACCTGGTTGTCGGGATCACCAATCCGGATCCCAGCCTGACCCAGGAGGACCCCGCGGATCCCGTCCGCACCGACCCCCGGGCCAATCCGCTGACCTACTTCGAGCGCTACACCCTTGTACGCCGCGTTCTGGCCGAAGCCGGACTCTCCGAGGAGACATTCTCCGTGGTCCCCTTCCCGGTGAACCGGCCCCGCCTCTACGGGCACTATGTGCCCCTCCGGGCCTGTTTTTTCCTGACCATCTACGACGACTGGGGCCGGAAAAAGCTCGATACCTTCCGTTCCCTGAACCTGCAGACCGAGGTCCTGTGGGAGCGGACGCCCGAGACGAAGGGCATCAGCGCCTCCACCGTCCGGGAAAGGATGCTCGGACAGAGGCTGTGGGGTCATCTGGTACCCAATGCCTGTGCCCGGCTGATGCAGGCCTGGTCCGTGCCCCGGAGGCTGCGCGGTCTCACCTGTGGCCCGGGGCAGGGGGACTGCGATTGACCCTGCCTGGCAAATGGTGTAGAAGGCCCGCCATGACCCAAGGCCGCTATTCGGAAAAACACAACGAGACGGATCTTCGCTGCCGCGAGTGCAATGCGCCCCTGAAGCTGCTCCGGACCTGAAGCGCTGTGCTGCTTTGCTGCAGGTGCTGCGGCGCGGAATACAATCTGGAGCGCTACGTGAGGGAGATGGACGAGACATGGGAGGAGGCGGTGGGCAATATCCCCTGCAACCGTCTCTAGCCGCGGGTTCATCCACGCCTCACCACCCCGGCGCGGGCCCGGGGCTGCCTCGCGGGACCACTCCCTCCCCAGTCCCGTCACAAGGCTTCCCCGGAGCAAGATCGTTCCGAAAACGACGCCGGGCCGATAAGAAGGTCCACCCAACAATCCTTTGATGCACTTGCTCCTTCTTGGCGCAAGTCGAGAGAAAAGCCAACGTCCCCATGCCAGACATCGCTTCATTCATCCAGCAGTTCGCCATCCTGGTAATTCCCGTTCTTTCGGCCATCACCATGCACGAGCTGGCCCACGGATATACCGCCTACCTCCTGGGGGACCCCACGGCCAAGAACGCCGGCAGGCTCACCTTGAACCCCATCAAGCACCTGGACCCCGTGGGAACCATCGCCCTGTTCCTGATCAAGATCGGCTGGGCCAAACCGGTCCCCATCAATGCGGCCTACTTCACCAATCAGCGCCAGGGGCTCATTCTGGTTTCCGTGGCCGGGCCCGCGACCAACTTCGTGCTGGCCGTCGTCTTCGCCCTTCTCTTTCACCTGCTCTCCGTACTCCTGTACACCTCAGCCGGAGCTGCTGCGCTCCCCGTTCTGGAGCCACTCCTGTACATGTGCCAGGCGGGCGTGCTCATCAATATCGGCCTGGGGGTCTTCAATCTGCTCCCGGTGCCGCCCCTGGACGGAAGCAACATCCTGGCCGGAATCCTGCCTCCGCACCTGGCCCAGGCCTTCCTCAAGCACAGCACCTACGGCTTCATCATCCTCATCCTGCTCCTGGTGACAGGCGGGGCTCAAAAGGTGATCATCCCCATTATCTACGGAATGGGCGGATTCCTGGTGCCTCTATAACTCTTCCGAAAATCACATAGAAAGGATACGGCGCCATGGAGAAAGGCAACCGAATCGTTTCCGGCATGCGACCCACGGGCCCTCTGCACCTGGGACACTACTTCGGCGTCCTGCAGAGCTGGGCCGACCTGCAGCAAAGCGCGGAATGCTTCTTTTTCATCGCGGACTGGCACGCCCTGACCACGGACTACGCCAATCCCCATGCCATCTCCGAATACAGCCACGAAATCCTTTTGGATTGGCTCGCCGCAGGCCTTGATCCGCAAAAAAGCGTCTTCTTCCAGCAGTCCCAAATACGGGAGCACGCGGAGCTCAACCTCCTGCTCTCCATGATCACTCCCCTGGGCTGGCTGGAACGTAATCCGACCTACAAGGAGGTCAAGCAGGAGCTGGAGGCCAAGGATCTGAACACCCTGGGCTTTCTGGGCTATCCCGTCCTGCAGACCGCGGACATCATCATCTACCGCGCCGACCGGGTCCCCGTGGGAGAGGACCAGCTCCCCCACCTGGAGCTGTCCCGGGAGATCACCAGGCGCTTCAACGCCTTCTACGGGGAGACCTTTCCCGAGCCCAAGCCGCTGCTCACCGAGTCCTCGCGCCTGCCCGGGCTGGACGGACGAAAGATGAGCAAGAGCTACGACAACGCCGTTTTTCTGGGCGATGACCCGGACAGCCTCCAGAAAAAGATCAAGACCATGCTCACGGACACCAACCGCATGCGCCTCAAGGATCCTGGAGATCCCAAGCAGTGCAACCTTTTCCCCTACCTGCGCCTGCTCGATCCGCAGGAGCCCTATCAGGAAATCATGGAGGGCTGTACCGGCGCCAGCAGGGGATGCATGGATTGCAAAAAGCTCCTGTTCCAGAAAATGGAAGCCTTTCTGGAACCCATCCGGA
>JAIPEP010000170.1 GCA_021737085.1 Desulfohalobiaceae bacterium | reverse complement strand
CCAGGCGCTTGACGTGGCCCTCATGGATGAAATCCCTGTTTTCCATGGCGCGGGTCAGGGCCTGGACGATGGTGCTGCGGGCGTCCTGCTCCCGCTGGGTCTTTTCCCAATACATCCTATTGTCCGCTTCCCGGAAAAGCTCCTCCATGTCAGCTGGGGTTTCCCTGTTCACCGCGTATCCCATGGACAGGGAGATGGGAACGTCGGGATCGACCCGATTGTTTTCCACAGCCGAGCTCTTCAAGCGCTGGGCCAGCCGCTCCGCCTCCTCGGCATCCACCCCCGGCACGAATACGGCGAATTCGTCCCCTCCGATGCGAGCGATGATGTCCCCGGCACGAAAGCTCTCCCGCATGAGCTCAGCAGCCCTTTTGATCATTTCATCGCCCTTGGCGTGGCCCAGGGTGTCGTTGATGAACTTCATCCCGTCCAGATCGCACAGGATAAGCCCCATGCTCTGATAGCGCTCGTTCTGCAGGCGGTTCATCTCCTCCTGGAAAAAATTGCGGTTGTACAGGCCGGTGAGCGAGTCGTGGAAACTCGCATAGCGAAGCTCATGCTCCATCCGTACCCGTTCCGTGATGTCGATGATGGTAATCAGGGCCAGATTCTCGCGGTTGCGGGGGATCAACGAGGTGGACACGAGGCAGCTCAGGTCGCTTTCCTGTTCCTGTGTCCGCACACGCAGGTCCGTCTGAGCCTGATCCGTATTGCGCCCTGTTTGGAAGGTATGAAGCAGAGTATTGCGTATCGTGCAGTGCTCGCACGTGCGGCCGAAACCGCATCCGCGCGGATCGTCCTTGTGCTGACCACAGGACAGGACTTCTCCAATCTCTCTTTGCGTCAATCTGTTGGGAGGGAGGCCGAAAAACTTGCTGCTGAACCTGTTCACCTTGCGGATCACCAGATTCCTGTCCACAACCAGCATAATGAGCGCCGCGTTCTCGTAGATGGCGGCGAGCTCCCGCTGGCTATCCTGCAGATCCTGCTGGGCCTCAATCCGCTGGGTAATGTCCATGAGGGTGAGACGCCACTGCGCCACACCTCCGTCCTCCGCAATGTCGGCTAGAATATCGCACCGGACCCACAGGGGATCCTTGTTTTCCCCCACTAGCCTGAGCTCCTCGCTCTGCTGCTCCCCTGTCTCTCCGGCCCGTTTCAACGCGGCGAAATAGTCGTCCTGGCTCCGCCGGCTCATAAAGGAGCTCAGGGCCTTGTATTTCAACTTTGAGCGGACACATCCCAAAAGGGAGACCCCGCTCAGGTTGCAACGGGTGATGATGCCCTTGGGACTTATGGTGATGTACCCGCACGGCGCGAATTCGTACAGATCCTCGTACTCCCGGTGCAGCCTGCTCAGCTCTTCCTGGGCGCTTCTTAATTCCTCGTTCTGGATCTCCAGCTCCGTCTGGTGCACCTCCAGCTCGTAAACAAGCTCGAGGATGTCCCCGGAATAGCCCGAGGCATCCACCTCGCGCTTCTGCTGGAGCGCCTCGGCCTTTTGTCGGAGCTCGTCAAAGGAGCCCGAGCCCTTGCCTTTGTATGTCATGCCCTATCTCCTGGCTTGAGGTGGGTCCGATGGGATCGCCAGCCCAGCGGCTCACTCGTATTGAAAAGAGAGCAGAATGCGGTAGGGCCTCTGTTTGTGCTGCGGGACGATTCGGCCCCGCACGAGCAAGGTCCGCTCCTGTCCCTCGCTACGAAGCACGAAGCTCGTGCTCTGGAAATCCTCGCCCCGCTTCAGGGCGCTCTCCAATCTGTCCCGCAGGTCGGTGCCCTCCAGCATCCCCTCGGTAAGACTGAAAAAATCCTTTCCTTCCGCCTCTTCGGCGGACAGGCCCAGAAGCTTGTACAACTCGGGATTGGCGAGTACCAGACAGGCCTGATCGTCCAATACCGCCATGGGCCAATGGCTCATGTCGAAAATGCTTCGCACCAGCCCCCAGGCCCGGTCCAGCTCGGCATTGACCTCCTGCAGCCGCTCCTGGACCTTTTTCTGCGCATCCACATTGCGGAAGGTCACCACGCAGCCCTGAATCCTGTTCTCCATGGAGCGATAGGGCATGACGCGCATCATGTACCAGGTCCCGTCCGTGGTCCGCACTTCCCGCTCCACGGGAACGAGCTTGTCCAGAACCTGCTGCAGGTCGGAGATCAATCCGTCGTGTTCCAGATTGGTCACCTGGTGCTCCAGTGGGCGGCCCACGTCGGAGTCGATGAGATTGATGATCCGGGTGGCCTCGTTGGAAAAGCGCTTGATCCGCAGCTTTTCATCCACGAATACCGTGGCGATCTCCGTGCTGCTCAACAGATTGGTGATATCGTCCTGGGCCGCGGACAGCTCGTCCACCTTGCTCTGCAGCTCGGCGTTGAGTGTCTGCAGCTCCTCGTTCAGCGACTGCAGCTCCTCCTTGGAGGACTCCAGCTCCTCGTTCGTGGACTGCAGCTCCTCGTTGGAGGACTGCAGCTCCTCGTTGGTGGACTTGAGCTCCTCGTTGGAGGACTCCAGCTCCTCGATGGTGGTCTGATGGTTCTCCCGCACCCGGCGCAGCTCCTCCTCCAGCTCCGTTATCCGTGCCTTGTATCGGTTCCCGGAGTCCTTTTCCCCCTCGCCGGGGACCACTGTCTCAGCAGTGGCCTCGGGAGCCTCCGGAATATTCTCGAAGGCGATGAGCAGCCTGCCGGCCAGTTCTTGTGGCCGGTCCAGGGGGCAGACGTAGATATTGATCCTCTGCGTGCCCCAGTCCGTGACCACCTGGACGTTTCTGCGCACCACTTCCCGCCACTCGGCAACAGCCTGGCGCATGGCCGAGGACAGATCAATGCGCAGCCCCTCCCGGGCCATATCCAGAATGCTCTGCGTGGGCGGCCCGCTGGCCGGCTCCAGGTATTTCCCGGTTCGGCCCTGGATGTGCAGTATGGTGCCGGCCTGATCCGCGAGAACCACGGGCAGGGAGAAGCGCTCCAGGACCGCGCGCTGGGTCAGGCGCTCAATGCTCTCCCAGAATTTATTGCGGGTCTTGCCCTCGGACGCCGCCACCGCCGCCGGGGCGCCAGTGGGAAACTCCACCTGCTGCCGCCGGGAGGCGGGCACTTCCAGACGGCGGTAGATCTTCCAGGTGCTGTTCAGCGTCTTGAACAGATTGGTAAAGCCCCCGATGCTCTCCGAGGAACCGAGCATGAGCACGCCGTCCGGGAGCAGGGTGTGGTGAAAAAGGGGCAGCAACCGTTTCTGGGCGCTGGAATCGAGGTAGATCAACAGATTGCGGCAAAACAAAAGATGCAGTCGGGAGAAGGGCGGATCCCTGAGCACGTCCTGCACGGAGAAAACGGCGCATTCGCGGATCTCCTTCCGGACGCGATAGGTTTCGCCCTCCTTGTGGAAGAAGCGGGCGAGCCGCTCCCGGCTCACATCCGCCATGATACTGGCCGGATAGACCCCCTCTCTCGCCTTCTCGATGGCCTGCCCGTCTATATCCGTGCCGAAGAGCTGCACACCGATCCCATGGGGCAGCTCGTCCTGGCACTCCTTGAGGATCATGGCCAGGGAGTAGACCTCTTCCCCGGTGGAACAGCCCGGAATCCAGGCCCGGAAGACGCTATCCTCGTCCATCCCGCTCAGGATCTCCGGGAGAATGTCCCACTTGATCACCTCGAAGGACTGAGGATCGCGGAAAAAGTTGGTCACCCCGATCAAGAGCTCGCGGAACAGGGCATTCAGCTCCTCCGGGGACTGCCGCAGGAACCGCACGTAGGCCTCGTGATCGTCCACCTGATTGAGTCCCATTCTGCGGTTGATGCGGCGCAGCAAGGTGCTCTCCTTGTACGCGGAGAAATCGTGCCCCACCTGCACCCGGAGCAGGGCGAAGATCTTGGGCAGCCAGTCCCGATCCTTTCGGTCCAGGCTTTCCATAGCGGGGCCGGAGAAGCCGAAATAGCGCACGATCTGCTCCGGCATCTGCTCAGGGGAGAGGATCATATCCGCCAGTCCGGTGTTCGCGGCGCTGCGCGGCATACCGTCGTGCTTTGCCGAAGCCTCGGACTGAACCAGAACCAGCCCTTCCGCGGCCTTGACCTCCTTCAGTCCCACCGTCCCGTCCGATCCGGTTCCGGAGAGAATGATCGCGACCGCCCTGTTCCCCCTGTCCAAGGCCAGGGAACGGAAGAAGAAGTCGATTGGCAGGGAGATCTTGCCGTCCACGGGATCCAGGAGCTGAATCACGCCGCTGTAGAGACTGATTTCCTTGTGCGGAGGGATGACATAGATATGATCCGGCTGGACCGCGACCCCGTCGGCCGCCATCTCCACGGGAACGGAAGTGTCCTTTTGCAGGAGCTGGGGCAGCATGCTCGGCTTATCCGGGGACATGTGCACCAGGACGATATAGGCGGCGCCGGTTTCGTCGGGCAGGTGGGAGAAGAAGGTCCGCAGGGCCTCCAGTCCCCCGGCGGAGGCGCCCAGGCCGACAATGGGAAACCGCTGCTCCGTCCCGGATTCCTCACCCGAGGTGGCGGGAAGCTTGCTCTCGCTGTCGCTCGGAGCAGATTCAATCGGTATGGATTTATCCTCGTCCCTGGGTATCACATTCTCTCCTGAGCAAATCAGGGTCCTGATTCGCCAGACCTTGAGAGGGAAACAGCATAAAAGAAGCGCTCCCCTTCTTGTTCTCAGTTTTCATTTGTAGAATGCCATATATTGCTTCATTTGCCTACCTTTTCGGGGGGAATTGTTGGACAAGAAAACAATGGTGTGGGCGATCCCAGCCCGTGAAGGGAAGGATGGTCGCAGTCACGGGATTGTCCGGAATCCATCCCTTTGCTAGAATAATCCGTACTGCATACTCTCACCGCCAAGGTAGCTGATACATAACGACTCAAGCGCGGGAGATGCGACCCGAGGTAGAGAGCCGTCCCTTTTCCCAGGGCTGTACCTAAAGCGCCTGTCGCTGGAGAAATTTTCCAACAGATTCCGCAAACCCTATTCCCTGCCACGGAGATGCCATGCCTCCCCAGCAAACCCGGAAAAGTGATCCCGTTCTTGTGCTCGGTGCCACAGGATACGTCGGTGGACGCCTCGTGCCGCGCCTGCTGGAGAAGGGCTATCGCGTAAGGGCCGGAGTGCGGTCCCCGGCCAAGCTGGCCTGCCGGCCCTACGGCGAGCATCCCCGGCTGGAGATCGTTGCCGCGGATCTCCTGGACTACCCCTCGCTCCACGAGGCCATGAGCGGATGCC
>JAIPEP010000169.1 GCA_021737085.1 Desulfohalobiaceae bacterium | reverse complement strand
GCCCGGATTCTTCACCAGCTGGGCTGCGACTACGGACAGGGCTTTCTGTGGGGACGGCCGCGGCCCGAGCAGGACTTGACGTGGGAATGAGCTCCGGGCAACTACGCGACGAAATCCCAGGACAAGAAGAGCAAAACAATGAGCCTGGCACTTCATGCTCGCTACCATCCGCTTGAAAAAGCAATCACTCCATCACTCCACCTGCACCCGCTTCATGGAATACACCCCCTCCAACCCCGGATATCGGCTCGAGCCGACGAATTTTTTCAATTTCCCGCCTTTTGTTCTCGCAGTAATCCTTGAAATTATGTTAGGCTCAAAGTTTGGGCCTATGTATTGAGCTCTCATACCGAGTGCCCTCTCCACGAAGTGACCCTGCTGCTGCTCCAGCGCACGCGAACATTCCGCGATTGACCCCTGCCGGACAAGACATTTGTAACAGGCTGCCAAGGCCGTTCCGTTGAACAGCTCGTCGCCGGAAGAAAACCCGGAGGTTCAGGTCAATGCCCCAGGATTATGGCTCCACAGAGCTCGCGGCGGCTCTGCGGGATTTTTTCATCGCCTCCGACGCCGCGGGCCTCGGGCAGGCATACCGGAAAATCGCGGAAGCCGCGGAAAACGCAGCTCCCCGCGTCGAGGACTGGCGGGAGGTGGAATATTCCTTCACCCGGCTGTTCGTGGGGCCCAGGGCCTTGGAAGCCCCGCCGTTCGCTACTGTGTACTTGGAGAAAGAGCCCCTGCTCATGGGGCCCACCACGATGACGGTCCGAACCGTGTACCAAACACTGGGGCTGGTTTCGCCCTGGAAAAACAGCCTGCCCGAGGACCATGTGAGCCTGGAGCTCGATGCAGCGCTCGTCATGCGCGGGATGGCGCAGCAATCCGGGTCCGTGGAGCTCGACGAGCTGCGGCGCTTTTTCCTGTGCCGGCACATGGCCTTGTGGATACCGGAATTCACCCAAAGCGTTTCCGGGGCCGGGTCGGCGCATCCGGCGATCATTCACGCGGCCGGGCTGCTCCGGGAGTGGGTGGCCGAGGAGGCCGCGAAACTGGATGGCGCGAGCCATCCATCCTTGAGACAGGGGGGAGTGGAATGAACAAGCGTGACGCAGACAGCGTACAAAACGCCATCGGATGTCGCATGCCGCGGAGGACGTTCCTGCAGTGCATGGCTGCGGGAGGAGCCCTTGCGGCAATGCCCGGCGGGCTATTGAGGCCTTCGGAGGCGGAAGCGGAGAAGATCGTTTACGAGGGCGACTATGAAATCTACCGCAACGCCTGTCCCCGCAACTGCTATGACACCTGTTCCATCAAGAGCTACGTCAAGGACGGCGTGCTGCAGTTCATAGAGGGCGCGCCGGAATCGACCTTTACCGACGGGGGGCTGTGCGTCAAGGGCTACGCCTATACCCGCCGTCCGTACAGCCCGGACAGGATCAAATACCCCATGGTTCAGGACGGGCGCGGATCCGGCAATTGGAGACGGATTTCCTGGGACGAGGCCATGGACACGATCGCCAAGAAGCTCGTGGAGATCAACGACAAGGACGACTCCATGCTCGGCCTGGGATTGACCAAGTACTCCGGGAACTTCGGGATCACCAACTACGTGGTGGAGGGCATGATGACCTCCCTGGGCTACACCACGCGCCTGGTCGGCACGCCGTGCTGGCCCGCGGGGATCGACGCCCAGAATTACGATCTGGGCGACATGTGGTGCAACGATCCCGAAGACATGGTCAACTCGAAGTATATCATCCTGTGGGGCGCCAACCCCGCCTGGAACTCGGTCCATTCCATGAAGTACGTCTTCGCGGCCCAGGAGCGCGGGGCCAAGGTTGTCTGCATAGATCCGGTCTTTACCCAGACCGCGGCCAAGGCGGACGTCTACTGGGAGGTGAAGACCTCCATGGACGGGGCCCTGGCTCTGGGCATGGCCAAGCACATACTGGACAGGGAGCTTTTCGACAGGGACTGGGTGGAGGCCAATTCCGTGGGTTTTTACGAGTTCGCGGACTACTTGCGCAAGGAAGTCACCGTGGAGTGGGCGGCGGAAAAATCCGGCATTCCACAGGAACAGATCGTTCAGGTGGCGGAGGAGTTCGCCACTGCGGATCCCGCAACCATATGGATCGGCTACGGGCTGCAGCGCCACGTCAACGGCGGGGCCAGCGTGCGCTCCATTGACGCGCTGGCGGCCATGACCGGAAACGTGGGCAAGACCGGCGGCGGGGCCCGCTACGGCCACACGCGCACCTGGGGCTTCAACTATTACGCCATGCGCCAGGAGCGTCCCGAGGGCGCCAAGGGATTCGTGGGCCAGAAAGGCCCCAAGGGCGACTTCGATTTCTCCGAAGAGGAGGAGGCCGATTATACGGATCGCGCCCTGAACATCAACAAGACCGCGGAGATGCTGTTGACCGCGGACAATCCGCCCATACGGGTGCTCTGGATTTCCTGCAAGAACGTCCTTTCCCAGGACTTCGACCGGCCCAAGATGCTCGAGGCATTCAAGAAACCGGAGCTCATCGTAAGCGTGGAGCAGTTCTTCACCCAGACCGTTGAGCTCTCGGACATCGTGCTGCCGGTGACCACGCTCTTCGAGGAGTACAGCATCAACTCGAGCTACTGGCACTACTGGCTGTCCATCAATGAGCAGGCGATCGAGCCCATGTACGAAGCCAGGTCCAACACGGAGATCGCGGCGGCGCTTTCCAAGCGCATGAACGAGCTCAAGCCGGGCTCCTGCACCTTCGCCACCGAGGTCGATACCCGGCAGTGGATGATCGGTGAGTTCAACCAGGGCATTTACGACCTCTTCGATATAAAGTCCTGGCAGGACCTGAGACAGGGCCCGGTCAAGGCCAAAATGCACCCCGCGGCCTGGCACGACTTGGAATTCGGCACCCCCTCCGGAAAGTACGAGTTCCGATCCGATCTTTGCGCGGAGCACGGCCACATGGCCCTGCCCAAGTTCAAGGCGGGCCGCGAGCCCTACGACAAGCTCAGGCTGCTCACTCCGCACACCAAGTTCGGGATCCACTCCCAGTTCATCAACCTGGACTGGACCGAGGAATTCTACAACAAGCCCTTCTGCTATCTACACCCCCGGGCCGCCACGAAGCGCGGCATCAAAGACGGGGATCGGGTCCGGGTGTTCAACAAGGTCGGTGAAGAGGAGCTCGAGGTGAAGCTCACGGACAACGTGCCCGTGGACGTGGTCATGATGTACGAGGCTTGGTTCAAGAACAATGCCTACAACTGCCAGAACGTGGTGGACGACACCTCGTCGGACATGGGCAAATACAAGACTGGTTCGCCGGGAGTGGCCATACACGACCAGTTCGCGGACGTGGAGAAGGTCTAAAAGGGAGGGGACCATGAAGAAACAGCTTGCATTCTACATAGATTCCAGGCGTTGCATCGGCTGCTTCACCTGCGCCATGGCCTGCAAGAACCAGTATCATCAGCCATACGGCGTTATCTGGCGCGATGTGTACGAGCTCAAGGAGGAGATCTACCCCCACCGGGAACGGGCGTTCTACTCCCTGGCCTGCAATCACTGCGAGAATCCCACCTGCCTCAATGTCTGCCCGGTCATCGCCTACTACAAGCGGGAAAAGGACGGGGTGGTAGTGCACGAGCAGGACAAGTGCATCGGCTGCGGGAACTGCATCCGGGCCTGTCCCTATGGCGCGCCGCGGTACAACCCGGTGCTGAAAAGGGCCGAGAAGTGCAGTTTCTGCTGGCAGCGGCTGGATGCCGGGCTGAAGCCGGCCTGCGTTCTGGGCTGTCCCACACGGGCGCTGCAAATCGTGGATCTGGCGGAGTTCGACGAGCCGAACGCGGTGCAGTACCCGGCCGGATTCCCTCGCTACCCGGGCCTGAATCCGTCGGTGCGTTTCCGCCTGCCGGCAATGCCCAAGATGATAAGGAGGAAACTATGAGTGAAATGCAACTGCCACTCGTCATATTCACGGTTTTGAGCCAGACCGCGGTCGGCCTCGTCGTGATCAGCGCCGTTCGCCAGCACGCGGCCGAAGGCCCGGTTGGCAGGGTCCGGTTCGAGTGGCTCACAGCGGCGATTCTGCTCCTCGTGGGACTGGGGGCTTCCTTGTTCCACCTGGGCCACCCCTTGGGCGCGCCCACGGCGTTGAAGCATCTGGGGAAAGCCTGGCTCTCCCGCGAAGGTCTGGGAATAGGGGTTTTTACCGCCCTGGTTATAGCCGGTTTCCTGAGCGCGAAGGGCAGGGTCAATGCCGCGCTGGCGTTTGTCGCCGCGGCAGTGGGAGTGATCGCCCTGTTCTTCACCGGCATGACCTATGCGCCGCCGAGCTTTCCGGCGGTGAACAACGCGATGCCCATCGTCTTTTTCCTGCTCACCGCGGCCATGCTCGGCGCCGGGTTTGCTTCCTACTTCACCCCTGCGGAGAAAATGCCCCTGGTCACCCGCATTCTTGCCGTGAGCCTCGTTGTGGGGCTCGTGCTCTACCTGGCGGTGCCCAGCCTCTGGCTCTCGGGGGGCACGGTCATGCAGCAGACCGGCATGAACCACCTGTTGTCCCCGCTTTACTGGGGCCGCATCGTTATCGGGCTCGTAATACCCCTGATAGGGATCTGGAAGATGCGAACCGTGCCCTCCTGGGCCCCGGTGCTCATCCTGGCGGGGGAAATCATGGGCCGCATCGCCTTTTTTTCGCTGACGGTGCACGCCGCGTCCAATCTGGGGGGCATTTACTAGCCCTGGCAAGTGGATTGTCGCTCTATTCCGGGGCTTGATGGGCTGCTGTCCCTTCGATGTTTCAGGGTGTTACCAGATTCCTGTCGCGGCAGGGCGACCAATCGGTAAAAGGCCGTTCCGGCCTCAAGCGAGCGAAAGCCCATGGCCCAGCGCACTTCCATAGAGGTCACCGAAGCCACCTGGAACCCGATTACAGGCTGCGATCCGGTCTCCCCGGGGTGCAGGCGCTGCTACGCCCGTCGCTTCGCCGCAAGACTGGCGGGGAGATACGGCTACCCGGCAGAGGACCCCTTTGCCGTAACCGTCCATGAAGACAGGCTCACTGAGCCCGGGCGTTGGAAAAAGCCCAGGCACATCTTTGTCTGTTCCATGGGAGATCCCTTTCATCGGGACGTGCCTTTTGGCGGTCTGCTAAAGATGCTCGAGGTCATGGCGGAGGTGAATCGCCACACCTACTTCCTCCTCACCAAGCGGCCGGCCCTGATGGCCGAGTGTCTGGCCGCCGCG
>JAIPEP010000168.1 GCA_021737085.1 Desulfohalobiaceae bacterium | reverse complement strand
GAATTCCTCGTGGCTCACTTGGGGATTGACCCCGGGGCAATAGTCCTGGGCCATCTTCCAGCTTACCTCGTCCCGCAGATTACCGTAAAAGAAGGGCCAGGCCAGGCAGATATCCGGCTTTCCGGAATGGACCCCGCATCCGGACTCCGAGGAAAAAAAGACGCAGCCGCCGTCCTCCCGCGTGGCGAGGTAGAAGGTCTGGCCCTTGCGGCGGGTGTAGCGCTGCTCGAAGGCGGTGAGGGAGATCTGCAGCAGGCGGCTCAGGCGTTCCCGGTCGGAGCGGGATACCACGATCCCCCCTTCCCCTGTGCAACAGCGGCCGCACATCTGGCAGACAAAGGCGTTTTCCGACATAGGTATCGCTAGGTCCCTTGGCCTGTTCGTTTGTGTCGCGTCCTCCAAAAAAGCATAAATAAAAACAAATGATCCTATCTCAATCAATAGCCTATATCAAGCGCGAGACGGAATGGTGAGGTGCGTATGTTCCAAGCCCTGGACATAGTCGAGACGGAGGAGTTGCAGCAGAGGTGGAACCGGGCCCGGAGCCTCCTGGCCCGGAATGTTCCCCAGGCAGATGGGCTGCTCGTGCTGTCCCGGATCAATACCTATTGGTGCAGCGGCCACTTGGCCAACGGGATGCTCTGGCTCCCCCTGGAGGGAGAGCCTGTTTTACTGGTGCGCAAGGGACTGGAGCGGGCCAGGATGGAATCCCCCTTGCAGCGGATATACCCCTGCAGATCCTTCGGTGATCTGCCTCAAGTGCTGTCCGAAGCGGGTTTGCCTCCTGTGGAATGCGCGGCTGTGGAGTCCTCCGGGCTGAGCTGGGCAGCGGGCCGCAAACTGGAAGAGAAGCTGCAGGGCTGGCGGCTCCTGGACGGTGATGCGGTGCTCAGCCGTGCCCGCTCCGTCAAGACCCCGCTGGAGCTGCAGAAGATGCGGCTGGCGGGGGAGCGCCAGCAGCGCTGCCTGGAGCGGGATCTGTCGCAGCTTATCCGGCCCGGGATGAGCGAGCGCGAGATCGCCTTTACTGTCTGGCAGGAGTACTTCCGCTTGGGGAGCCTGGGTATGGTGCGCATGAGCGGGGAAGGGGAAGAGCTTTTGCTGGGCCATATAAGCGCTGGAGAGTCCGGGAACTATCCCGCGGCGATCAACAGCCCGGTGGGGGTGCGCGGACAGCATCCCGCAGCGCCATTTATGGGTTACGCGGGCAAGGTCTGGCAGAGCGGGGAAGTCCTGACTCTGGATACTGTCTTTCTCCTGGAGGGGTACCACACGGACAAGACCCAGGGTTTTTTCGCCGGGGACATAAGCGAGGCGGATCCCGCGATTCGCTCTGCCCACTCCTTCTGCCTGGAGGTGCAACAGTCCGCAGCGGAGATGCTCAAGCCGGGGATAACGCCTGCGGAGATCCACGAGCACTGTGTTGCAGAAGCGCGCAGGCACGGCTTTGAGGAAGGATTCATGGGGCTGGGGGACAACAGGGTCCCCTTTGTGGGCCACGGCATCGGGCTCTGCTTGGACGAGTATCCCCCACTGGCCCGAAGCTTCACCGAGCCACTAGAGGAGGATATGGTCCTGGCCCTGGAGCCCAAGGTGGGCCTTCCCGGGAAGGGCATGCCCGGTGTGGAGAACACTTTCCGCGTCACTCCGCAGGGAGGCGAGAGCCTGACCGGGGAGAGCAGGGAGCTGATCTGCCTGTGAGTGATGGGCTATGGGCTAGAGGCCGGACATCGGATTTCGGATCACGGTTCACGAACCGCCAGTCACCAGTCACCAATCACGATTCACGGATCACGGTTCACGGTTCACGAACCACCAGCTCGGGGCCCGGCCTATTTGCCCCGCTTGAACATTTTTTCCAGGTCCCGGGAAGTGAGCTCTGCGCTAACCGGCCTGCCGTGGGGGCAGTGCTGCCTCCGGGGGCAGTCCAGCCAGGCCCGCAGGAGCTCCACAGCCTCGGAAAGGCTCAGGGGCTCTCCTGCCTTGACCGCGTTCCTGCAGGCCAGAAGAGACCACAGCTGTTCCATGCTCTGTCCACCTTCCCGCAGCACGTCGCGCAGGAAGTCCCTGGCCCTGGAGCGGTCCAGGTACTCCGGGATCCCTTGAATGGCGATGTTCTCCTCGTCCTCGCGCTGCAGGGCGAAACCCAGGTCCCGCAGGCTCCGGAGGGCATGGTCCAGGGCGGCCTTCTCGCTGGCGTGGAGCCGGAGCCGGAGAGGCAGGGCCAATCTTTGCATACGCCGGGTTCGGCTGCCCTGCTCGTAGCTTGTGTACAGGACCCTCTCGTGGGCTGCGTGCTGATCCACGAAAAGGAGCTTTCCCTCCAAGCGCAGGATGAGGTAGGTGGACTGGAACTGGCCCAGATAGGCCAGATCCGGGCCCAGCTCCGCCCCGGTCTCTGAAGTCGGCAGACGGGAGGCGGGAGAAGGCTCCGGGGCTTGATCCGTGGTCCCCGGCTCCTGGTATGCATTAGTGGATTCCCAGAACCTGGCATCCGGCTCCCGGCTCCGGAGCTCCAGACCCTGTCTTGGGGGGCCCGTCTTTTGGCCCTCCGCTAATGGTTCCTGAGAGCGGGTCTCCGCCATCCGCTCCCTGAGCCCGGATCCCCCATCTTCTCTTCTGTCTAGGGCATTGCGGACCGCGTTGACCAGCAGGGAATAGACCGTTTTCTCCTCCCGGAACTTTACCTCGGATTTGGCGGGATGGACATTGATGTCCACCTGGGATGGAGGCAGCTCCAGAAAGAGCACCGCCTGGGGGTATTCCCTGGAGAGAAGCCTCCCGGTGTAGGCCTGCTTCAGTGCGCTGTGCAGAAGCTTGCCCTGCACCGGCCGCCTGTTGACGAAGAAGAGGATCCTCTCCGCTCTGCCCTGTGCGGTGTCCGGATGTCCCGCGTAGCCGGTAACGGAGTAGCCCTCCTCTTCCCAGTGCACCGGGAGCAGGGATGAGGTGATTTGTTCCGGCCAGATCGCCTCCAGGCGCTGCAAAAGTCCCTGGTTGCGCTCGAAATCCAGCACCTGGCGACCGTTGGAGATCAGGCTGAAGGCTGAGTGGGGATTGACCAGGGCCAGGCGCTGCAGGACCTCCTGGCACTTCTTGGCCTCAGTGCTCTGTTTTTTGAGGAACTTGAGACGGGCGGGGGTGTTGAGGAAGAGGTCCCTGACCTCCACCCTGGTTCCCTCCCGGACTGGGGCGGGCCGAGGCTGGGAGAAGGTCCCTAACTCCACCTCCAGGCTGCTTCCTTCGCTTCCATCGCGGGGGACTGAGGCGATACGGAACCTGGAGACGGAAGCGATGCTGGGCAGGGCCTCCCCGCGGAATCCGAAGCTGGCCAGATGCAACAGGTCCTCCACGGATTCGATCTTGCTGGTGGCGTGGCGGGTCAGGGCCGGGGCCAGCTCCTGCTGCGCGAGACCGGTCCCGTTGTCCTGCACCGAGATCAGGCCCTGGCCCCCGGCCTCGATCACAGCCTCGACCCGGTCCGCGCCAGCGTCCAGGCTGTTCTCCACCAGCTCCTTGAGAACGCTGGCCGGGCGCTCCACCACTTCGCCTGCGGCGATTTGGTTCTGCAGCTCCCTGGGAAGGACGACTATGCCGCCTGTTTTTTCCGGCCCGGTCATGGCTGGTCTACTCCTCCTCCTGGGTGAATATCCCCTGCCCTTGGCCCCACATTCTCTGTTCCATCTCTCCGAAGGGCACCAGCCCCACGGTGAGGCTGACCCTGGTCTCGTCCGGTCGCTCGGTGTAGATGACCCGCAGGTTCCAGCACTGGTGCTGATAGCCTAGTGTGGCCTGCCTTTCGATGAGCTTGGAGGTCTCCAGGTTCCTTTCCGTGTCGTAGCCGAGCAGCCAATTGGAACCCGGATTCAGGCTAGCCCCGACCCTCATGATGGAGAGCTTGTCCTGTCCGCTACGGTGGATGTCCTGCTCCATCTCCCGCTGATAGTCGTAGGCGAAATAGGTGGACAGGGGTCCGCCGGAGAGATCCAGCCGGTGCTGGTGCTCGGTCACCGCGTCCACGTAGGGGGAATACCAGGTGGTATCCGTGAGAGAGATCCAGGAGAAGGGGGTTAGCTCCGCCTTCATCCGTATATCCGAGAAGGGGCGTTGGGGATTGGTATCGAGGTTGTTCGAGCGACGGGACTCGTGGAAGTCATAGCTTTGCTCCAGCTTGAGGCTGAGAAGATCCCTGTATTGTTTGTCCCTCTCGTAGCGGGTGCCGTTGGCCCCGGAAACGGCGACAATCTGGTCCTTGCGCAGGGTGAAGAGGTTGGAGAGGGAGTAGGTGATCTCGTTCTGTTTCCCGATGCGATCCAGGGAGTCGTATTCGGGCAGATCGGTCTGATCCACCTCCGGGACATAGTCGTAGGTCGCCTCGGGACGCACAGAGTGCTTGAGCATGCTCCACTGGCTCTCGCCCCGGTTTGCGGAGTCGGCTTCCAGGTCGTCAACCGGATTGAGCCGGAAGATGCGGAAAAGCTCTGTGGAGGCAGTGCTGGAGAAATCCCAGATGCCTCGGGTCTCGAATTCCTCCGGCTGAGAACCGTTCTCTTCTGTTTCCTGCGTGTGATAGAGGGTCTCTCGCCAGCCCAGGCTGGGGGTCACCGTGCCGTAGGCGGATTGTAGCGGCAAACGTATGCGGGGGTTCATGTCCAGTCTGGTCCCTTTAAATTTGTCCTCCTTACGCCGCCAGAAGTGGGTCGCCTGATTCTTGGCCTCCCACTCCAGCGGGCTGTCCAGGAGAGAGCGGCGGTGGAGGTCTAGATCTATCTGCGGCAGGCGCTGCAGGGTGGGGTCCTCCCCGGGATCGTCCCTGAAGTAGTTCAGGTTCTGATTGTATTCCAAACGGGTCCGCAGGCTCGTATCTGCCCAGTTCCGGCTAAGGGAGAAGACATTTTCCCGGATGGGGTCGTCCTTGTCAGCGGTATCCCGGCCGAACTCCTCCATGAATGTCCCCCGGGTCTGCTCGAATCCCTGCATGCCGTAGTCGAATTCCCGCAGGTAGTATTTGTCCGAGACAAGGTCCAGATCCAGTTTGGCGCGCCAATCCGGGGTCAGCAGGAAGCCGTTGTACTTGCCCCGCAGCCAGTAACGCTGATCACTAGGTCGCTCGTAGTTTTCGAAATTGTCGAAGCTGTCTTCCTTTTTACGGTCATGGAGCCAGTCAAGGTGGAAAAGGCCCTTGCTTTTCAGATTCGGGGTGAGCCTGTATTCTGTCCCCAGCATGGTTCCGCGCTTGCTCATGCTGTGTGCGTAGAGGGTCAGATCCTGTTCCTGGTTGATTACCTGGAAATAG
>JAIPEP010000167.1 GCA_021737085.1 Desulfohalobiaceae bacterium | reverse complement strand
TTGTCCTCTGCGGGGTGTCCAATGCACTTCGCCTTTCCGCTGGAAGGAATCTCCTGAACATATGGTTACCTCCTTGTATATAGTTTTATCTTTTATCTTGTAATAGGTCCTTTTTCCGCGCAGTCAAGACCGTGTCGAAAAAATTCGGGACCTGTTTCCGCATTGGGCTCGAACCGTTCCGAGCCTGCCCCGAAAGCCCCCCCATGTGCCCTCCGTGATCCCATATGCTGCTTCCGGGATCCGGATCCTGTCCTGAGTGCGCGTCTCATCCTCTTCCGACATGCGCGAGCTTTTACCCAGGTAGTCATGTTCTGTTTCCGTTCAGGGTAAGAGCTGTTCCTTTTGGCGATGCAGCCGGGCAATGGGAAGACAGGCGGTACTCGATTTTTTTGCCAATTACTCATTTTTGTTGTTTTTCACAGTCGCCACGTGTTATCCACGTCCTCTTTTTTCCAAGGTAAGGAAAAGTTCAAAAAATGGCTCTGCTTGGAGAACTATTTTGGGTTACCTGTATTGACTTATTCAGGATAAATGCTATGAAGGATACAATTTCCATAAATTGTGTGCTTATAAGCATGGAACCCGACAGGAGCTGATCATGAGATTGAACAGGTGGATTGTGTGCATGGCCTCTGCCTCTCTGTTAGTCTTTTCTATGGTTACAACAGGTTTTTGTGGTCTGGTACTGTCAGATATGGATGGAACAAGAACCCTGGTATCCCAGGGAATACTCAAGAGTATCCCTGTAGATTTGGATGATAATCAAATGATACTCGATTTGAGAAAGGGAACTCTCATAGTTCTAGATCAACAAAAAAGGACCGCATCTCAAGGAACTGTTGATGAATACTGCACAGCTATGCAGAAAATAGCGGGAATGATGACCCAGAGAATGCAGCAGATGAAAGGGAAGGCAATGTCCGATATGCCAGATTCACCTTATCCAGATCAATGCCGGGAGCAGGAAGTGAGAGTGGAGAAACTCGGACCCGGTGGAGATATTGCCGGATATGCAACACAGAAGTATGAGGTCTATGTCAATGACGAGCTTATCGAGGAGGTGTGGTCTTCCAAGGATGAAGAGCTCCTCGGGGAGCTCGGAGACGTGGATGCCATGATCAGGTTTCAGGCCTGCGCATCACAAATGATGGGCGGAAACTCCGTGGAGTCGGATCCTAAGTACAAGAGGATGCTCCAATCCGGGTGGATGCTGAAATCCATCGAACATGAAGACGGATATGCGGAAGTGATTGTTGAGGTGCAACGCATTGAACAGAAAAGCATTCCAAGCAGCGAGTTCGAGATCCCCGCGGGATACACAAGGATGTCCCTGGGCCAATTGTTCGGGATGGAGTAGGGCTTGGGGCAATCCTCACCCAGGGCGCATAAGACCCTTCTATTGCTGCCTTGCTTCCCAAAGTTCGAACCTATATCCGGGCCTGCTGCGCCCGGGTGAGACACAAGGAGGTTTCACCGGGGCAAGCTTCAAGCCTGCGCTGTTTCGCCCCGTGGCTTGAAGCTTTTGCACGTCCAGCCTGATAAGGACTTTGGCAACAGACTGTTCATGCAGGGACCCGGGCGATCTGATCAACAGTGCCCCTCCAGTCCGGAATAGTAGTCTTGCATGGCCTTGTGACTGATGGTTTTTCCCGACCGCTTGCTGTTCGGCGGTTTGTTGCTCGAAGGCTGTTCCCTCGCCATCCGCCAGGGATCCTCGGCATTGGTCATTTCCTCGAGCCACTGTGTCGACTTTTGGCCATAATATACTATAACCGCATCAATGGTTCCCTTCTGGTCAGCGGTCAATCGCCCCGGATCCCCCTGAGGAATGGAGGACACATGGGACTGCTCCCTCTGGCTTTGCATGAGATTCCTCACGATGGGGCCGTCAGCCCAGGCCTCGATGGGTTCCTCGAACAGGGGCTCCTGCTCCAGGGCCAGGGACCAGGCCTGGGAGTAGTAGACGAGCTTTTGGAGTTTTATCGAGGTGACCGGTCCTTTTTGCTGGAGAATGTATTCGGCGACGTCGAGGCTTGATGTCATGGTGTTATCCCCCTTGTTTCGTAATGAAACAGTGATGCCCAATAGGACAAGGGTATTTCGACTCTTACTTTAATTATATTTTGAAAATGTGCTTTTAGCAAGGAGGGGTGAAAAAATGGTGCAGGAATTTTATGAAATTGTGGAAGCTTGCTGATTTGTAATCCAAAAACCGGTCCCGCGAGGCTCATCGAGCCTGTTCCATTGAGGTCTCGACAAGCGGTCAGTCAACGTGGGGGATGAGCATCCTATTGGACACGATCCGGGACTGTGGGGTCGAGAATTCCCGAGACTACAGGAAAGGAGCCGGGATTCCGGAGATTTTGGAATACCCCTTGATCATAATGGATTTGTTTATTACGATAATTGCTAATGATAATCATAGCTATTCATAAAGGAGGCCAGTATGGTTACCAGCCTTGATGTCGCCGAATACATCCTGCAGCAGAAGGGTCCGATAACCGCAATGAAGCTCCAGAAGCTCGTGTACTACTCCCAGGCCTGGTCCCTGGCCCTGGAGCAGGAGTCCCTCTTCGAGGAACCCATCGAGGCCTGGGCCAACGGGCCGGTGATCCGGGAGCTGTTTGACACGCATCGGGGGCAGTATCACGTGTCCAGCATTCCCCAGGGCGACCCGGAGCAATTGGCCGAAGAGCAAAAAATCACCATCGATGCGGTTGTGATTTACTACGGTCAGAAGTCGGCGCAGTGGCTGAGGGACCGGACCCACGCGGAAGATCCCTGGCGTTGTGCGCGAGGGCTCTGCTCGGATGGAGAGAGGTCCAGGAACAGGATAAGCTTCCAGTCCATGGAGGAGTATTATGCCGAGCTGGAGGAGGATTTTTAGTCGGCAGGAAAGAGCGGGAAAGGCAGTTTCTTGTCCGGATTCTTACGGGGGAAACCCTGGATCAGTCAGGCTCCCTTCAGGCCGATAGTGAGTTTTCCGCAAAAGCAAGGCGCCCCTGCGCATCAGCGCGGGGGCGCCTTTCTCATTGCAGCCCGGGTGATGGAGACGGCTTGTAAGGCCTGTTTCCGTACATGTGCCGAGAGGGTCAGGAATCGGAAGGCTCCCCCTCCTCTTCCGGAGTCAGTCTGTAGTTCTTGGTGCGCCCGTCCGCCGTGAGGCTGATCTCCATCCGCCACCCCTGCCGGTCGGGGTTGTCCAGCCCCTGGATGATCTGCGCGCTCAGGGTCTCGGCCAGGGCAGAAGGGCTGCTGGGCCTGCCCAAAAGGAGCCAGCCGATCACCGCGTGCTCCACTGCGCCGAGGACCATGGTCCGGGTGACGTAGGCATCCGCCTGGGAACGGAACTCGCCAGAGGCCTTGCCCTCCTCCACCACACGGAGAATGGTCCGGGACCATTCCCGGATGATCCGGTAGGCCTCCGTCTCCAGGAAGCGGGGATTCTGCTTCAGGATGAGCAGGGCCACTGCGGCGTAGTCCGGGTGCTTCTCGTAGAAGTCGAGGTAGTTGTGGATGATGGCCCGGAGCCTGTCCGAAGCGGAGCGGATATAGGTCAGGTATTCCTCGAGCTTTTCCTTGCCCCGTCGCGTCGTCTCCAGGGGGATGGTGAACAGGATCTCCTCCTTGGAGCCGAAGTAGTCGTAGATCGTGGCCTCGGAGACCCCGCTTCTCCTGGCCACCTCGGAGATGGTCGCCTCCAGGAAACCCTTTTCCGCGAAGACCCGCTCCGCCCCGCGCAGGATGTCCTCCTTGCGCCGCTCGGACTTGGCGGATCTGGCGCTTCCGGTCTGCCGGGCCATTTTATCCCTCCTCGTTCAGGATTCCGGCCAGGGCCTTGACCAGGTTCTTGCGCTCGGCGATGTCGTACTGGGAGGTGATGGCGATCTGCTCCATGACCGGGGAGCCGCCGCCGTGGTAGTTGCCGTAGTTGAACACGCTCGCCGCTCCGGTGCAGGTCATGTCGATGAAGTAGAGCCAGAACTTGATCTGTTCTTCCACGGGCACGTCCGGGTTCCGCTGCAAATACTTCTCCAGGTGGGCCTTGATCCGCGGATTGGCCAGGTCCGCCTCGAAGGGGAATGTGGCTGGGAATCCGCCGGCGATGTCGCAGAGCATCTCCTGCTCGTGGAAGACCGCCTCCCCGGTGAGGCAGCGGCCCACATTGGAGTAGATGGAATCCGGGATATAGGCACCGGGGCCGAAGGGCACCTGGCCCATGCCCGGGATCTGGAGCCTGGGCCCGGAGAGGTCGGAAGCGGTGTATCCCGCGGCGTACCCCAGCTCGGTGACCTTGATGATCTCCGCGAGCACCTGGCGCACGTGTGAGGTCTTTTCTATGCCGTTGTAATCCGCGGCCAGGGCGGCCAGACCGGTGTACACGTCTCCCAGGGCCGGCTTGCACCCGGAGTAGCTGTGCCTGTGGAACAGGGCGAAGAGCAGGGCCAGGAGGCTGCCGTGATCGTTCTCCCCGCAGAGGAAGACCCGTTCCCAGGGGACGAAGACGTTGTCGAAGATGAGGTAGGAGTCGGTGTACCCGCCCTGCATTCCGCGGGAGTAGTGCTCGCGCTGCCGGGCGTTGTGCGGGGTCATGACCTGGATCAGGCCCTCCTGGTCCGCGGGCACGGCGAAGGACACGGCGTACTCCCCTTCGTCCTTGCCCAGGGCCCGGGTGGGCACAACCAGGACCTCGTCCGCGATTGAGGCCTCGGAGATGTGCACCTTGCATCCATTGACCACGATCCCGTCCGAGCGGTTCTCCACCACCCGGAGGTACATGTCCGGGTCGCTCTGCTGGGCCGGGCGCTTGAGCCGCTCCCCCTTCATGTCCGTCTGGGCGCAACAGCCCACCAGATCGTTTTTCTGGAAATAGTCCAGCCAGTTGCGGAAGTTGGCGTGATACTCCGTGTTCCCCTGGTTGGCCTTGTCCGCCTCGTAGGAGATGGCGTTGACGGCATTTACCGCGTCCGCTCCCATGCAGCGCTGAATGCATCCGCCCACCCTGCGGCAGAGGGCGCGGGTCATGTCCTGCTTGCGGTGCAGATCCTCCGCGCTTTGATGAACATGGCAGAAGCGGTTGATGGTCTCTCCGCTCAAGTGGGAGGTGGCAGTGGCCAAATGAGAGATTTCCGGGTCCGAGACGGCGTCGAAGGTGACCCCCATGACCCGGATGGCCGGCTCCTGGACCTCGTCCAGGCGGTCGATCAGATTTCCGTTGAAGTAGATGTTGGACCGCATGGTGCGGAGCCCTTCCTTGTATTCCTCCACGCTGCGCATTGGCTTTCTCCTTGAGCTTGTCTGTTTT
>JAIPEP010000166.1 GCA_021737085.1 Desulfohalobiaceae bacterium | reverse complement strand
CCCTGGGAATGGCGGAGCAGTTGATCCGCACAAAGGGATGAATCCTCCTGGGACCCGCCTGATGAATGGCCTGGGCGAAGATGTCCTTCCCTGTCCCGCTCTCGCCGGTGATGAGCACGGGATAGTCCTTTCCCCCCGCCTTGAGGGCTTCCTGCTTCAGGGAATCCACTTCCGGGCTATGGCTGACGATGCTCTCCAGGGTGTAGCGAGAGGAGCGCAGATTGTAGAGCTCCTGCTCGTAGAGCCGGACCTTGGTCCGCAGCAGGGAAAGTTGGCTGGCCAGCCTGCCCACGTCGCGCACGTCCTTGAACATGACCTGTCCGAAGACCGCCACCACGTGCCCGCCCTTGCGGATGGGGATGCGCTGGACCACCATGTCCTGACCCTGGATGCGCTGGCTCTTGTTGATCTCCGCCTTGCCGGTCTGAGCCACGATATGCATCCTGGTGTTATCCACGACCTCGGTGCAGTGCCTGCCGATCTGCTTCTCCGGGTCCAGCTGCAGGAATTCTCCGTAGGGCTTGTTCATGAGCAGGAGATACCCCTTGGCGTCCGTGACCATGACCCCGTTGTGGATCGCGTCGAAGACAAGCCGGAACATCTCCAGCTGTGCGTCCCTATCCCCGCCCAGTCCCGAACGGTCCATACTTATCCCGGTCCTGCCCTGTTCCCTCATAGCAAGTATCTTCGCCTCCTTTTAGCCTTGGTCCCGTCTCCGTGTAGCAGATTATCTACATGTAGTAAATGCTCTACATAGTCCAAACGGACCATTGAGGCACCACAGGATAAACCGAACATTATGCCAGAGGTAGTGTTCATTCCATCTTACCGAAAAAACGGAAAAATATCCTATATAGCCCTCGAGCGCATTGTCTATGAGGTTATATGTTTATCTGGCCTGATTTTTGCTATTCTCTCTGTTGAAGGAAAAAAACAAGGAGAACGGGAATATGACAGCACCAGAGACTCAAGCTCAGGAAGAAAGCTCCCCCCGGGGCATCATCCTCTCCGCGGGCGAGGCGGCCCGGCTCATCCGGGACGGGGATACGGTGGCGACAGGTGGTTTCGTGGGCACCGGCTTTCCGGAATACCTCGCGGTCGCCCTGGAGGAGCGCTTCCGGGAAGCGGAGCACCCCAGAGACCTGACCCTGATCTACGCCGCGGGCCAGGGAGACGGCAAACAGCGCGGTCTGAACCACCTCGGCCATCGGGGAATGGTCCGGCGGGTCGTGGGCGGACACTGGGGGCTGGTCCCCAAGCTGCAGGAAATGGCCGTAAACAACGAGATCGAGGCCTACAACCTGCCCCAGGGGGTCATATCCCACATGTTCCGTGATATCGCCGCCCACAAGCCGAGGACCATCACCGAGGTGGGGCTGGGCTCCTTTGTGGACCCTCGCAAGGATGGAGGCAAGATCAACCCCAAAACCAGCGAGGACCTGGTGGAGCTGATCAACTTCGACGGCAGGGAATATCTGGCCTACAAGACCATGCCCGTCCATGTGGCCCTTTTGCGGGGAACCACAGCGGACACGCGGGGCAATGTCAGTATGGAGAAGGAGGCCCTGATCCTGGAGAATCTGGCCATCGCTTCCGCTGCCAAGAACTCCGGGGGAACGGTGATCGTGCAGGTGGAGCGGATCGCCGAGGCCGGCAGCCTGAACGCGCGGAACGTGGTTCTGCCCGAGAGCCTGGTGGACCACGTGGTCCTCTCCGAACCGGAACACCACTGGCAGACCTTCGGGGAGCCCTTTGACCCCTCCTTCAGCGGAGAGATCAAGAAGCCCATGCAATCCATTCCGCCCATGGAGCTCTCCGCGCGCAAGGTTATCGCCAGGCGGGCGTCAATGGAGCTCCGCCCCGAATCCGTGGTCAATCTGGGCATCGGCATGCCCGAGGGCGTGGCCAACATCGCCAACGAGGAGAACATCCTGGGCCACATCACCCTGACCACCGAGCCGGGGGTCTTCGGCGGCATTCCCTCCGGAGGGCTCAATTTCGGGGCTGCCACCAACGTTGGGACCCTGATCTCCCAGCCGGAACAGTTCGACTTCTACGATGGCGGCGGCCTGGACCTCGCCTTCCTGGGATTGGCCCAGGCGGACCGGGAAGGAAACCTCAACGTGAGCAAATTCGGCTCCAAGCTGGCCGGAGCCGGGGGATTCATCAACATCAGCCAGAAGGCCCAGCGGGTCGTCTTTGTGGGGACCTTCACCGCCGGGGGGCTGGATATCGCCCTGGAGGACGGCGAGCTCCGCATCCGTCAGGAAGGCAAGCACACGAAATTCCTGGAACGCGTGGAGCACGACACCTTCAGCGCGGCATACGCTGTGGAGCGCGAGCAGCCGGTGCTCTACGTCACCGAGAGGTGCGTCTTCCGCCTCACCCCGGACGGCCTGGAGCTCGTGGAGATCGCCCCGGGCATCGATATGGAGCGGGACATCATGGCCAACATGGCCTTCAGGCCCCTTGTCAGCCCCGAGCTCAAGCAGATGGATCCGCGACTGTTCCGGGAAGAGACCATGGATCTGCACAGGGACCTGCTCGCCAATAAGGACTAACAGGGCGTTGAAAATCGTAACTATTCACCCAACTCCCTGATCAGGATAAGCCTACCCGGGTAGGCTCACGGTTCAGCAAGGTGGTGAACAGTTACTTAAAATCTTCCAAACGCCAACCCCAAGCACAAGGAGCAACCATGCTGGAAATACGCGATTCCGTCGCAGTGATCACAGGCGCCGCCAGCGGCATCGGCAGGGAGTTCGCCAAATACTGGACCGAGCGGGGCGGCAAGGCGGTGCTCGCCGACCTCACCGA
This sequence comes from Desulfohalobiaceae bacterium, assembly GCA_021737085.1. Classification (GTDB taxonomy): domain Bacteria; phylum Desulfobacterota; class Desulfovibrionia; order Desulfovibrionales; family Desulfothermaceae; genus JAIPDU01. The sequence continues at coordinate 2,554 of JAIPEP010000166.1, read as the reverse complement.
GGAAAGCCTGGAGGAATTCAAACAGGAGCTGCAGCAGAACGGGGCGGACGTGATCTCCCGTATCTGCGACGTCACTCAGGAGGAGGACAACGAGTGCCTGGCCCTGGATGCAGTCGAGGCCTTTGGAAAGATCAATCTCGTGCTCCCCTGCGCCGGGATCATCAAGGACGGGCTCTTCCTCTCCCCGGACAAGGAAACCGGAAAGGTCAAGAAGAAGATGTCCCTGCTCGACTTCCAGCAGGTGGTGGACATCAACCTGAACGGGGTCTTCCTCACCGTGCGCGAGTGCGCGGAGCAGATGGTCAACACCGGATCCAGGGGCCTCATCTGCCTGGTCTCCTCCACCAGCGCCCAGGGCACGGCGGGCCAGATCAACTATTCCTCGACCAAGGCGGCCATGGCCACCATGCCCCGGGTGATCACCGCGGAGTTCTTCCGCAAGGGCCTGGCCGAGCGCCTGCGTTGCGTGGCGGTTGCCCCGGGATACGTGGGCACGGAGATGGTGCGGAACATGAACCAGAAGGCCTTGGACGGCATCCTGGAGAACGTTCCCATCGGCAGGCTGGTGGAGCCCTTGGAAGTGGCCTCCTTCATCGGCGAGCTCTACCGCAACGAGGCCCTGGCCGGGGAGGTCTTCCCCATCCACGGCGGCCTGCGCCTGGGCTCCAAGGGATAACATTCCGCGCATACCGGTACGGAGTGAAGACTCCGTTCCGGTATTCCACATCCATGCCTTGATCAAGGGAGGATGATCGCTATGGCCCTGGCCTGGCTCGCGCTCTGCGCCTTCGCCCCCATTCTCGCAGCCCTGATCCTCATGGTCGGCTTCAAGTGGCCGGCAACCAAGGCCATGCCCCTGTCCTGGCTGACCGGGGCCCTGGTGGGCATAGCTGTGTGGGACATGACCCCGCTTACGGTCCTGGCCTCCACACTGCAGGGATTCGGCGGCGCGGTCACAGTCCTGCTCATCGTCTTCGGCGGGGTGCTCATCCTGTACACCCTCACCGAAAGCGGGGGGATGGAGACAATAAACTACGGGCTGGACGCCATCTCCACGGACCGCCGGATCCAGACCATTCTCATCGCTTTTCTCTTCAGCGCCTTCCTGGAGGGAGCCGCAGGCTTCGGCGCTCCCGCGGCGATCTGCGCCCCGCTCCTGCTCAGCCTGGGGTTTCCGCCCCTAGCCGCCGCTTTGGTGGCTCTGATCCTCAATTCCGTGCCCGTCACCTTCGGGGCCGTGGGCACCCCCCTCTGGTTCGGGCTCAAGAATATCCGGCCCCAGGTGGAGACGGCTATTGCCGGTGGGGGAAAAGCGGCGTCAATCGCCGGGATGGATGAATTCGTCTTCCTCGTGGGGAAGTGGTCCGCAGTGCTGCACTGCATCATGGCCTTCGTGCTCCCGCTCTTCGTGGTCTGCCTCCTGACCCGCTACTTCGGCCCGGCGCGCTCCTGGCGGGAGGGGCTCGGAGTCTGGAAATTCTCCCTGGGGGCCTCACTCGCCTTTGTCCTGCCCTATCTCGCCTCCGCCTTCTTGTTGGGCGAGGAGTTTCCCGCCCTTCTGGGCGGCCTCATCGGTCTGGGGCTGGTCATCCCCGCTGCGAAAAAAGGCTGGGGTCTTCCCTCCGGGAGCTGGGATTTCGGCCCCCAGTCAGGGTGGGACCCGGAATGGACCGGTGAGATCTCCACGGCAAAACATATCGAGTTCTGCTGTCACATGAGCCAGTTCCGGGCTTGGCTGCCCTACGTGCTGGTGGGCCTGTTCCTGGTGGCGACACGTGTCTCCTTTCTGCCCCTTAACGAGTGGGTGCGGACCTGGGAGATCAGCATCCCCCACATCCTGGGCCGGGAGGGGATCACCTACTCCCTGCAGCCCCTGTACAACCCGGGTGTGGTCCCCTTTATCCTCGTGGCCCTGCTCACGATTCCCATGCACCGGATGGGCCCGGCTCAGGTGGCACGTGCCTGGGGCACTGCCTTGAGGCGCATGAAAAACCCCACCATCGCCCTGCTCTTTGCCGTGGCCCTGGTCCAGATCTTCAAGAACTCCAGCCTGAACGCGGCGGGGTACGAATCCATGCCCCTGGTCATGGCCCAGGGCGTGGCAGCCCTCGCAGGCGCCTCCTGGCCTTTCTTTGCCGCTTTTGTCGGGGCTTTGGGCTCCTTTATCACCGGCAGCAACACTGTCTCCGACCTGCTCTTCGCCCAGTTCCAGTACGGCATCGCAGGCGAGCTGGAGCTGCCCCGGCAGATCGTTGTCGCTTTGCAGGCGGTGGGAGGGGCCATGGGGAACATGGTCTGCATCCACAACATTGTCGCCGCATCCGCAACCGTGGGCCTGGTGGGCATGGAGGGGATCATCCTCAAGCGCAACGTCCTGCCCTTGTTGCTCTACGGCACGGTGGTGGGCATTCTGGGCCTTTTCTTCTGCTATGTCCTGTTCCCGGGCATTTTCTAGTCAGCTCTGGAAACAACTTTCATTCCCGGGCCGACCCGGGCGCTACCAAGCAGGAAAATGAAGCGAGGCGATTCGAAGGGACACGGCTCATTCAGTCAA
>JAIPEP010000165.1 GCA_021737085.1 Desulfohalobiaceae bacterium | reverse complement strand
TCTGCATCTGAAGGTCGTAAGTATTCTTCAGCTCCTCCTCTACCCACTGCCGGTAGTCCTCGCTGACCTCCTCCTCTTCGCCGGTCCGCACGTCGCGGACGAGCTGGCTGTAGCCATGGGAGGGCAGGCCGAGCACATGGAATATGATCAAGTGGGCCTCGTGCACCCTGGCCAGATCGAAGGCGACCTTGGCCGCGTTGTCGCAGGCTGGCGAACCGGTTGTGGCGAAAAGGACCCGTTCAAACATAGCTCATCTCCTTGGGTTGCATTAAAGACTGCATTTATGGGGTGCTCCCTGAAAGCTCAAATGCCAGATAATGGTATCCACTGCCTCAAAAAGGGTATAGCTGGTAGCGAAATCCAGACTGTCCATGCTGTCCCCAAAAACCACGTGCCGAAGGGGCCCCAGCTGGAGGGGCTGATCCAGGATCTCGCCGTAGGCGAGCTCCTTTACATCGTGGGCCTCCTCCTCTCCCACTGCATAGAACAAGCAGTAGATCTGGAGACTGCGTTCTCCCGGGGCGCCAATCAGCTCCACCCTCTTCATTAGCTCCAGGTAACGCAGGCGGGGAGTGGTGCAGCCCTCTGACGGCCACCTCGCTGCCTCTTCAAGGCAAGAGGGGAAAAACGGGCTGAGCCGGGCCAGATCCGGATAGGCCTCGATACAGCGAAAAAAGGAGCGCAGGGTGCAGTCCGGATCCAGAGTGAGACAGGAGCCGAGACATGCCAAGGGATCGGAGCTCAGAGAACCTCCTGTCTGTGTTGTTAGCCCACCCTCGGCTGTCAGGCGCAAGCTCTCCCGGCCCATACATTTGTTCCCTGTCAATTGTAAGTTTACCAAAAGCCTGCCCCTATGCCCAATCCGGACACTGGATCAGGCTCCGGGCTCCTCTGTCCCTGCCCTGTCACCGCTATGGGGAGACTCCGGCAGCCACACGCTGAAGCGGGTACCCTTCCCCAGCTTAGATTCCCAGTCCAGACTGCCTTGGTGCTCCATTACCGCCTTTTTGCTGAACATCACCCCCAGGCCGAAGCCTTCCCGGCTCTTACCGCTAAAAAAGGGTAGACCCAGCTTGCTTAGCGTTCCCTCGTCCATACCGCAGCCGTTGTCCTCGACCTCCAGGGTCACTCCCGATCCGGAACATCTATAGCTGCGAAGCAGAATCCGCGGGACAGCACCCTTCTCCTCCTCCAGGACTGCGTCGAAAGCGTTTTGCACCAGATTCAGAACACATTTACGCATCGATTCCGGATCCATTCGCACCAGGGGCAGGTCCGGATCCAACTCCGTAACCATCTCCACCCCTTGGTAGCTCGCCTTATCCGCGTACAGGGCATGCACATCCCTGAGCGGCCGGTTGGGATCGCACCACTCCAGCCGCAGGGATTGTGGCCTGGCCAGCTGGAGGAGCTCCAGGGAAAGCTCCTTGAGCGTGGACACGTTGCTCTTGAGCATCTCCCAGCCCTGCTCGCGGTATTCGGCCCTTTCCTGCTCCCGGCCCTGCTCCAGGAGATAAATACTCCCCTCCAGGCCACCGGCAATATTCTTAATGGTATGCGACAGCCCCAGTACGGCTTGGCCTGCCAGGGCCCACTTCTGTGCATCCCCGAGCTCACGGCTCCGCTGTTCCACCTGGCTCTCCAGGCTGTCCGTGTACTCCTGGGCCTGTCGCTTTAGCTCGATACGTTCCTCCGTCCGGCGCAGGGCCTCCCTGAGGGTCTCCTCCTGGACCGGCTTGGCCAAAAAATCCGCAGCATCCCGACGTAGGCCCTGCACTGCGGTGTCCATGTCCCCGAATCCGGTGAGCAACAGGACCTCGATATCCGGATGCTCCGACTTGATCCGCTTCAAGAGCTCCAGACCACCCATGCCCGGCATCTTGATATCGGAGATGACTATCTCCGGCCGGGATTCCGAGATCCGGGACAGGGCCTCCTCTCCGTTCTGGGCAGTTTCCACCTCATAGCCCATGTCTCGGAGGCTCACGGAAAAGACCCTGCGTATGGCGGCCTCATCGTCGACAAAAAGAAGCCGACGTGTCATCAGGCATCCTCCGCCCTGGGGAACTCCAGAGTAAACCTTGTGTAGCGTCCCTCTTTCGACTCCACTCCAATCACGCCGCCGCAGTCCTGAACTATGCGGTAGCTGATGGATAAACCCAGACCAGTTCCCTTGCCCACTTCCTTGGTGGTAAAAAAGGGCTCGAAGATCCTCTCCCTGATCGCTTTGGGAATACCCCGGCCGGTGTCCTCGATCCGGACAAAGACCCTGTTCCCCTGAGACCAGGTGGCTAGCTCAATGCGCTTTTCCGCCTCCGGCACCCGGCCCGCCTTTTCCTCGATTGCGTCCCGCGCGTTGAGGAGCAGGTTGATGAAGACCTGCTCCAACTGGTTCGGCTCTCCCCAAATCGAGGGCAAATCCTGCTCCAGATCCCAAGCCACCTCTATCTCGCGCAGCTTGAGCTGCTGGCTGAAAATGTCCATAGCGCTCTGCAGCACAGAGTTGAGCTGGACATTCTCCAGCCGGACCTCCGGCTTGCGGCTGAACTCTCTCAAATGGTTAATGATCTTGGTGGCCCTCTCCACGTTGGCGTCTATCTCCTCGAGCATGGCCCCCACTGTTTCCTCGGACAGGGAGGCCGGATCATCCCGCTTCCGAGCCAGATAGTTGCTCGCTGTCCGGATCACCGTCAGCGGCTGATTGAGCTCATGGGCGATTCCAGAGGCCATCTCGCCCAGAGTGGTCATCTTGCTGGACTGGATTAGCTGCTGCTCGGTTTCCAGACGCTTGGTGATATCGCTTGCCGTGACCAAAAGCACCTTGCGGTCGTTATACTCCGAAGGCGAGACCCGGATAGCTGTATACACGATACCGCCATCCTTGGTCTGTTGACGGCTTCGCTGGATATACCGGGAGGAGGCGAGCAGCTCGGCGTATTCCTCTCGCTCCTTCTCCAAAAAGAGATCCAAGAAATTAGTTTGCAGCAGCTCCTGCTTCAGATAGCCGTACAGAGAGGGGACCCTATCATTGCAGTCGATGATGGTTAGCTCCTCCGTGTCTAGCACAAACACCGGATTGGGGATGTTGTTAAATATGGCCCAGTACTTGTTCTCCGAATGACGCAGATCCTCTTCCAATCGCTTTCTGGCGGTGATGTCCAGGCACAGCTCCATTACCGCTTCCACCTTGCCCCGCGGATTGAAGATAGGGGCGGTAGTAACCAGCCAGTGGGCCTGGCTTCCGTCCCTTACGTATCCCGACTCTTCACTGGTATGGACCAATCCATCCCGGAACGTCTTTTCCACGGGACATTCCACGCACTTTTGCTCCCGGCCCTTGTAGGCCCTATGGCAGTGCTCCCAGCGCTTGGGGGCAAACTTTTTCTCGAACTCCCGATTGTAGCTGATCAAACGATACTGGCGATCCTGGACAGTAATCAGGCAGGGCACCAACTCGTAGAGCTGTTGGTATCTCTCCCGTTCCCGGGTAATCTCCTTGTGCTTCTGCTCGATCTCCAGCCCCATGTCCTCTATAGCCCGGGCCAGCTGCCCCATCTCATCTTGCTGACCCACCTCCAGCCGGGTAACCTGTTCCCCTCTGGCGATCTTCTGGGTGGCCCGGATCATTCCAGTGACTGGCCTGTTTATGAAGCGCTGCACGAAAAAGACCAGGGCGGAGAATGTGGCCAGGAAAACGAAGGCGGCGAACAACAGGGTGTCCTGCTCATAGGCGGCAAGCTCACTATCCGTCGCCTTGAGCCCGACAACTACATCCAGAAGCCCCAGAACAGTTTCCTCCTTCCTGTGGGCGTGGCAAGGGGCCTTGTAACAAGAGGGTTCGTTGTATATAGGGCTGATAATCCCCATATAGCGCTTTCCTGACTCGTCCCGGAAAACGCGGATTCGCTTCTCCCGCTTCAGCTCGGTGTTGGGCGGGTCCTGTTTGTGGCAAATACGGCATCTGCTATCCTGCACTCCCACGCGCCTGCCCAATTCTTCCCTGCTGTTGGAAAAGGCGATCTCTCCTTTCTTGTTGAATATGCGGATATTGTTTATCCCTTCCTGTTTTCCGATGTTACCCACTATCTGCTTGATGTCATCCCGGGCGTTATGGAGCATGGCATACCTGGCCCCGAGCCTGATGGTCTCCGTAAGCCGCACAAGATGGTCCTCCACATTGTCCCAGAGAGTACTCCTCTGATAGCTTACATTATAGTAGGACCACAGTCCGATGCTACCGAGCAGAATCACCCCGGCAGTCAAAAGGACCTTGAAGAGGAGCCTTCGTCGTATATTCTCCCCAAAAAGCCACATATAACTCTACCATGAAATCCGGAAATACACTCCCTATCCGGGCACGCTGCGTGCTCCACAACTCACGGATGTCTCCCTGGGCCTAAAGGAGATCCACTGCCAGCCGGACACACTGGAGCACATTGCTCTGCAAAATAAATGGAAGAACAGACCCCATGGTTTGATTTAGAATCATAAAAAAATTCAGATAGTCATGTTTTTAATTATATTACCACTTTTGCCAATCCATGCAAACGCGTTATTTCCGCTAGTCTCTCTCCGGAAACCAGCTGAGGTCTCTTTTACCCAAAAGAAACAAAAAAGTGGTGATACAATCCTCTGATTTTCTTGTTTCTTCTTTTAACAAAAGAAGAAGGGGAGCTAGCTGCTCGCAGAATACGGGCTTACGGGATGACGGCCTACACAAACTATGCTATAAAGGAAAAAAATGCCTGCACACCCTATCGGAGACGCGCTATGCCGCAAGAGATGGACTGGACACGTGGAGAGCGCATAATCTGCGATTTACAGGATCTCCCTCAGGACGCCCGACGTATCATCGAGGTTCAATTTAGCCCCAATGGAGAAAGAGTAGGTCACATCCTGAGCTTTTCCGAGGGAGAATGCCGAATCGGAAACAACGGGGGCCTCCAGGAAGAGGAGTTCGACAACGCCTGGATGCTCCGCTTCACTCCAGACAATCGCCTCACCGCCTTTGTCTCCAGCATGGGTGCGTGGACCATGCGAGTCGAGGACGCCTCTTGGCCAGAGGAATACGACTATATCTGGAATCCGCTGTTCAGCGATACAGGAGAGGTCATCTCCGCAGCGGTACAAAAGGGGGGCTTCTACGGCATGGTCCGCGATCAGGACACTTGGGAGGAGCTCTTTCCCTACGCCACTGACTACGCCATGAGCGAGGACGGCTCCATGTGCTGCTGCGTGGTACAGACCGCCCCCCTGTCCGAGGGCGACATCAACGCCTTCCGGGAAAAGGTGTTCTCCGTCGCGGTCAACGAAAGGGTCTGGCCCTGGTATTTCCAAAACGTCTGGACCCCTGTCCCAGACTCTGGAACCGGCAAAACGGCTGCTGTGGTGCGGCGGG
>JAIPEP010000164.1 GCA_021737085.1 Desulfohalobiaceae bacterium | reverse complement strand
CAGGCGTCCTCGGATGGTCAGATCGGACAGCAGACTGTCCGGATTCTTCCCCTTGGCGGCGACCCTTGCCCAGGGCAATGTGCCCTTCTGAACAATGGAGAATGCTTCCTTAATGGCTTTCTCCTTGGGGAACAGACCCATGCAGGCCGAGGCCAAGGAGGGAACCCGGACCTTGCGCGCCTTGAGATCTAGCCCCAACCCGATGGCTCCAGAGCCCAGGGTCATATTTCCGCTGAGTTGGAGGCGCGGCCTGGCCAAGTCCAGGTTTTTTAGCCGAACCCGGGTCCCGTTTCCATCGCCGGCGACGGAGGCTCGACCCGAATTCAAGCGTAGGTCATACCTGCCGCGAGGGGTGGTCAGAGATAACCGGGAGGGGGATAAGTTTATTTCTGCAGTGTATTCGCCCCAGTCGGTAAGGCTGATCTCGGCCTCCAGACCGATACGGGAGGAGGCGATCCTTTGTGCCGCATCCAGGGACAGATAGGGAGCCAGGCGTTGTAGACGGAGCCTTTTAGCTTGCAAGGTTGCTCTCAGCTCCGTACGGTTCCCTTCACTGCGCATATTCAGCATCAACTTGCTGCTGAAGTTGGAGCTGGCCTGCAGACTAAGTCGCACTTTTTTCGCGATAGACAGATCTGCCTGGATTTTTCGGATCAGGAGGGGGTTCTTCCCGTAAACCTTCAGCTTGCCGTCCCTGATAGTGCCCTCCACTGTGGGCATCTCCCGCAGCAGGGAAAACAGGCCCCCATTTCCTTCGCTAGGTTCAGGCGAAGCTATCGCTTGCGGATTGCGGATGATGAACGTGGGGCTTCGCAAATGGAAGCTTTCCGGTCTGATGGAGGCAGTGAAGAGGCTCCGTGGTTCAGGGTACCCCTTTAAGCCCGCGATGTGTATCATCCCCCGGTCGGGGAAGGTGATGGAAAGATCCCCCAGGCTGAGGTGGGGAAAGGGCAGGAATACAAGTCTGGCCTGTCCAAGACGCACCTCTGCAGTCGGGGCCCTTGCAGTGATCCTCTCAGTTAGGAGATCGCGCACCTTTTCTCGATTGAAATAGTGAGGCAGGATCAACACTGCCACCAGAAGGAGCAGAGTGAGGTAAACGGCTGCGTGGGTAAGGAAAAGGCCTGCGAGAAACGCAATCCTGGTCATTTCAGTGGCCTGAATGTTTTGCCTAGCTTAGAGTTAGAGGGGATGAGAAGGCGGGGATCTTTGGGGCCAAAAATCCCGAAAGCCTATCTGTGCTTGCTTGAAACCAGGGATAAAATATAGCATGAAAGGCAGAGCAGAACAAATCACCTCGTGGCCTCATCTCATTCCGCATTATATGGCGCGTAGAGATGCGTTGCGCGTATAACTCACTGAATCGAGAGCCATTTTATGCGAAAGGCCCTAATTGCCACCTGCCTATGTCTCCTTTTTTCCTGTTCCGTCTGCTTGGCCAGCGATGGGTCCCTGGATTATCTCGACCGTTTCGAGGACAGGGTAACGGAATTTACCCTGGAAAACGGTATGCGCTTTGTGGTTGTAGAGCGGCACCAGGCCCCTGTGGCCAGCTTTGTAACCTTTGTGGATGCGGGCAGCGTGAATGAACCGCGGGGCAAGACTGGTCTGGCCCATGTTCTGGAGCACATGGCCTTCAAGGGCACTCCTACCATCGGAACCACGAACTGGAGCAAGGAAAAGCCGCTACTCAAGGAAATCCAACGGGTTTACGCGCGGATCAGACGTCTGGAATCCGTAGAGGGTTCGCACGGGAAAAAGCTGGAGCAACTCCGGAAAAAGCTAAAGGCGCTGCGGAAAAAGGCCGGCCAGTACGTCAAACCCAACGGATTCTCCCGCATCATTGAGCAAGAGGGGGGAGTGGATCTCAATGCCGCTACTTCCGCGGACTACACCATGTACCAGTGCAGCCTGCCCGCGAATAAAGCGGAATTGTGGTTCTACATGGAGTCCCGACGGTTGAGAAACCCCGTATGGCGAGAGTTTTTCACGGAAAGACAGGTTGTGCTGGAGGAGCGGCGGAGCCGTGTGGAGTCCAACCCCATCGGCCGCCTGATCCAACAGCTGACTGCAACTGCCTACAGCGCCCATCCCTACGGCAGCCCCACCATCGGCTGGACCTCGGATCTAAAGAATCTTGGCCCGAGTGATCTGCAGGATTTCTACGAGCGGTTCTACCGTCCCGGCAACATTACAGTTGCCGTTGCCGGAGATGTGGATCCCGGTCGCATACGGGAGCTCGCACGGCGTTATTTCGGCGGGATGTCCGGAAAAGACGATCCCCTGTTGGATCATGTCACCGCCGAGCCGGAACAGGAGGCGGAAATGCGCCTCACGCGGACCACAGTGAATCAGCCCGCCTATGCCAGGGCCTATCATTCCGTGGCGCGCAGCGATTCAGATGCTCCCGCGTTGGACTGTTTGGCACGGATCCTGGCGGGAGGGCGAACCTCGCGCCTCTATCAGGAGCTGGTGCAGGAGAAGCGCATTGCCGCACATGTATCGGCCTTCAACGGCTATCCCGGTTACAAGTACCCCTCGCTCTTCGTGGTTTTTGCCGTGCCCATTCGTGGCGTGGGTCTCGAGGAGCTGGAAAAAGAGATCGAGGGCGAGCTGGAGCGGATCCGGAAAGAAGGGGTGGATACCGAGGAGCTGCAGCGGGCCAGGACAGCGATCCGCGCGGAGCTCATCCGTGGGCTGGACTACAATTTGGGGCTGGCCAAGTCCTTCGCCCAAGCGGAGGGCCAATTGGGGGACTGGCGCAGGGTGTTCACCTATCTGGACCGCGTGGAGGAGGTTACCCCGGAACAGGTGCGCCGGGCGGCTGAAACCTATCTGCGGAAGGAGAACATGACCGTGGCCAAGTTGGTCCATGAGGACGAGAAACAGACGGAGTAATCCATGCGGAGATGGTGGAATATTGCCGGCTCCTGGACCGGAATTGTTTTGCTCGTATTCCTCCTGGTCGGTCTACTGACGGCTTGCGCCCAGCACGGCCCGGGTCCGGAGAGCCTCGAAGACCTGCGCTTTGAGCGGTCCGTGAGCTGGCCGGAGTATGAGGTGCGCACCTTCGAGCTGGACAACGGGGTGCGCTTTTTCCTCCTTGAGGACCACGAGCTTCCCCTGATCGATATGCAGGTAACCCTTCGCTCCGGTGCAATCCAGGTTCCCGAGGGCAAGGAGGGGCTTGCGCGCATTGTCGCCGACGCTATGCGAAGCGGCGGGAGCGAGGAACATCCCGGCACGGCTCTGGATGCGCTTTTGGAGAACAGGGCCGCGAAAATGAGCTTTTCCTTTTCCCTGGGTTCCGGCAGCGCCGGCCTCAACTGCCTGAAAAAGGATTTCCCGCGCCTGTTGCCTGTGTTCATGGATGTCCTGCAAAATCCCCGCTTCCCCGAGGACAAGATCGCCCTGGCCAAACAGCAGCTGCGGACCTCCATTTCCCGCCGCAATGACGAGCAAAGGGATGTCGCCATCCGCAAGTACAAGAAGCTCATCTACGGCGAGGATTCGGTGTACGCAAGGGTGCCGCAGTACGAGACCGTGGATACGATCGATCGCGAAGACCTGGTGCGTTTCCACGAACAAGCCGTGCAGGCCGGAAACCTCTATGTGGGCCTTGTGGGCGACTTCGACGCGGAGGAGATGAAGGATCGACTGCGCGAGGCCTTCTCCGGAGTGAAAGCGGGGCGGAGCGAGCTCGATTTTCCCGAGGTGGATTATCGCTACCAGCGATCCGTGCATCTGGTGGACAAGCCCAATGTGAACCAGACCTACATCCTCATGGGCCACATAGGCGATCTGCGCAGGAACCCGGACTATCCCGGCCTCCAGGTCCTGAACGAGGTCCTGAGCGGGGGCTACTCCGGTCGGCTCTTCCAGGAGATCCGGACCAAGCGCGGCCTGGCCTATTCGGTCTTCGGCAGATACGGATGCAATATAGACTATCCGGGAATGTTCTTTGTCGGCGTCCGGACCAAGTCGGACACGACCCTGGAAGCCATCCGGGCAGTGGAAAAGGAGCTCAAGGCTGTCCGCAGCGAGGGCGTCGCCCCGGAGGAGGTCCCCCGGGCCAAGGACCGTTTCCTGAATTCCCTGGTGTTTAATTACGACACGCCGCAGAAGGTCCTGCAGAGGCGCATTCACTATGCCTACAAGGGCATGGATGGGGACAGCTTCAAGGAGTTGATCGGGGAAGTGAAAGACGTGGATCGGGGTGATGTGGAACGGGTTGCCGAGGAATATTTGCACCCGGAGAAGATGAAGATCCTTCTGGTGGGCAACAAAAAGGAGCTGCAGGAGGAGCTGGCCCCAATGAAGGAGCGCGTCCGGGAGCTCGAGCTTTCCTCCTCAGAGAATTGAGGCAGCCGGAAGCCTTGTTGCCCATAAAATACTCTACCACCAATGTGGAGTATCCCTAATCTGACATCCGAAACAAGGGGGAGGGTGTTATGGCTGAAACAAAAGTTATCATTATGGGGGCTGGTGGACGTATGGGCTCCACGCTGGTCGATTTGGCAAGACAGGATCAGGACCTGCGCCTGGTGGGCGTCGTGGAGCAAGAGGAACGTCTGGAGCAGATCCGGGCAGGGGATTTGTTAGCGGACTCTGATCCGCGGAATGTATTCTCAGAGCATCCCGGCGCGGTGGTCGTGGATTTCTCCCATCCCCAAGCCACTGTGGAAACGGTGAAGGCAGCCGCGGAGAGCGAGAATCCGGTGGTCATCGGAACGACAGGATTCAACGACCCCCAGAACCAAATCCTGGAGGAGGCCGCACTCAATATCCCCTTATTCATGGCCCCGAATATGAGCGTGGGCATCAATGTGCTGCTAGAGATCCTTCCCAAGCTGGCCGCCCTTCTCGGACCGGACTATGACCTGGAGATCTCGGAGATCCACCACAAGCACAAGAAGGACGCACCCAGCGGCACAGCCGTGAAACTGGCCCGGATCATGGCTGAATTGCGGGGATGGGAGGAAGGCGCCTTGCGCTACGCCAGGCAGGGCATGATCGGGGAACGACCGGAAAAGGAGATCGGAGTCCAGTCCCTCCGCGGGGGTGACGTAGTAGGCGAGCACACGGTTCATTTTCTAGGCCCCGGGGAGCGCATCGATCTGACCCATCGGGTCTATTCCCGGAACACTTTCGCCCAGGGAGCCCTGCGGGCGGCCAAGTGGCTCCGCACAAAGCCTGCTGGCCGAATTTATTCCATGCCGGACCTGTTCGCTGATCTCATAGAATAGCCTTATATTCCTCTGAAGACACATGGTTAGGGACAATTCTGCCGGAATAGGGAAAGGAGGCCCCAGCATCTTCCCTAGGTCGGGCCGGAAGAGCCGGAGGAGCAACAGAATGAAGCGATTCAAGATAATCTGGTTCTGCGGGCTGCTTTTTTGCCTTGTGCTCCCCGG
>JAIPEP010000163.1 GCA_021737085.1 Desulfohalobiaceae bacterium | reverse complement strand
CCGGTCTCATCGGCAAACAGGGCTGCGCTGTGTCGTATCTGCTCCAAAATGCCTTCATATTCGGGTCGAAGCAGATAGGCCAGCCTGACCCATGCTTGGGTAAGCCCTCCGGCAGTGACGGGAAAGGAGCAAACCACACTGAAGAGTCTGACCACGTTCCTGACACTGATACCCAAGGCGTAATGCAGCCAGGCCGTTAGCACCACGAGCCTGAGGCTCAGGTTGGCATTCTCCATGGCCTTGGTGATGGGAGCGGATACAAAATCCCGGCAAACGGGACACCAATGCTGATAGACCGTATGTTCTGTGACTTCCGGCTCTATGGGCGGAATGTCCTCAGTATAGCGTGTATATGACTTGCTCCCGGGATGCACCCGGCTATGGCAGTGAGGGCAATGATCCAGCTTATGCTCCCGGTAATGGTCTATCCTGTGCGGGACCTTGCGCCTACTGCCTGGATGAGCTTTCTTGCGCCCCGGCTTCTTGGTCTTTTGGGTTTTGTTCTTTTTGGTATATACGGGTCTTTGCCCTGATGGCTCAGCTGCATTGGCCTGCATGAGCTGGTCGTATTTTCGAGCTTTCTCCCCGAGTTCCATAATCCGTTCAATGGCCGCTTCCCGGTCCTGCATATCCAGGATGGCAATGGCTTCTTCCCGGTTCATGACAACAGATACCTCCTGAACCGGGAATGCAGAGGGTAGACATAAATAGCCTTCCTGGATCCATGGAAGTGGTAGGAGTTGCCCTTTTTGGCGCTCCCCTTGGTCTGGCCCAGGTAGATCCAGTTGGCGGCCTTGTAGGTGATTCCCTGAAAACGGGACACATCCACAAAGGTTTCAGCCAAATGCACCGGATGGCCATAGAGCCGCTGCCATTCGGGCACAAGCTTCTTGAGGCCCCGGGAGAGCAGCTTTGATGCCAGATGCTCGATCTTGATCCAGGGCGGGATGAGAAAGCGCACATTGGAAACCACAAAGGGCAGATTCCGGCGCTTTGTGGCCTCATCCCAGCCGATGAACCGATCTCTGGGAGCAATCTTCCAGGCCGCACTGGCCCAGGCCAGGCAGCCAACCACCTGTTCCCCGAGGGTGGCCACTTGGCAGAGATGGGCACCAACCGGTCTGGGGCAGCCCAGATAGTGGTAGCGGTGCAAGAGATACTTCCAGACCGTCTTTGAGTGGCCGGTAGCTTGGTGCACGCAAAGTCCAGGAAAATCCTTAACCGGCCCCTCAAGCGGAGTATTGTCAAAGAGCGGAATCTGTAAGGGCTTGTTGGCCCTGTTCTTATTGTTTTTATGGGTTCTTCGAGGCGGCAGCTCAACGAGTCCGGCCTCTTCCATCCGAAGGAGGGTGTCTCGGACAGCAAAGTTTCGAAACTTGCCGTTGGGTTGTCGCCAGTTCCAGCTCCGGGCCAGAATACGAGATATGTGTATCCGGCCCAGGTCGTAATTTTGCGCTATGACCTCACGGATATAATCCAGGTCATCCCGCGTGTACTCCTGGGAGCGGAATCTAAAAAGGATATCCTGATCGGCCATGCGGAAATCATATCAAAACTCATAAAATGACGTAGAGTTTTTTGGGGGTTGTTTGAAATTTTTTTCATAGCGCTAAACTGTTACGGATCCCAAGTATCTGGAATTGATTCCCGTGCGTTCCCACATCTTCTCCTGTAACCACCCGGATCTAATCCGAACATTTTTTTTCAATCAGACACATGATCAGATCAGCAATCCGGGTGGAGAACTCGCAGTTGCCAACAAATCCAGAGAGGCACGTCCAGTCGCAGCGCTGGTGGACGAATCCTGTTCGTTCCTGACCAGTGCCCTTCTCGTGATGAATCAGGAAACCGCTTCTTGCTCCCTGTCAGATTCAACCGCGCCCCTCAATTTCATTCCGCTGCTCATCATAGAGCCGCATGGCGCAGCGCGGCCCGTCCCAGATGCTGGGGAGCATGATCAGGCCCACAGGCACCGCGGTGATCACGATGAAGGACTGCAGCGCCCCGATGCCGCCCTCGCCCATGTAGATGAGCAGCGCGGCCACGACGCCCATGAGGATGGCCCAGAATACCCGCATGCCGCGGGGAGGATCCTCGTATCCCGTGGAACAGATGGCGATGGACAGGGACATGGAGTCGCCGGTCGTGGCCAGGAAGATGAAGATGAGCACCAGGAACGCGGGCACGAGGATCACGGCACCCGGCAGCTGCTGCACGATTGCCACCAGGGCCGCGGGCAGGCCGCTGGCATTGAGCGGCTCGGAGATGACTCCGGGATTCTGCAGCTCGAAGAAAATCCCGCTTCCGCCGAGGACTGTGAACCAGATGTGGGTGGCGATGGGAGCGATGACGCCCACGCCGCAGATGATCTGCCGGATGCTTCGGCCCCGGGATATACGGGCCACAAGGATGGCCATGAGCGGCCCGTAGCCCACGAACCATCCCCAGAAAAAGACCGTCCACCAGGAGAGCCAGGAGCTGTCCCCGCGGTAGAGGCTAAGGCGAGTAAAATCCCTCAAGTAGGTACCCATGGAGGTGGAGAAGGTGTCCGCGATGAATCCTGCCGGCCCGACCAGCAGAATGATGCCAGCCAGGATGAAGGCAAAGATCACGTTGAAGCGGCTGAGGAACTGAATGCCCCGGTGCAGGCCGGTGACCGCGGAGATGGTATAGAGGATGATCAGGGCGATAATGATCGTGAGCTGGGTCATGTACACATCCGGAATCCCGAAGAGCTCCTGCAGGGCGTAGCTGACCTGCAGACCGAGGAATCCGATGGGACCGATGGTTCCGGCTGCCACTGCGAGGATGCACAGGGCCTCAACCACCTTGCCCCAGTTGTTGTACATGATCCGCTCGCCGAAGAGGGGGTAGAGAAGCGCCCGGGACTTTAGGGGCATGCCGCGGTGGTAGTGGGAATACATGAGCACGATCGCCCCGCAGGTGCCCAGGATGGACCAGGCCAGAAATCCCCAGTGAAGAAAGGCCTGCTCCATGGCGGGAACAACCGCCGCCTCTGTGGACCCCTCAACTCCGGTGAAGGAGGGCGGCGGAGTGAGGAAGTGGTACATCGGCTCCGCCGCGGACCAGAAAACACCTCCCCCTGCCAGAAGGGTGCACATGATGATGGAGATCCAGCGGAAGGTGCTGAACTCCGGTTTGTCCAGGTGGCCCAGCTTGACCTTGCCGAGCCTGGAGAAGGCGATCACGATGGCGATGATGAAGTTGAGGAAAACGAGCCATTGCCAGTAGTTCCCGAAGTACTTGGCGGACCAGGCAAAGGCTGCATCCACGGCTCCGGACACTGCCTCGACGTTGATCAGGGAGGCGATCACGAAAAAGAGCAGGACGCCCCCGCTGATGATGAAGACGAGCCACTCGATGTTTTTCCAGTCCACGGCGTTCGTGCTTTCATCCTGCATAGTCCTCCTCCTTGGATTTGGATTGCTCTTAGGAGCCGTGGATGACTTTTTCCACGACCCGGTCGATCCGCTCCCGAGTTTCCGGAGCCAGACCTCCCGTGTCCCGGTCCATCATCTCCTTGGCTCGTTTCAGGGCCTTGCTCCGGATGTCCGGCGCACCGTCCTGCTTCCACACCTCCCAGTCCCGGTGCTCCGTGATTTCCGGAAACCACAGCTCGGTCTGGAAATTCTGAAAAGTGTGCTCGTGCATCATGAAGGTCCCGCCCGGACCGACCTCGCGCAGGAGATCAAGATTCAGGCCGTCCCGTTCCAGGTCCATTTCCCGGACCATGCGCTTGAGCGCCCCCATGCACTCGTTGCAGAACACGGGATCGGCAAAGTCCACCATGAGGTCCGAGTCGAGCTGCATGGAGTCGATCAGGTCCGCGCCGAGCGCGGCCGGGCTTCCGGTCAGCCCGGTCTCGAATCCAGCCTGGGCGTCCAGGATCTTGGCGTCGCGAAGCATGCCCGGCATACGCACGGGAAGATCCAGATAGCGCCCCATCTGGGACATGGCGCCCTTGAGAACGGCGAACTCCGGACCGCCCATGGTCACCCCGCCGGTGCGCATGTCCATGCCCCGGGCGAAGCTGGTGTAGACAACCGGCGCTCCGGGATTGATGAGCTGGGTTACGGTGAGGCAGGCCAGGATCTCCGCATGGGCCTGGACGCAAGTCGTGGGGATATCCACAGGGGAGGATGCTCCCAGCATGGGGCCGGAGCTGATGATGCTGGGAATGTTCCAGCGGCTCATCTCCACCATGGCCTCCAGGGAGGCCTGGTCAATATTGAATGGGGGCAGGGTGAGAACCCATCCGGAGATGAAGGGCCTCTCCCGGAAGGCCTCCATGCCGCCTACCGCCAAAGAGGCCATCTCCGCGGCGTCGCGCACGCAGCTGGCCCCGTACATCCCGCCGGTGACATGCTTGCGGGAGTTCTGCAGGCAGATGGCCCAGGTGTACCAGTCGTTGTAGTCCCTTGGGACCTCCTGCGGCGTCACCAGGCCGCCGCTGACGCCGATGTTGTCGCACTGTTCCGCGATGCGCGTCAGTCGTGCCAGATCCTCGCTTGTGGCGGAGCGGCGCTCACCGCTCTCCGGATCAAGAACGCTCGTCGCCATGGTCATGCAGGACAGGAGCGGATCATGTTCCGCGAAGGAAATGTCCCAATCCGGATCCCGGGCGTAAAGGACCGCCTGGCCCCGTTTGGGGACGCTCTTCAAAGCCTTGTCCACAACCTGCGGGGGTATCCTGGCCAGATCCTCGCCTTCGATACCCGCTCCCTCTTGCTCCAGGGCGGAGAGGGCCTCCCGGGACGGGAGACGCATGCCCACATCCCGCAGGACGTCCAGGGCCGAGGCATGGACCAAGTCAATTTCTCTGTGGGAGAAGAACCGGAGCTCAGGCTTCATAACCGTTCTCCCTTGTGATCAACACTGTTTCACAATGATCTTCGATATCCCTTCTCCGAGATCGGAACGAACTTGTCCAACCCCGGGTCTCCGTTCACTGACATTCGGCCTCTATCACCCGTCATCTGTCATCCGTCCTTTGATAGCCGTATCCACCACCTCCAGGGCCGGGGCCTGCAGTTTCTCCCGGAAGCGTAGCCCAATGGCCGCTTCTAGCATCTCCCGGCTCAGGATCCTGCCCATTCCGGCCAGGGCGGCCAGGGAGGCAAGGGCCCAGTTCGGCTCCTTGATTCCCATGGCCTTGAAGTCGATCTCCGAGACCGTTGCTTCCGTAGAGGGGATGTCCACTCCGGAAGCCTTGAGCACGAGAGTCTCCTGAGACAGTTGGCTGAAGAGCTTTTTTCGCCTCCTCACTCCGTCTTCGGCCAGAACGACAACAACTGCGGGACTGGTGATTCCGGTATAGGCAATCGGCTTCGGGGACAGGATGGCCTCGCTCACGGAATGACCGGTAAGCACGGTGATGGGGTAGTCGTTCTTTTGCGTAGCCTGATGGCCTG
>JAIPEP010000162.1 GCA_021737085.1 Desulfohalobiaceae bacterium | reverse complement strand
CCCGCCACCTTGAAAAAGCCGTCGCCCTGGATGGCCACATCCAGGGATCCTTCCGTTCGTTTCAGCCCCCCTTGGGAAAAGTCCGTGCTCGTGTGGCTGATCCGGCTGAAATTGATCCCATTGCCCGGAATGGAGGCCTGCATCCGGTTCCGGAAAAGGGCCTCGAAATGCGTCTCCTGCCTCTTGAAGCCGGAATTGTTGATATTGGCCAAATTATTGCTGATGATCCGCAGGTTCCGGCTGGCGGCCATTGCGCCGGACAGGGTGCTGTACATGCCTGAGCTCATGCCGGGTTGCTCCTTTGTATCTCCGAATGTATTCCTTTTATCGGAGAAGTATGCCCCATCCTTTAGTTGGCGCAGGCGGACGGCACGCTCCGAGCTGTTCCCTTTAGCTTTGCGTCCCGTTGGCCAAGCGGGAGAGGTTCACCAGCTGCTCCGCCTCATAGCTGGAAATGCCGAAACTGCGGGCCAAATCGTCCACCCCCAGTCC
The DNA here is from genome assembly GCA_021737085.1 of Desulfohalobiaceae bacterium. Classification (GTDB taxonomy): domain Bacteria; phylum Desulfobacterota; class Desulfovibrionia; order Desulfovibrionales; family Desulfothermaceae; genus JAIPDU01. Next base: position 4,970 of record JAIPEP010000162.1, on the reverse strand, counting down.
CTTGTCCGCCATGCAGGCCACGTATTTGTACTTCTCCGTGGGGCTGTGCCGCGTCGAGCCGGCTGTCTGCAGAGAGGCCCGGATCTCCGCCTCGCGATATTCACTGTGAAAGCTCTTGTCCTCTTCAGCCGTTCCCTCCGACGAGGACGCCTCGCTCTGCGTCGTGGCATACCGGGTTCTCAAATTGTGAATGGTCCGTTCCTGCCTGAGCAGGCACCACCACAGGACGCCGCACAGGACCAGGGTCAGAATCTGTACACAGCCGATGCTGATAACCAGGGCGCCGATATCCATGTCTCGCTCCTTCCTTAGCCAGAGGGATTTGCAGGGGTTTTGGATCAGTCGGCCAACGCCTTGTCCATCTTGACCTTGAGCTTGTGCAGGGCCTGACTGTGCAACTGGGAGATTCGGCCCTCGGTTAGCTCCAGGACCTCGGAGATCTCCTTCTGGGACAATTCCTCGTAGTAATACAAGGAGACGACCAGACGTTCCTTCTCCGAGAGCTTTTCCATCTGCTCGGCCATAATTGCGGTCAGCTCGCTTTTCTCCAGACTCTCCTGAGGCTTGTCCGCCCGATGGTCCTCCAGGCTGTCCTGAAAGCTGTCCCCTTCCCCGGAATCGCCCAGGGTCTGATTGAGACTCACGCATCCCAGATGCCCCACCTCGTTCAGGAGCTGGTGATAGCTGTCCAGGGTCAGGCCCATGGCCCGGGCCAGCTCCTGCTCATCAGGAGTTCTGCCCAGCCTCTCCTCCTCTTCGTGAATCACCCGGTGCAGCCTGGACTGCTTTTCCCGCATGGAGCGGGAAAACCAATCCATCTTGCGTATCTCGTCGAAAACAGCCCCGCGCATGCGATGCTCGGCAAAGGTTTTGAACTGAAACCCCCTGCCCGGATCGAACCGATTGGCAGCCTCCATGAGCCCGGTCATGGCGGCTCCCTTGAGGTCGTCCCGGCTCAGGAAGGCCGGAACATTGGGAGCGACCCGGTCCACGACGAATTCCACCAGGGGCAGATGCATCCGGATGAGTTCCGTGCGCTGCTCCCGGGAAACGCCGTTTCCTTCCACGCCGTAGTGATGCTGTTGTCGTTCTTCAATCATGTCTGTGTCCCGTTCAAGGAAAGGAGTCTTCTCCAAAAGAACTGCAGCGACCCTTTAAAACTGTTCTCCGGAACCTCCCGCATCAAATCCTGTGTCAGGGTGCTGAAGGCCTGACTGGACTTGGAATTGGGGTAGAGATTGACAATGGGATTCTGCTTGCGCAGCGTCTCCCGCATCCGCTTGTCCTGGGGAATGCTCCCCAGGTAGTTGATGGAGATGTCCAGATAGTTGTTGCTGACCTTGGTCAGCTTGCGGTAAACCTCCAGTCCCTCCTTTTCCGAGTTGACCATGTTCACCAGGAGGTTGAAATCCTTTTCCCGATAGTGAATAGCCAGGAGCTTGATCAGGGAATAGGCGTCGGTGATGGAAGTGAGATCCGGAGTTGTCACGATCACGATTTCCTGGGCGGCTATGTTGAAATAGGTCACGTTCTCCGAAATACCCGCCTCCGTATCGATAAGGACCAGATCGAAATCCTCCTGGACCTCCTCCAGCTCCTCCATGAAGCGCCTCTTCTGGGCCGAGTCCAGGCGGGTGAGCTGCTGGATACCCGATCCCGCGGGCAGGGTTTTCACTCCATTGGGACCGGAGGTCATGATCTCAGTCAGGCTCAAGCCCTGGGAAAAGAACTGATTCAGGGTATATCTGGGGGACAGGCCGTAGACGACATCGATGTTGGCCAGACCCAGGTCGGCATCGATGATCAGGACCCTTTTCCCCTGCAGAGCCAGGCAAATGGCCAGATTGGCCACAACCGCGGTCTTGCCCACTCCGCCCTTGCCGCTCGACACGGCCATTACCCTGGCTGATCCGTGACTCCCCGTTTCGAGTGTTTCCAATCCGGTCACCTCGTTCTTCAAGCGCCTGAGCCCCGCTGCCTGATCCTGTTCGTAATTGCCTGAGCTATACATCGCTTGTTTCTCTTGTCTGATCCATTATTCGTTCAGCGAGATACCTTCCCTCGGCTGCCATCAGGTCCTCCGGGACCTTCTGGCCGGTGGTGAAATAGGACAGGGGGAATTCGTTGCGGAAGTGGATGTTGAACAGGGCGCCGAAGTCCTCGCATTCGTCCATCTTGGTAAAAACGAGACCGTGCAGGCCCAGGGTCTGGAAGCTGCGAATACTCCTCTGCATATCCTGTTCCCTTGTGGATGCGGAAAGGAGCAGATGGTTCTCCACACCGGTCTCCGGCGAAAGGAAGCTGTTCAGCTCCCGCAGGCTTGCCTCGTCCTGCGGGCTCCGACCTGCCGTGTCCACCAGGATGAGGTCCTTGTCCTCGTGCCGGGCCAGCTTGGAGGAGATCTGCTCCTGAGCGGTCACCACCTCCAGGGAGATGTTCATGATCTCGGCATAGACCTTGAGCTGCTCCACCGCCGCGATGCGGTAGTTGTCCACCGTGACCAGGGCCACCTTGGGGCTGACCCGGCTGAGATAGTTGGCTGCGAGCTTGGCCACCGTGGTCGTCTTGCCCACACCCGTGGGCCCGACCAGTGCCACGCGCCTTTTCCGCCCCGCGTGTTCTCCCCAGAGCGGGTCCCGGACCCGGACCGACTCCGCCAGAACGGAATTGATGCCCTCCCAGGGCGAGCTGCTCCCCAGGGAGCACTGCTCCCCGAAACGCTCCTCGAACCGGGCCGCGATCTTGCAGGCGGCCTCCCATTCGATGCCCTTCTGCAGAAGCGAGCCCAATATCGGGGGCTCGGCTTCCGCTTTGCCCAGCCCATCGCCGAGCTTTCCATCCGGGGCGGATTGCCCCGCCCGGCCGCCGGAGACCCGCAAATCCTTCACCATCTGGCGCAACTCGGCGAGCTCTCCCCGAATGGTCTCCATGGATCCGCCTTGCGCGGTATTGTCCAGGCGATTGCTCCCTTTCTCCTCTCGCAGACTGGAGCTGCGCGCTTCCGGGGAAGGCTTCTCCGCCGCGGGCCCCGACTGATGCCTTGCGTAGGCGGACTGGGCCAGGGCGGCCCCGGATCGCGGGGAAGAAGCATTTCCTCTGGGATCCGGCCCCGAAGGCTCCTTCCCGCTTTCGGTCTCCAGCGCCGCGGTGACTTCCAGCTTGGGCTTGTTGAAGACGCCGGTCGCCCCTTTTCGCACCGTCCGGGTGGAAATGATGATCGCCTTCGGCCCCAGCTCCTGTTTCACCTGGCGCAGGGCCGATTGCATATTCTCCGCTTCGAAGACCCTAACTTGCATTGATCTGCACCGTTCCCAGGGATTGGATTTGTAGCTGCGGCGTTATCTCGTTGTAGGAGAGCACGGGCAGTTGTGGCAGATATTGTTCAGTCAATCTTTTTACATGCGGTCGGATATTTGGCGCGCACAACAGAACGGGATGGGTTCCGGAGCCCGACTGCTTGATCTGCTCGGAGAGACTGGTGAGAAGCCGTTCCGCGGTGCGTGGCTCCAGGGCCAGATAACTGCCCTGGCCGGAATACTGCACCGATTTCTGAATCGTTTCCTCCAACTCGGTATCCAGGGTGATAACCGGCAGGAGACTGTTCTCCCCCGCTGCCCTGTTGCTGATCTGCCGGGCCAGGGCCTGGCGGACGTATTCCGTGAGCAGGTCCTCGTCCTGGGTCTTGGGGGCGTGATCCGCCAAGGTCTCCAGTATGGTTCGCATGTCCCGGATGGACACCTCTTCGCGCAGAAGATTCTGCAACACCCGCATGACACCTCCGAGACTCATCAGGTTGGGCACGAGCTCCTCGACCAGTTTGGGATAACTCTTGGCAGTTGTATCAAGCAAATTCTGTACCTCTTGACGTCCGAGGAGCTCGTGGGCGTGTCGCTTGATGAGCTCGCTCAAGTGGGTGGCCATGACCGTGGTGCAGTCCACTACCGTATACCCGGCGATCTGGGCCCTTTCCTTCTTCTCCTCCGCGACCCAGAGGGCGGGCAGGCCGAAGGCCGGCTCCGTGGTCTCCGTGCCCTCCATCTTTTCGCTGGCGGTCCCCGGATCCATGGCCAGGAAGTGTCCCGGCATGATCTCCGCGGTCGCGATGCGCACTCCCTTGAGGTGCAGGGCGTACTGATTGGGATTCAGCTGGAGGTTGTCCTTGATGTGGATGGGCGGAATAATCAGGCCGTGGCTTTGCACGAACTGCTTGCGGATGGAGCGGATGCGGTCCAGGAGCTCGCCGTTCTGGGAGGCGTCCACGAAGGGAACGAGCCCGTAGCCCACCTCCAGCTCCAAGAGATCCACCGTGAGCATATCCTCGTAGTTCTCCTCCTGCTGCACCTGTTGCGGCACCTCTTCCTCCTCCGACGTTTCCTTGACACGCTTTTGCTTGCGGGTGAGGGAGAAGCCGAGCGCTCCGAGCACCAGGGAGAGAAAGAGAAAGGGGAGGAAGGGAAGACCGGGTATAATGGCGAAGAGGAGGAGGATGCCGGAAACCACCCAGATGGCGCGGGGCTTGAAGGTCAGCTGCTTGGACAGCTCGGAGCCCAGATCCGAGGTCCCTCCTGTCCGGGAGACCAGCATCCCCGCGGCCGTGGAGATGATCAGGGCGGGGATCTGGCTGACCAGTCCGTCCCCGATGGTCAGGATGGTGTAGTTCTGGGCCGCCTCGACCAGGCTCATCCCCTGCTGCATCACCCCGATGACGAATCCGGCGCAGATGTTGACGAAAGTGATGACGATGCCGGCGATGGCATCTCCCCGGACGAACTTGCTGGCACCGTCCATGGCGCCGAAGAAATCGGATTCCTGGGAGATCTCCTCCCGACGCCTGCGGGCTTCCTCCTCGCTGATGGATCCTGCGTTCAGATCCGCGTCAATGGCCATCTGCTTCCCGGGCATGGCGTCCAGGGTGAAGCGGGCGGACACCTCGGCCACCCTGCTGGCGCCCTTGGTGATGACGATGAAGT
>JAIPEP010000022.1 GCA_021737085.1 Desulfohalobiaceae bacterium | reverse complement strand
AAGGTGGTCTTGCCCCTGCCGTTGGGGCCGATGATGCCGATGCGCTGCTGCGGGCCGAGCTCGAAGCGGAGCCCGTCCAGCACGGGCTCCGGGTTTTCCGGATAGACAAAGGTAATGTTATTGAGGCGGAGCAGCTCTTGCATGTTTATCCCATCAGGCCCGCGGGGCCGCGGGCGTAGATCTCTACCACTATCAGAGCCAGGGCGGGGAGGGCTATCCCCAAGGCTACTCCCAGGTCCCTGCCCCGGATAACGAACCGGCGCAAGGAGTAAAAGCGCCCCTGAAAGGCCCGCAGGCGCATGGCCTGATGCACCCGTCTGCCCCGCTCATAGCTTCCTACCAGGAGCATGCCCAGCAGATAGCCGTAAGTGCGATAGGTGTGACGGTTGGTTCCCGGACGGAAGCAGCGGATACGCGCAGCCGAGGCGAGGCGTCTGTATTCCTCCCGTATCAGGTGCAGATAGCGGTAGCACAGGATGAACATGACAGCGAATTTGTCCGGCACCCGCAGGGAGGCCAGGGTTTGCCCCATGTCGGCCATGGGGATCGTGGCCACCAGGGCCATGATGCAGAGAAGTATGGAGTTGGATTTGAGGGTGATCAGCCCGGCCAGCTCGATGCCCTCCCTAGTGGCCTGAAAGGGGCCCATCTGGAGCACCGTTTCGCCGGAGGCGGAGAAGGGTAGCATGATCCAGAGGAAGGCGATAAAGCCGTTGACCAGGAGGAGGCGTTGGGACACCCCCCGGAGGGGAAGGCCGGCGCTGTAGGCCAGACAGGCGCTGAGAAGGAGAGCGAAGGAGGCCCCCATTAGCGTATTCAGTCCGGCCATGACCATAGCCAGGCCCAGGCAGAGCACCAGTCTGACCCGGGGGTCCGTGCGATGGATAAGGGAGTGCCCGCTGCTGAAGCTCGTATGGGTCATTGGGGTGATTCCCTGCGGCTTGCGGTATAGGCCCAGATTCCGAACAGGCCCAGGATATAGCCCAGCCCGCCCAACACGTCCCGGATACCGATCCTGTTCTCCCGCAGCTCGGCCAATTCCTTCCGCAAGGGTGACAGCTCCTGGCGCAGGATGCTCCGGATCCTTTCCTCCCGGATTCCCTTAATGGATTCCGGTTTTTCTGCTGCACTTTCCTCAGTTGCTGCAAAACCCTGTTCCTTTTCCTCCTCGGACACTCCGGAAATGTAGTCTTTCGTCCGCACCAGCCAGCTGTCCCTGTGGCCCATGGAGGCCTCGCAGACCACCTTGAGATGGGAACGGTTTTTTCTGGCCTTGGGGGGAGGGGAAAAGGAGAAGCGCCCCTTGGAGTTCGTTTTTCCCTGGAGGAGCTTTTCCTGGGTGGAGCTGTCCAGCACCTTCCAGGAGCCGTTGTGCACGGCGCGCCCGCCGGAAAAGCGGGCCCGGCACTGCACGTTGTCCTCTTGGGACCAGCAGAACACGTTTACTCCGTGCCCCAGGCAGACTCCGGGCCAGAGGAACAGCAGGGCGAGGAGGGGGGCCAAGGTGCGGATGAGGCAAGGCATAGCTCGTTTCCTAGCCTGATCTGGTGGTGATCATTTCCGGTTTTACCCTACGGATAAAGCCTACCACGGCGACGGTGATGATCCCTTCCATGGCCGCCACCGGGATGTGGGCTGCCAGCACGGTCTTGGCCGCGGGCAGGAAGGCCTCGCCAGCCAGGGCCAGAACGATGGCCGTGAGCAGACCGGCCGCCAGAATGGAGCCGGCTCCGGCAATAAAGGCGCCAGCTACCACTACCGGCTGTTTGGCGGAGCGGACCATGGGGGAGCAGAACAGGTAGGCCAGCAGGGCGGGAAGGGCCATGTTCAAGGTGTTGACCCCCAGAACGGTGAGGCCCCCGTACTGGAAGAACATCGCCTGCAACAGCAGGGCGATCAGAATGGCGGGAAAGCAGGCCCAGCCGGTCAACAGACCTACGAGCCCCAGGAGAAGAAGATGGACGCTTGTGGGCCCCAAAGGGACATGGATAAGGGAGGCCACGAAAAAAGCGGCAGCCATGATCCCGGCCAGAGGGACCTCGTCCTGCTTGGTTCTCTTCAGGCCCACTGCGGTGCCGGCTAGCCCCAGGACAGCCCCAGCGCCCAAAAGGTAAAGAGGCAGGATGCCTTCGGAGATATGCATACAGTATCCTTCACGCTTTCCATGTCCAGACCTGATGCCCCGCTAGCTTGACAGACAATCCGCTTGGCGTAATATCTTTTTTTTTGCTGCTCATGCGGAGTAAGTCCACGCTCCCGTGCCTGTTCAGCCCATATCCTGTTGTTGGAAGGCGCGGGGAAGAAAAAGACGAGCTCCGGATTTTGTATTTTTTTCACTTGGATAGCATTTTCAAGAAAAACGTGTTATCAAGTTAGATAAACCGGGCTCTGGTGTCAATGAATTTTTATAAGTGCTGCCTGGCTCCTGGAGGAAAGCGAAGCAGGGCAAGCTCCTGAGGGAGCCACGAATACGGCTCGGAGACGATGGGAAAAACTAAAGGACGGGGCAATTTATGCAGGTGGCTGTGACTGTTCTTGGCTCGGACCGCCCGGGAATTGTTTGCGATGTGTCCACCTTGCTGGCGGAGGCGGGATGCAACATCGAAAACGTTTCCCAGACGGTGTTGCATCAGGAGTTCGCCGGGATTTTCCTTGTGACCCTCCCTCCTGGCAAGGATGCCACCACAGTGGAAGAGAGGCTGACCAGCGCCCTAGCCCACAAGGGACTGAAGATTTCCGTGCAGAGTGTGGATGAGTCGCAGAGTCCCGGCGTTTCCCCCATGGAGCCCTTTGTGGTGGTCACCATCGGGCAGGACAAGGTAGGGCTGGTATCCGCTGTGACCTGTGTGATGAAGGCCTATGGGGTCAATATCAACAATATGCAATTCGTCAGTGAAAGCGCTTCTTATCCGGGTCAGACGGTGGCTATCTACGAAGTGGAGGTCCCTCGCGAGCAGAACCTCTCCGAGTTCGTGGGCGCCCTTCAAACGAAGGCCGGAGAGGTGGGGCTGGAGCTCAGTGTGCAGCACAAGCGGATCTTTGCCGATACCTGCCGGATATGAATCTTCCCGGAAGTTATATTACGCAAAGCGGAGTTGTCTTATGCTCTCGGAAAAGGAAGTCCTCTCCACACTGGAGATGGTGCGCAACGAGAATCTGGATGTCCGTACGGTGACCCTGGGCATCAGCCTCCACGACTGCATCAGCGATAACCTGCAGCGTTTCAAGGACAAGGTTTACACCAAGATACTGCGCACTGGGGGCAGGTTCGTGAGTGTGTGTGACGAGGTGGGCAGGACTTACGGCATCGATGTGGTAAACAAGCGCATCTCGGTGAGCCCCGTGGCCTTGGTGGGTGCGGCCTTCTCCCGGGAGGAGCTCGTGGAGGTGGCGCATACTCTGAACCAGGCCGCCAAGGATCTGGATATAGATTTCATCGGCGGTTTCACCGCCTTGGTGGAAAAGGGCATGACCAGCGCTGATGAGGCCCTGATCCAGGCCATACCCCATGCCCTGCAGTCCACGGAGCGGGTGTGCGCCTCGGTGAATGTGGCCTCCAGCCGGGCGGGGATAAACATGGACGGTGTGTCCATGATGGGGCGCTGCATAAAGGAGACCGCGGAACACTCCGCGGACAGGGACGGTCTTTCCTGCGCCAAGATGTGCGTCTTTGCCAATATTCCCCAGGATGTCCCCTTTATGGCCGGGGCTTATTTGGGGACAGGAGAGCCTGACGCTGTGATCAATGTCGGCGTCAGCGGCCCGGGAGTGGTGAAAATGGCGGTGGAGCGCGCCCTGGCCAAGGATCCCCGCATGAGCTTCGGGGGCCTTTCCGAGGTCATCAAGAAAACCGCGTTCAAGGTGACCCGGGTGGGTGAGCTGATCGGACGCGAGGTGGCCCGGGATTTGGATGTCCCCTTCGGCATCGTGGACCTCTCCCTGGCTCCTACCCCCAATGTGGGGGACAGCGTGGGAGAGATCTTCCAGAGCCTGGGTCTGGAAAGTATCGGTGTCCCCGGATCTACCGCCCTGCTGGCTTTGCTCAACGACGCGGTCAAAAAAGGTGGCGCCTTTGCCAGCTCCCATGTGGGAGGGCTTTCCGGATCCTTCATCCCGGTCAGCGAGGATCTGAACATAGCTAAAGCCGCGGAGGAAGGGAGTCTGAGCCTGGAAAAGCTTGAGGCGATGACCAGTGTCTGTTCCGTGGGGCTGGATATGGTGGCCCTTCCCGGAGGTACCTCCGCGGAAACCGTTGCCGCGATTATCGCAGACGAGATCGCCCTTGGCGTGGTGAACCGCAAGACCACGGCTGCAAGGCTCATACCCGTGCCGGGAAAGGGGGCGGGCGAGCGCGCAGTATTCGGGGGGTTGCTCGGCGAATCCACGATTGTGCCGGTTTCCGGCTCGGGATGTTCGGATGGATTCATGCGGCACGGCGGGCGGATCCCCGCTCCGGTGCAGAGTCTGGTCAATTGAGTGCCTTGGTGGTCTCGGATTTGCCTGCAAAGAGACGGCTATAACAAGATCAGCAGAATGTGCAGTGCGAGCAAGGCGTAGGCTCCGGCCAGGATATCGTCCAGCATTACCCCGGTGCCGCCGGAAAACCAGGCTTCGGACGCGCCGACAGGCCACGGCTTGAGGATGTCGAAGAGGCGGAAGAGACCCAGCCCCGTTGCCAAAAGGAGCGGGCCAGGCGCCTGTACTAGGAGGAAGACCAGGAGCTGTCCGGCGAATTCGTCAATGATCACGGGTTGGGGATCCTTGCGGCGGAAGAAGGCCTCGGCCCTGTTGGAGGCGTAGATACCCGCGGGCACGAGGCAGATAAGAAGGAGAATTTTGCCCCACAAAGGAAGCGGGGTGTAGAGAAACGGGGCCAGCAGGGCGGCTGCAACCGAGCCCCATGTTCCGGGGGCGGGATGCAGATAGCCGATGGGTCCCAGGGTGGCCAGGTGCACTGCCGCTTTATCCATCCTCATTGGGGTTTGTCCTCCATGTGAATCCGCACAGCTTCCATCCGCAGGAGACCGGAGAGGACTTCCTGCAGGGGAAGTCCCACCACGTTGGTGTAAGAGCCGCTTATGCCCTGGACCAAAAAGGATCCCACCCCCTGTATGGCATAGGCTCCCGCCTTGCCCTCGTACTCCCCTGTATCCACATAGGCCCGTAGAACATCTTCCTCCACTGCAGCCATGGCCACATCGGTGGCTACGATAAATGCCTCCTCGCCTCCGCCTTTTTCCGTAAGACAGCAGCCGGTGAGCACCTTGTGGGTCCTGCCGGAAAGACGGCGTAATATGTCCAGGGCCTGCTCCCTGCTACGGGCCTTGCCCAGCACGCTTCCCTCCAGGGAGATGACTGTGTCCGCTCCCAGCACAACACCGCGGGGAGTGCCCTGCAGTATGTCCTTAGTTTTGTTTCTGGCCGCTGCGAGGACGAATTCCCCCGCCGATTGCCATGACTCGGTCCAGCTCGGCTCAGGCGCCTCGCTGGCCTGGACCAGGAAATTGATCCCCAGCCTGTGCAATAGGTCCTGTCTCCTGGGAGAGGCGGAAGCCAGAACAATATCCTTGCAACTTCGAAAGGGTCCGCGGGGCAAAGGGTGCTGCATACAGCCGCTTCCTTGCTCTGGGCTCTGGGGGTTTTCCCCAATTGAATGTTCCCTGTCTTGAATCAGTTGTCCGCTTTTGCTAAGGTGCATTAAGATCGTCCTTTTGTTACGAGGGAAAGCCGAATTCGCAGCAGAAAAGCTGCCTGCACCTTAAATTGGGGTGATAGCTCAGGTTAGGCTGACTTTTTTGTGTGAAGCGCCTGACAGGGAAATTGGATATAAGCAGTGGATATAATTTCTAGCTAACGGGACTAAGGATATGGAACGTAAAAAGGTCCAGTTGGGCATCATTGTCTTCGCTTTGCTTATTGCTTTCTTTATGGCCTGGTATATGTTCAAGCAAAGCAACAAGTTTAATTCCTACCGGGAAAAAGGGCAAGAAGAGGAGAAGCAGGAGGCCTCCAGGTCACCATCTGAAGAAAACGAGTCGGAGAATATCCAGGAGCGCCTCGGGCTGGCCTCCGCAGACAACGCCTCCGCCTCCGCTAACGCCACGAACAGGTCCGGCGCGGGCCCGCGCGAGCGGGCCGGCACAGGGGAACAAAGAACCGGCGTCCCGGAGGGGCGGCAGATAATGACCCGTGCCTTTGTACAGGATTTGACCGCTTTCGTTGTCTCCAAGTACCACCCAGGGTGGGAGCTGGACAACCCCGGGGACCAGGGCAGGCTCCGGCTCGACTTCAACACCCTCAACGCCCGCTACGGGACGGAATTGACCGGGCTCCGCTATTCCAGCCGAACTCTGGAAAAGGCCAGGCAGGAGATTTTGGACCACCTCCTGGACCAGGAGACTCTGGAAGGAGTCTATTCCCGGTATAATGACGATTTTGTTCGGGCCTTGGTCCAGAGGGCGGAAAAGAGCACGCGTCCAGTGCAGGGCCCCGATGGGGATGTACGGCACAGGGCCCTTGCCGCGGAGGATGTGGCGGAAATGCTCCAGCTGGGCAGTTCCTACCTCCGCGATGTCTCGGCCGTCTTAACTGTGCTGGGGGAGAAGACAGGATTGTATTCCTTGGTGCGGAATTACCTTCAGGCAAAAGAGCAGGTGGTTCATTTAAACTATAGGTTGAATCAGATGAAGGAGGAGTATACCGGAGCGCAGGGCCAAGGGTCCGAAGGCGGGGAGGTGTCCCGGGAGCTACGGGAGAAGAGGGAAAGGTTTGTGCAGCGGTATAGCCGGGCAATCGCCGAGAGGGAGGAGCTGAGAACCGAGTTGGTGAGCAAGGTGAGGGAAGGAACCGGGAGACAGATGGACCTGGGGTCGGTGGAGATCCTCTACATCGCCGAATGGGTGCACCGGAGGCTCCCGGATGGGGGCACCCGTTCAGCGATAGTCACAGCGGGTAATTTGTTCCGGGATATGGCGGACAGGCTTAATAGCCGGGCACAGGCCATGAGAGCGGATTGATTCCCGGCCTCGCCGCCACGGTCGAAGCCCTACTCCTCTTCAAAAAGATAGCTGTAACGGGAGTATATCTCGTAGGTGCGGGCAACGAATTCTTCCGCCGTGGCTCCCAGGCTCTCCATGCCCGCGATCCCCGTGCGGCTCTCCAGATAGTTGCTCAAGACGTCCTCCCCGTAGGAGAAGGTCCACGTGGCTGCGTAAATGGAGCTTATTCCGGGCCTGTCCGGAAACTCCCTACGGCTTTCCATGTGGATAACGATCTTTTGCTCCTCCTTGTCGCTGAGCCGGAAAAGTCCGGATTCACTGAATCTCTCCCTTATATGAAAGATCAGGCGTCTCCCTGCCTGATCCGTGCTGTCGTGCTTGATCTGAACAGGAACGGCCTTAGTCCGTTGGATTGCCTTTCCCAGGAGATCCTCTTCTGTTTTGTTGCTGGCGTTGTCCTGCCTTGCTGCTGGAGCTGTGGCGTTCTGAGCCGGTCCCCGGACTGGCAGGAAGACAAACAGGGCTAGCAGCAAAGCCATTGTTAGTGCGGGCGTTTTCTTGAACAAGGCTGTTCTCCTCGAGTTTTTGCTTTCCTAGGCAGGAGCATATCCCCTTACCCGGCCTCCGGCTCGAGTGTCCGAGCCCATCCCTCTGGAGCCTGCGGAGTCCTGTGGGCTATTTGAAGCAATAGGGCTTTCCGGACGGAAACTATCTAAGAACAGGATAGCGGGGAAGGATCTGTTTTGCAATGTTTCGGTTTCGAAGGCCTGCCCGCCTTGCCTGACAGCGGTCAGGGCAACGGTATCCTACCGTGCTAGCCGGGTTGTGAGCCTGCTCTGCTCCCGGCTCCAACCGCAGGGAAGCATCTTCCTAGATTGAATGGCGATAGTTCATTTGCTAGCCTAGTTGTGTCCCATAATTGGGCTGGGGTTCGTTCTTGCGACCTGTGGAAAAGGAGGTGGAGTCCATGCAGGGGAAAGACAAGGAGAAGCCGGTAACAGCGGAGGAACGGTTCCGGCCCTTCCTGGATAAGATGCAGCAGGAGGGACTTCCGGCACAGGTGATTGAGCAGTTCCGGAGCTATTATCGCACCCTGCTTGATTCGCGCCAATCCGTGGGCACACTTGCCGAGGATGAAATCAGGCCTGTGGGTGAGAAGGACGTCCCCTCGCAGGAGAATTTGGGCGGAGAGCAGGAGCGTATTGGCCGGGACCACTTGCAGCAGACGGTCATGATCAAGGTAAATGGCGGTCTGGGGACAAGCATGGGCATGCCCCACGCCAAGTCCCTTTTGACAGCCCGTCCGGGATACACCTTTCTGGATATCATTCTGCTCCAGGCCCGGAGCTTGGACATTTCCCTGCTGCTCATGGACAGCTTCCACACCCGCGAGGACGTAGTCCAATACTGGGAGCGCCAGGGGGTGCCCCCGGAGAATCGGCCCCGATCCTTTGTGCAGCACAAGTTCCCCAAGGTCTCGCAGAACCTGGAGCCTGCCAGCCGTCCCGAGCGGCCCGAGCTGGAATGGAATCCCCCGGGTCACGGGGATGTCTTCGCCGCCCTGGAGACTTCCGGCTGCCTGGACGAGTTGCTGGAACAGGGAAAGCGCTACGCCTTCATCTCCAACTCGGATAATCTGGGCTCTGCGGTGGATCCCGGGATCCTGGGCTATATGGTCCAACAGGGATATTTTTTCCTCATGGAGGTGGCCGAGCGCTATCCCCGGGACAAAAAGGGCGGACATCTGGCCCTGTCCCCGGAGGGTAACTTACTTTTGCGCGAGATCGCCCAATGTCCGGAATCCGACTTGGACAGCTTCCAGGATGTACACCGCCATCGCTTTTTCAACACCAACAACATCTGGATCGACCTGTATCGCCTCAAGGCCTTCATCCGGGAGAACGGCTTGCCCCAGCTGCCCCTTATAGTCAATCCCAAAACCCTGGATCCCCGCGACGAAACCACCCCCTTCGTGCTTCAGCTGGAGACCGCCATGGGCGCGGCCATAGGTTGTTTCCCCGACAGCTCCGCGCTCAAGATATCCAGGGATCGCTTCATGCCTGTGAAGAAGACCAGCGATCTGCTGGCCGTTCGCTCCGACTGCTTTATATTGGATTCCTTTTACAAGCTGAGCCCCAATCCGGAGAGGGACCTCCCCCCTATCCATATCGAGCTGGACGGAAAGTTCTACGGCAAAGTGGACCACTTCGAGGCCCGTTTTCCACACGGACCTCCCTCCCTTCTCGCCTGCGAGAGCCTGAGCCTGAGCGGAGACATCCTTTTTGACAGGGATGTACGCTGTAAGGGCCGCGTGGAAGTGGTGAACAACTCCCCCCTGCAGCAGGTGGTGCAAGCGGGAAGTGAGTTGAGCGGACGTGTGGAGCTGCCCTAGCTGACCGCCGAGCCTTTGCTTCCGGAAAAGATGCAAACAGTCAACAGACCAATCCACTGGAGGAATGAATGAGCGATGACCTATACGGCTTCGAGTGCGTGTGGAGTCAGGAGGTGAAGGAGCTGCAGGGCAGGGTTGCCCTGTACCGCTATGGCAAGAACGGGGCAGAGGTCCTGTCCGTGGAAAACGAGGACGAGAACAAGGTCTTCGGCGTCTGTTTCCGCACACCTCCCCGGGACTCCACGGGAGTGGCCCATATACTGGAGCACTCCGTTCTCAACGGATCGCGCAAATACCCGGTCAAGGAGCCCTTTGTGGAGCTCTTGAAGGGCTCGGTGCAGTCCTTTCTCAACGCACTGACCTTCCCGGATCGCACCTGCTACCCCGTGGCCTCCCATAACCTCACGGATTTCTACAACCTTATAGACGTGTATCTGGATTCCGTGTTCCACCCCTTGCTCACCAGGGACACCTTCGACCAGGAGGGGTGGCACCTGGAGGTCGCGGAGCCGGACGCCGCCCCGGAGCTCAAGGGGGTGGTCTACAACGAGATGAAAGGGGCCTATTCCTCCCCGGACGATCTGCTGCAGGAGCGCTCCCAGCAGTCCCTGTTCCCGGACTCGCCCTACGGCCTGGAGTCAGGGGGGCACCCCCAGGTGATTCCGGAGCTGACCTACGAGGCCTTCCTGGATTTTCACAGGCGCTTCTATCACCCCTCCAACGCCCGCTTTTTCTTTTACGGAGACGACGATCCGCAGGAACGGCTGCGCTTTCTGGAAGGACACCTGCGGGAATACGACAAATTGGACGTGGACTCCGAGGTGGATCTGCAGTCCCGTTTTACCCAGCCGGTGCGGGAGACCGTGGCCTATCCCGCTGAGGCGAGCCAGGACCCCAAGTGCATGATCACCCTGAACTGGCTCCTGGAAAGCGTGACCCAGGCGGAAACCAACCTGGCCCTGCAGATCCTGGAGCAGCTTCTCATCGGCATGCCCTCCTCTCCCTTGCGCAAGGAGCTCATCGAGTCCGGTCTGGGAGAGGACCTGGCCGGTGTGGGGCTGGAGAACGAGCTGCGCCAGATGTTTTTTTCCACTGGCCTGAAGGGAGTGAGGCAAAAGGACCTGCCCCGGGTGGAGGAGCTCATCCAGGACACCCTGCAGCGCCTTAGCCGGGAGGGATTTGATGCCTCGAGCGTGGATGCGGCGATGAACAGCGTGGAGTTCGCCCTGCGGGAGAACAATACCGGATCCATGCCCCGCGGGCTCATGGTCCTTTTCCGTTCCCTGGCCACCTGGATCTACGACAGCGATCCCAGTCTCCTGCTCTGTTTCGAAACACCTCTGACGCGGATCAAAGAGCGGATCCAGGCCGGAGAGCCCGTATTCGAGCAACTGATGCAGCGCTATTTCCTGGACAATCCGCACCGCAGTACGGTTTTCCTCCAGCCGGACCGGGAGGAGGGCGAGCGCATCCGGCAGCGGGAAGGGGAGACCATAGACAGGCTCCTGGAAGGACTTTCCGCGGAGGAGCGCGAGGCACTCCACTCCCGGAGCCTGGAGCTTCTGCGCAAACAACAGACCCCGGACGACCCGGAGGATCTGGCCCGGATCCCGTGTCTTGGGGTGTCGGACCTACCCCGGGAGGAGCCGGAGATTCCCTGCGAGGAGATCCCCGACTCTAATGGCACCATTCTCTACCACGAGCTGTCCTGCAACAGGATCGTCTATGTGGATCTCTGCTTCGACATGGGGGCGGTGCCTCAGAAGCTCCTTTCCTATGTCCCTCTGTTGGGCCGGGCCCTGACGGAGATGGGCACGGACGCCGAGGACTACGTGGCCCTGGACAGGCGCATCGAGGCGGAAACCGGTGGCATCGAGGCGGAAACCTTTTTCTCCGGCCTGGAGAATCAGGAAGGCGTCTGCGCCAAGTTCCTGCTGCGGGGCAAGGCCATGCAGGACAGGTCCCGGAATCTCTTAAGCCTCATGGAGGACTGCCTTAACCGGGTGTGGCTGGAGGACAAAAACCGTTTTCTGCAGATCCTGCAGGAGGAGAAGGCCCAGGTGGAGGAGGCCCTGATCCCTGCGGGGCACCGCTTCGTGGACCGCAGGCTGCGGGCGCGCTTTCATTTGGCGGACTGGGTCCGGGAGCATACCGGCGGAGTCAGCTATCTGCTCTTTCTCCGCTATCTCCTGGACAAGGTCCACAGCGACTGGGAGGCAGTCCGCGAGGACCTCCGGCTAACCTGGGCCGCTTTGCTCAACAGCCGGGGGGTTGTGGCCAATCTTACCGCGGAGGATGCGGGCCGAAAACAGATGGAGCCGGGACTGCGGGAGTTCCTTGCCGGCCTTCCCGCGGACGGGCCCGCGGAGCAGGCCTGGCGGGCCCAGTGCGAGCGAGGTGCGGAGGGCATGGCCCTTCCGGCGCAGGTGAACTACGTGGGCAAGGCCCTGGGCCTCTTGGACGCGGGGTTTGTCTTTCACGGGTCCCATCAGGTGATCAACCGCTACCTACGCACCACCTGGCTCTGGGACAAGATCCGGGTCCAGGGCGGGGCCTACGGCGCCTTCAGCTTGCTGGACCGCTTTTCCGGGATCCTTAGCTTCGTTTCCTACCGGGACCCCCAGCTCACGGAAACACTGAGTGTCTTCGACAACACGGCCCGTTTCCTGCGCGAGGCGGACATCAACGATTCCGAGCTGAATAAGGCCATTGTAGGAGCAGTGGGCGATCTGGACCGTCCCAGGCTGCCGGACGCCAAGGGCATGCTTTCCCTGGTCCGCTACCTGGTGGGTGATGACCACGCCAAGAGGCAGCGCATCCGGGAGGAGATCCTGGCCACGGACAAGCGGGATTTCCGTAACTTTGCGGAGTGGCTGGACAGCTTAAGGGAGAGGGGCGAAGTCGCCGTTCTGGGAGATCAACTGGCCCTGGACGGGGCGCGGAACGAGGGAGTGCCTTTTTCCCATACCTGGCAGGTCCTCTAGCTAATTCCCGTCCGGAAAGTCCTCTTTCCGGACGGGAATTAGCTCCGCTTCTTCTTTTGGCACAACCAAGCACGAAAATGTCGCGAGCCGAACCGGAGAGAGCGCTTCGCTGGGTTTCATATAGACCATGGCTTTGGAGTAACGTGCAGTAGGCTAAAGTAGCGTGCCCATTTGCTTCAAAGGTTGCCTTGGAGAAAAATTATCTCCTTGTTGAACGGTGGCTTGAGGGTGGAGCCGCTCAAGTCTTGCTCCCCCGGGCATTTGATGTTCGGGATGAAACCTGCGCTTCAGCGCTCTCCCCGGCTCGGCTCGCTAAAAATGTTTCCAACAATTCAAGATGTTATAGACTATTACCTGCAAAGCGTATTGCGCGGAAATCGGTTTGGGGATGATGCAGGCACCAAGGAGAAAACTCAGGAGGTGAATGGGCCATGCAGCAGGAAGTCGGCTTTATGGGGATGGGAATCATGGGTGGGGCCATGGCGGCCAATCTGGTCCGGGCGGGCTATTCCGTGACTGTATACAACCGGAGCAGGGATAAGTGTGGGGAGCTGGAAGAGATGGGAGCGCGCGTCGCGGACAGCCCCGCTCAGATGGCCCGTGAATGCGGTACTGTCATTGCTATGCTCACCGGTCCCCAGGCCCTGGAGGAGGTCCTCTTCGGCCGGGAAGGAGCTGTGGCGGAATTCGGGGAGAATACCCTTTTCACCAACATGAGCTCGGTCTCGCCCGCCTTCAGCCGTGAGCTGGCCGGACGCCTGCAATCCTCGGGCTGCCGCTTTGTGGATGCCCCTGTCTCCGGATCCAAGAAGCCGGCTGAGGAGGGCTCCCTGGTTATCCTGGCCGGCGGCGAAAGCACGGATGTGGAGGCCCTACGGCCTCTTTTCGAGGTGATGGGCAAGAAGGTGGTCCACTGCGGCCCTGTGGGTCAGGGCTCCATGATGAAGATGGCGGTGAACCTGCTTTTGGGCACCATGATGGAAGGGCTGGCGGAAATGCTCAATCTGGGCAGGCAGGGCGGCCTGGATACGGACAGCCTCCTGGAGGTGGTCACCTCCGGTCCGCTCAACTGCGGGCTCTTCCAGATCAAGGAGTCCATGCTCCGAGAGGAGGAATACCCCGCCCAGTTCCCCCTCAAGCACATGAGCAAGGATCTCAAGTTCGTTCTGGATACCGCGTACGAGGAAGGAGCCAGCCTACCTACTGCGCACGCTGTTTCCCAGACCTACGCCACTGCCCGGAACCTGGGCCACGGTGACCAGGATTTCGCTGCTGTTCTCAGCGCGCTGCAGCGGCTGAACGCAAAACATTGAGCCGGACTCAGTCGGTTTTCTTCTTGTCCCGGACCCTGTCCCCGAGCCACTGCGTCCAGTTTTCCAGACCCTCGCCCTGTGTCGCGGACACGGAGAAGAACTCCAGGTCCTTGTTCACGGCCCTAGCGGCCTTTTGGGCCCGTTCCACGTCGAAGGAGAGATAGGGCAGCAGATCTGTCTTGTTCAGGACCAGGGCATGGGACTTGGCGAACATGGCCGGGTACTTCTCCGGCTTGTCGTCGCCCTCGGGGACGCTGAGCAGGGTGACGGTCAGATCCTCGCCCAGCTCGAATGCGGCGGGGCAGACGAGATTGCCCACGTTTTCGATGAACAGAAGGTCCAAGCGGGACAGATCGAGGTGTTCCAGGGCCTGGAGCACCATGGAGCTGTCCAGGTGGCAGGCCCCGTCTGTATTGATCTGCAGGGTCTGCGCCCCGGTTGCGGCTATGCGCTCCGCATCCCTGGTGGTGTTGATATCTCCCTCGATGACCGCGGTGTGGAAGGAGCGCTGCAGGACCCCCAGCGTGGCCTCCAGAAGGCTGGTCTTGCCCGCCCCGGGAGAGCTCATGAGATTGAGGACCAGGGTGCTATTGTCTCGGAAAGTGTCGCGCAGTCGCTTTGCTGTCTCTTCGTTGTCCTCCAGGATCTTGCGCACGACTTGGATCTGCATGGCCCCTCCCTCAATCTGCTTCGATGTATTCGATAAACAGCTCCCTCCCCTTGACCACGCGGTGACCCAACTCCCAGCCGCACTGGGGGCATTCGGAGTGCAGGAAGAGGGGATCCTCTGTCGCGGAGATGAAGCGGGTCCCGCAGGAGCCGCACTCCAGCTCCAGGGGCACCGTTTCCAGCTCCAGTCGGGCGCCCTGCATGGTGGTCCCCTGGGTGAGGGTGTGAAAAGCGGTCTCCAGGGCCTCGGGGACAATCGCGTTGATCCTGCCGGCCTTTACCTTGACCGTTTGCAGGCTGGTCACCGCGTTTTTGTCCATCTCGCTTTGGATGATATGGATAAGGCTCTGGGCCACGGACATTTCGTGCATCTGCTCTATGGTCTCCGTTTGAGCAGTTGGAGGGGCCTCAGGCCTGCCTGTGGGGCTGAGGGAGTGCGATCCTTTTTTCTCGGGATTTGGAGTCCGGAGTGGGAACCCTGTCAACGACTAGAAAAGAAATTCCCCGTTCTCGTAGATGGTGCGCGTCTCCCCGGAATCCAGCTTGGCCTGGACCCGTTTGGGTTCGGTGTTGACCAGGTCCCAGTGCAGGGCGGAGTCGTTGAAGCCGTATTCCGATTTTTGGGCCTTGCTCAGGTTGTTGCCTCCATGGGCGTAGGTCTCGGCGTAGGAGGCTCCCAGGGCGATGTGACAGTTGCCGTGCTCACCCCCGAAGTTCTCGTCGTACAGGGTGTGGGCCATATAGCGGTCGATGCGGGAGAACCGCCTGTCCGTCAGGGAGAACTCGCCCAGCTTGTCGGCGTTCTCGTCCACTTCCACCTGTTTGCGCACGAAGTCCTCGCCTACTTCGGCCTGTATGGAGCTCACCTGGCCCTTCTCAAACTCCAGCCGGAGGTTGCGGACCAGATTCCCGTTACGATAGGAGGGCTGGTCCATAAAGTAGACCCCTTCAGTTCCCCGCCAATCGGGGGAGGTAAATATTTCGAAGCTGGGGATGTTGTGGCCGGAGACACCCACCCAGCGCCTGTGCTCTCCCGGGGTGACCCAAAGATCGCAGTTCTCCGATTGTAGATGGAGATGCCGGATCCGCAGGGCATTCAACTGGGCTTTGATCTCCTGGGCGGAGTTGTAGATCTCCTGCCACTTTTTCTCTGGCTCCGGATGATCCAGATGACAGGCCTTTATGATCTGATCGGCGTATTCTTGCGGATCGAGGCCAGCGCTCTCGGACAGGGCCTTTGTGGGGAGCAGCCCCAGAGTCCAGCCGAAATGGCCCAGATTTTCCCTTTCTTCCAGCATATCCCGGATCTTCTTTTTGGCCAGGATGACCTTGCCGATGCGGGAGGGGTCGATGTCCTGCAAATGGGTGAGTGATTCCGGAGCCAAAAGGGATATGGTGCCGTGGAGGTTGTTGGCCAGGGTCTCCTCGCCAGGGACCAGGAACTCCAGCTGGGAGGGGCCGGAGGCCTCCAGGAAGGATCGTTCCATTCCGGGGGTGGGGTTGGCCCTTTGCACCACATTGAGGCCATCCCTCAGGATCTTTTCGTATACGATTTCCGCCAGTTCGGTCGCGGCCTGGTCGTAGCGGAGAAGGACAGTCTCCCCGGCGGTGAAGGGAGAGCTGCGGGCGGTGTACATGCCCCAAAGCATAACATCTGCGTATTTGTGCAATGTACGGGAATCGAGCATAGAAATGGCCTTAAAGACAAGGGTTGGCTCTTATGGAGCTACCTCTGTATCGCGATCCCAAGCAGAGGTCAACAAGGTTTGGGCGCCTTTTCAGGCGTTTAGCTGCCTCTCCTTGGGAAAGAGTGGCAGATAGCGATGGGCGAGGCTGACCACTATGGCGGAGTAGCTGACGACCATCGCTGAGGTGGCCCATTCGGTCCAGTTGGGTATATAGGTATACCACTGATCGAAGGGCATTACCGGAATGGCCAGGGTTTGCACTGTGAAGACGAAGCGGTTGACCACCACGCCCGCGCAGGTAAGGAAGGAAGCGGCATAGAGAAGACCCGGGCGGGAACGGAGAGTGGGCACCACAAGCATGATTGCCGGCACCACGCCGCAGAGACCGAGCTCGAGCCAGAGGAGCCACTGGCCGTAGACCTGATTGAACATCTCCTCGAAACTGAATCCGGATCTGGGCAGCACTCCCGTAGCCCAGGCCCAGGTGTCCAGGAACTTGAAGAAGAGATAGATGCAAAGCAGAAATCCGGAGATTTTTCCCAGCAGTTCCTTGGTGCTGTAAGGCACGAGAGAGCGGCGGGTGAAGCTTTCCATAAGCCTGGAGATGAGCATGGTGAATACCGGCCCGGAGGCTATGGCGGAAAGAATGAAGAGAAAAAAGGTCCAGGGCCAGATGAAGAAACCTTCCCGCAGAGCGAAGGGCCTGCCGAAGAGAACCCCGTACATGCCGCCCAGGGAGCCCTGATGGAAAAAGGAGAGAAAGGTGCCCACTGCCGCGAACAGAGGCATGACTATGTGGAAGTTGTGGGCCAGATTCCTGAATAGGGAAATCTTGTGGATCTGCCGGTTCTCCAGGATGATGGGGATGAATTCGATAGTCAGCACGATGAGGTAGCAGGTGATGCAGAAGATCACCTCGGTCAGCATGGAGTGGACATTGGCGTGCCAGTACCCGAACCAGGCCCGCAGGGGTTGGCCGATGTCCAGGACGAGGAGCATCATGGCCCCGGAGTAGCAGAGAAAACCGACTATGACCGCCAGATTGATGATGTTCTTCAGCTCGTCTATGCCCAGAATATACTTGAGGAAGCCGCTGAAAAAGGCGCCCGCTCCCAGGGCGATGACCGCAAGGTCGAAGGTGATCCAGAGGCCGAAACCGAAGTAGTTGTTCAGACCAGTGACCCCGAGCCCCCAGCCGAATATTAAAAAGGCTGCCACAGCCCCCCAGATGACGACCGCAACCAGTAAGGTGATCCAGACGAGGAATCGGGCAGGGGAGCAGCGTTGTACGCCTTCGGGGAGGAGTGGTTCGTCCAGCATGGCTCACTCACCTCTTTGTTGATCCTTTTGCACGTAATTATCTCCCTGACGGCGCACCCAGGGGCGGCGACTCAGGTAGTAGACCTGCGGCTCGGTGCCCAGGCGTTCCAGAATTCGAAAGGCGTGCTCGCTCCGGGACAGCTGATGAACCTTGTGTTCCGGATTGTGCAGGTCGCCGAAGGCGATGGCCCCTGTGGGGCAGGCCTCGGCACAGGCAGGGATATATTCATCCTCCTTCAGATGATGAGGATCCCTGCCTTCAGCTCGTGCCCGCCGCTTGGCCAACTGAAAACGGTGGTGGCAGAAAGTGCATTTTTCTACCACTCCCCGGGGCCTGACGGAGACATAGGGGGTCAGCGTCTTTTCCATGCCTTTGGGCCAGACCGGGTCGAACCAGTTAAAGACCCGGGAGTGATAAGGGCAGGCCGCCATGCAGTAACGGCAGCCGATGCAGCGGGGATAGATCTGGCTTACGATTCCGCCCTCCTCGTCCTTGGTCGTGGCGATGACAGGGCACACGGAAGCACAGGAGGGATTGCCGCACTGCATGCATGGCCTGGGTAGATAGGCGATGTCGCTCTCCGGATAGGGTCGGCCGTTTTCCAGCTTGTACACGTAGAGCCAGTGGACGCTGCGGAGGCGGTCGAAGGACTGCTGGGAGGGCGGGATGTTGTTCTCCGCCTGGCAGGCTACTTGGCAGGCCCCGCACCCCGTGCATTTGTCCACGTCGATGACCATCCCCCACTTGATCTGGAAATGCTCATGTATCTGCATTGATTCGGACATGGGCTACCTCGCGGCCTCGATTTTGCTGATTCGTACCCGTGGAGTGGAGCAGTGGCACATTCCGCTTCCGCTCTCGCAGCGGATGCCGAACAACTGGAGGGCATTGTCTCCCTTGCCGCGGCTGAACTGATCCCAGTACGTATGGCCGAATCCGAGGGGGACCACCACGGCATCCGTCATAACGCCTTCGTCCAGGTTGACCTTGGCCCGGCATGTTCCCTCTGGGGAGACGATTTTCACCAGGGAGCCCTCCCGGACGCCGTTTTTGCGGGCGGTCTGTCGGTTGAGACGGATGAAGAAGGTGTTTTGCTCCAGCTCTTCCTCCCGCAAGGTCTTGAGGCCGAAAGGGGGAATGGCTGTTCGCGGAGACCCCGTTCTGCGATCGGTCTGGGGTACCATGTGTACCTGGTATTTATCCGGCCTTTCCCTGTCTTGTCCTAACATGCGACTGATCCGGTCATTCCAGAGCTCGAGTCGGTCCTGGGAGACGACCGTGTTGTTCCGCCACATTCCACCCGAGGTGAGCTTCCCCCAATCTGCGTCAAGGAGCCCGGCCTTTTCCTTGAGCAGTGTCTCGTAGGACTCCGCTCCCAGATCGAGTTCCAGCTTTCCGGACAGGTCAAGGAGCAGATCCGGGGTGCTGCGCGTGGAGTGCACCGGCTCCAGCACTGGCAAGCCGACCGAGTAGTTCGCAGCGGCGGAGGAGAAGGGGGTGAAGGCATCGTCCAGGCGCTCCAGGAAATGGTGTTGAGGAAGCAGCAGATCGCAGGTGGCGGCGGTTTCGTCCATGAACTGGCTGAAGCTCACCTTGTAGGGGATCTTCTCCAGTGCTTTCCGCGTGAGCTTACTGTCCGGAAGACTGTACACAGGGTTGCTCTCGTAGAAGAGCATGAGCTCCGGAGCCTCTGTAGAGCCTTGAGCGATTCTTCTGAGCTCGGCGAGCAGATCCCCGGAGAGCATTTTCGACCAGGAGGGGGCCCCGGGCACAACTTTGGGGGGTTCGGGAATGCACTGCATCCCTCCGGCGGTGTTGAGCCTGTCCAGGAGGAGATTGAGGCAGAAGCCGCAGTAGAGGTCGAAGCCGGAGACATCGCAGCTACCCGACAGGGAGCCAGGAAGCACAAGAGGACGTCGCGCCTGCAGGAGCTCTCCGGCAAGGCTTTGGATGGTTGCCTCCTCAAGCCCTGTCTTTTTCTGAGCCTCCAGGGGGGTGTAATTATGCCTCACATAGCGGTGGAGTTGTCGGAAGCCGGATAGATTCTGCCGCGGAGGGGAACGTTTCTTGAGGATATGGTAGGCCAGGGCCAAAGCCAGATGGCCCAGGGCATCGGAGTGGACCGGTATCCAGCGGCTGGCCATTGCCGCGGTGTTATTCTGTACCGGCCCGGCGTAGAGTAGCCGGAACGTGCCTTGACCGAACAAGTATTGTTGGCTTACCGCATTGCCCCAGGACTCCAGGAGATCCGGGCCCAGGCTCAAAACGAGATCCGCGCCGGGCAGGTCAAAGCCCAGATGCCCCCGGCCTCCCATGATTTTTTGCCAGATGTGGTGATACAGGGTGGTCTCGCCCGGATGGAAGAAGAACTTCTCCGAGCCGAGCCCTTGCAACAGCCCGGCCAGGATTTCGTTGGTGGAGCTGGTCTCGTCTCCGCTAACGCAGGCGACTTTGTTTTTCTGTCCTTTAAGTCCGGACAGTTTAGGGGCGATCTCCTGGATAGCCTGCTCCCAGGAAATGGCCTGGAATGCGCCGTTTTTTTTCCGCATTGGCTGCCGGATCCTGGCCGGGCTGTGGAGCAGCTGGACGCTGCTGGCGGCCAGAGGATCGATCCCGCCCTGGCTCAAGGGATGGTTGGGGTTGCCTCTCGCGAGTATGGGGCTGCCTTTCACCTTGGAGACCAGGATGCCGTATTCCGGCTGTCCGAGCTTGGCCAGCGCAGGGGCGGAGTTGATCTCTCCGTCCGGGATGTGGGGAATCCAGGGCCAGTTCTGGGTCCAAATGGATATATCGTCGGTGAGCTTCCAGGGCAAAGGGGTCAGGCCTGTGCCAATGACACCTCCGGCGACGAACTTGAGAAAGCCTCTGCGGTCCAGAGCCATGGCTGGTACTCCTGGGCTTATTTATGGCAGACGTAGCAGGCGTTGCTCGTATTTTCCCGGGCGTGGCACCTTTCGCACTCGTGCATTTTCATGGTGGTTTTGGTGTATCCGGTGAGGCGGTTTACGTATTTGGGGGGCAAATTATCCCTATTTTCCATGTCAAAATGGCACTGGCGGCATTCTAAGTCTTTGTGGGCGAGGTGGGAAAAGTACACGTTGTCCGGCTGCTTCTGGCTTGCTTTCCAAGGCACTTGCTTGTCCTTTTTAATATATTCACGGACCAGCTCCTTTTCTTCCGAAGACCCTGTCAGAGCTGTGTAGTGGCATAAGGCACAGTCCTTTGTGGAGGGCATCCGAGTAGCGTAGGCCCTTTCCTCGCGGTTGGAGTGGCACAGGTTACACTCCCCAATCTGCTCCATATGGAGCTTGTGGCTGAAGCGCACAGGCTGCGTTTCCTGAACGTACAGGACCTTGGGGAAGATGATCCAGCCCACGACAAGCGCAGCGGCGATCCCCAAGAGAAAAGGCATGATCCCACCTTTTTTCTTACTGCTCACAACAACCTCCTGCGGGACTCGTCTGTTTGCCGTCCTGAGCCGGTTTTGAGGCAGGGCTCAGGTGGCCTTCCTGGGTAGGGATTACAGGAGTGGAGGGCCAGGACTGGACCGGAAAGAGATTTTTCCTTTTTTTGGTGGATGATGGGCTCCTGGAGTGAACAATCCGCTATTTCAGAAGAATAATCCCCCACAGGTAATAGAATTGTTCTATGGGCTTTCATTCCAGACTGCTCTATTGGGGCTCTTTGATGTGTGCTCGCAAATCATCTGTGGTCAGTCTACGTCTGGTTAAAGACAGATTCGAGCAAGAGAAGAGCCCAGCCATGGACCGGGCTCCTCTCCAGTGCAGAAACACAGTATAAAGGGCGTTAACTGTCGCTAGTTTTCCTAGCTGATCTAGCGAGCGTTTTTTTGACCTGGAAGAAGAATAGCTAGCCCCCATCCGGAATAGAAGATTTTCCGGATGGGAACCGGTTAATGGCGGAGAGGGAGGGATTCGAACCCCCGGTGGAGCTTCAACTCCACAGTGGTTTTCAAGACCACCGCCTTTAGCCACTCGGCCACCTCTCCTCGGTTTTCATCCTAATCAGCTGGACCTGAATACGCAAGGGGTCATCCGCATACCCCTCTATTTGATGTACCCCTGTTCCTCCAGGTAGAGTAGCACCTGCTGGGCAGCCTCCACTGGGGTGAATTCGCTTGTGTTCAGGGCTATTTCCGGATTGGAGGGAGGAATGTACGGGTCGTCGATACCGGTGACCCCCTTCATTATCCCCTGCTTGGCCTTGGCGTAGATCCCTTTGCGGTCCCTGTTTTCGCAAACCGACAGCGGGGTGTTCAGATAGACTTCGATATAGCCGCCATATTGCTCTATCAACTCCCTGTTGTGCCGGCGGGATTCCTCATAAGGCGCGATGGGCGCGCAAATGGCGATTCCACGATTCTTGGTGATCTCGCTGGCCACGAAGCCGATCCTGCGGACGTTGATCTCGCGGTGTTTCCGGCTGTAGTCCAGCTCGCTGGAGAGATTTCTGCGCACAATGTCTCCGTCCAGGAGGGTTACCGGCCTGTCCCGCATTTCCATGAACTTGACATAGAGGATGCGGGCCAGAGTGGACTTGCCTGCCCCGGAGAGCCCGGTGAGGAAGATAGTGAGGCCCTGCTCGTGCCTCGGGGGGTGGCTTTTTTTCAGCTCCCGCACCACATCGGGGAAGGAGAACCATTCCGGGATCTCCAGATCGAATTCCAGCCTCCGGCGCAGCTCCGAGGAGGAGATCTTCTTGGCCTCCATGGTGTCGTCCACCTGATGCTCTGGCAGATACTGGGCCCTGTCCTGCACATAGACCATGGGAGTAAGCTCCACGCAGGTAATGCTCAGCTCATCCTGGTTTTCGCGGAGTAACTCCTGGGCCTCGCCGACAGGGTAGAAAAGGTGGTTGTTGCTGTTGTGCATGAACGGATCCGCGTGATCCGGGGCCACCATGAAATGGGTGCAACCGTAATTCTTCCGGATCAGGGCCTGCAGCAGCGCCTCCTTGGGGCCAGCTTTCCGACTGGCAAAGGGCAGAAGGCCCAGTTGGATTATGTTCTTGGGGAAGTGCTCCACGAAGGCCTGATAAGAGCGGACCATGGTGAAGTGGTCCAGATCGCCCGGAGAGGGAATGCCGATGACGGGATTGACGAAGATGCTGGCTCCCGCCTTGCGGGCGGCCTCCAGGATCATTTCCTTATGGGCGCAGTGAAGGGGCTTTTCCGTATGGAAACCGATCACGTTGCGCCAGCCCCTGCTGGTGAAGAGCCTGTGCGTTTCCGAGGGAGGTATCCTGAGCTCGGGGAAGTCGTAGTGGGGAGGGGGATGAATGCCCTCGATTCTTCCCCCCGCGTAATAGGAATGCATCCTGTGGTAGAGATGGAAAACCGAGGGGTGCCTGGTCTCGTCCTCGGTCCCAAAGATTCGCTGCGCCTCCTGGCGCTTGTCCGGACGCCATACATCCTCCACGTGAAGAATGGCCAGGAGGAATCCCTCCTGGTCCAGGAGGGAGAGCGGGGTCTCGGGTTCCAGGTTGAGGGCCACGTCTTCCGGTACATCGAGGCAGATGGGTAGCGGCCAGATCCACCCTTCGGGTAAGCGTCCGCTCTCCAAGACGGATTCGTACTCTCTTCGATTCAGAAATCCGTTCAAGGGGTAGAAGGCGCGATTACAGAGCAGCTCCAGGTCGCACAGCTGGCGCTCGTTGAGCTTGAGGCTCTGGTAGTTTACCGCCTGGGCCTTGATGTGCTCCACACGCCGGAAGTGGACCAGAAGGCTCTCCGAATGCCAGTTCATTCTTTCTCCTTGTCGGAATCCATTTGAGCCACCCGGATCCGTTCCAGGACCTTTTGGTAGTAGACCTGCTCCTCTTCCAGATGGATAGGTGTCCTGCGCTGTTCGTTGAGCTTGGTGATATAAAGGTTGAGCTTCTGGACTTGTTTGTAAAGCGTCCGCTCGTCCTGGCAGTCCTGCAGCATCTCCTTGATATCCGCGATTTCTTTGCGTTGCTGCACCTCGGGGGAGACGTAGTCCGCATTCTTCAGTATGCGGTAGGCCATGCGCAGCTCGGAGGGGATGTGCGAGTCGTCGTCCAGCTCCAGGCGCTTCCCCTGTCCCGGGAGATCGTCCAACTCTCCATCCCGCTGGGCCTGGCGGATCTTGTTTTCCGCGATCTGCTGCAGGGCGAGGAGCTCTTTGCTCATGGCCATCCCCTCCCATTTAATTGAAAAATCGGGAATGAGCCGCCACTTTACCCCACTACAAAGCCCCGATCTATATGGAACCCAGCGAACACATGCACCCATTCTTTGAATGGGTGCAGAGTGAAGCGCCCTCCCCGGATAGGCGGCGATCATTGTATGTTTGGTTGTGTCTGCGTCTGCGCAGACATGAGGGCTGTATATTTCCGCAGCCCCTTTTCTGTATTTCCTCCACAGGGGCGGATTCCCGGCTTACTCTACATCCCATACCGTGCCCTGGGGACCGTCCTGGAGCGTAACACCCATCTCGGCCAGTTGGTCCCGCAGTGCGTCCGCCCTGGAGAAGTCCTTGCTTTGTCGCGCTTCTCCCCGCTCTCGAACCAGGCTTTCCACCTTCTCCAGATCAAGGCCCATTTGTTCGGCTTTGAACCGCCGCAGCTCGTCCAAAAAGCTTTGGGGGTCGTTATGGAAGACCCCTAGAATAAGGCCCACGGAGCGGATGTGTTCCTGGATTTCCCGCAGGAGTCCGGCTCCGTGCTGTGAGTTGCGCCAACCCTTGTTCTCCAGGATCCTGTTACTCACTCGGATGAGGCTGAAGACGCTGCCGATGCAGGCGGCGGTATTCAGATCGTCGTCCAGATTTCCCCGGGACTCGCTCATGAGCTGCCTTGCCTCCTCATAGAGCTCGTCCGGCAAGGGGGTGTCCTTACCCTTACTTTCCTCCACTGCCAGGTGCAAGTTGCTGCGGGCTTGGTAGATACGCTTGAGCGACTTCTCCGCGTCCCGCATGGCAGGCCAGGTGAAGTCCAGTGGGCTGCGATAGTGCTTGCCCAGAAGAAAGAAGCGGAGGACCTCCGGGAGGTGCCGTTGAAAAACGTCCTGTACAGTGACGAAATTGCCCAGGGACTTGGACATTTTTTCGCTTTCCACCTGAACATAGCCGTTGTGCATCCAGTAGTTGACAAAGGGGCCGCCGCTCGCGGCCATGCTCTGAGCCCGCTCATTCTCGTGGTGGGGAAAGATGAGATCCTGCCCTCCGCCGTGAATGTCAAAAGGCAGCCCCAGGATGTTTTGGCTCATAGCGGAGCATTCGATATGCCAGCCGGGCCTTCCCGGCCCCCAGGGGCTGGGCCAGGAGGGCTCCTTTGCCTTGGCCTGTTTCCAAAGGGCGAAATCCAGGGGATCCTCCTTCTCCTCGGAGGGATCGATGCGGGTTCCGGCCTTGAGCTCCTCCACGTCCCTGCCGGAGAGGTGTCCGTAGTCCGGGAAGGAGCGGACCCGGAAATAGACGTTTCCCCCGGAGGTGGAATAGGCGTGGCCGGTATCCAGGAGTTTCTGGATAAGATCCTGCATCTGCGGGATATATTCTGTGGCGCAAGGCTCGAAATCGGCCCGCAGCACGCCCAGTTTGTCCATGTCCCGGCTGAAGGCCCGCATGTAGTCTTCAGCCACTTCCTCCGAGCTGCGGTTTTCCTCTGCTGCGCGGTTGATAATCTTGTCGTCCACGTCAGTGAAGTTGCGGACAAAGGTTACTTTGTAGCCCTTGGCCCGCAGGTAGCGGACCAGCACATCAAACACCACCGCCGCCCTGGCGTGGCCTATATGACACACATCATAGGCAGTGATGCCGCAGACGTAAAGGGCTACCTTGCCCTCATCCCTGGGGTGGAATTGCTCTTTGCGCCGGGTTTCACTGTTGTGTATCAGCATGGGCTAGTCCCCGTTGTCAGTGGGTCCTTTTCTCTGGCCTAACAGGGCGTTGAAAATCTTCCAATTCCTGCGTTGCTTCAAAAAGTTCAAACTCTCAGTGCGCCAGGCAAAACCTGGAAGGAGGGGACGTGTAAGACACAGAAACTCCTTGTCGGGACCCAGCGGGTGTAAGTCCCGACCGGCCAAGCGTGCC
>JAIPEP010000161.1 GCA_021737085.1 Desulfohalobiaceae bacterium | reverse complement strand
ATCATGTCCTGCCTCCCCTTCGGCCTGATCGGGGCCGTGTTCGGCCATCTGCTCCTGGGATACGGACTGAGCGTGATGAGCCTTTTCGGCATGGTGGCCCTTTGCGGGGTGGTAATAAACGATTCCCTGGTCCTCGTCGATTTCGCCAACCGTAACAGAAGGGAAGGGAAAGACCCGCTCGAGGCTGTTCAGACAGCGGCAACCCAGCGGTTTCGGCCCATTATATTGACCACCCTGACCACTTTCGGCGGGTTGGCGCCCATGATCTTTGAAACATCCCTGCAGGCCAGATTCCTCATTCCCATGGCCCTTTCCCTGGGATTCGGGCTTGTTTTCGGCACCGTCGTGATCCTGATTCTGGTGCCGTGCATCTTTCTGTTGCTGGAGGATCTGAGGAGGGGAGTGCTCCACTTCATTGACTGATCCGGAGTGTATCTCTCTGCTGGTCCCGGTTCCTGCTTCACAGCGCATTGCGCGGGTTACAATTCATCGAGTGACCCGAAGCGCTCCACTATCTCGCCCAGAATCTTTGCGCCCGAGCCGGTATAACCGGCGCACCGCACCCGGCCTTCGCCTTTGATAAAGGCCTTGATCTGTTCCTTGTCCGTCCAGTCCACCCGCGTAATCTCGCTGCAATTGACCTTTCCCCCGGTAACATCCCGCAGAAAGCGCTTGTGAAGGCTGCGGCCCGCCTTCCACATGGCGGGGTCGTCCTTTTGCTCCGGCGTCTCCTTGCCGTAAACCATGCCCAGGCAGAGCACGGCTCCCACAATTACGCCGCAGGTACCGCCTGTGGAGGTGATGCCGCCCCCCAGGGCGGCCATTCCCTGAACAGCCCGTGAATTCTCAATCCCCAGCTTTTTCTGGCCCACGGCCAGGATGGCCTGACCTCAGTGATACCCCTGCAACATGAGATCGCTTGCCTCTGTTTCCATCTCTTCCGGCGTCATATGCCCATTCTCCTTTCGAATGATTGAGGGTCGACCGCTCGGTCGTAACAAATAAGCACGAACTTGCTTTGTGCCGTATCTGAAGCTTGTCGTTAAACCCCACATCTCCTCCTCCCGCACACCGTAAAAAAAGATCTATACTCTGCAACGGCAAAAACGCCTTATTGCCGGATGGCACCTTCACCGTGCAGCATAAGTTTATAAGATGTAACCCGGGCTGAAAAGCCCCGATTCGCCCCTTTTCAAGAATAGCCTCCCCAATCTCGCCCTATACAAACGGACCCCGGCAGGGATCCCGCGCGAAAAAAGGTTGAATTTTCAGCTATTAGCTTCACAAAGCCCACCATAAAAAGTAGAATGGAGAATATGATAAATTTGTGTAACGCGGCAACGCATAAGGAAAAAAGGAGTGGCTATGCGCACCAATGAACTGATCGATATGCTGAACAGGGACTTGCGGGAGGAGCACGCGGCCGTTCTGCGCTATCTAATCCACAGCTACACCGAGGGGGAGGACACGCCCATGGGAGCCAAGCTCCTCACTCGGGCCAGGGAGGAGATGTGGCACATGCACTGGCTGGGTGCCATCCTCGGACGTCTCGACGGAGAGCCGGAGCTCTCTCCGGCGGAATATCCCTATGACCCTTCCAGTCGGGGACGAATTCTCCAGTCCTACGTGACCTATGAACAAAACCTCGTTCCCCACTACAATTCCGAGGCGGAAAAAGTCGAGGACCCCCACATCAAGCGCGTTCTCGAGCGCGAAGCCTGGGAATCCGACTTCCACGCCAAGGCGTTCCAGAGGATGCTGGACCGCCTCGACACCACCGAGGCGGACTCCCTGCCGGAAGCGGAGGCGGATCTGCCCCGCGAATTTTTGGACACCCTTCAGCGGGAGGTCGCGGCCAAGTACACGGAGATGCTGGAACACATCCGCCACAGCTGGATTCTTCCCGGCGGCAGTTCTCTGGGCTGGGGGCTCATGGACCAGGCCATGGAAAAAATGCGGCACCTGGCCCACTTTGCCGAGGATGTGGTGGAAAACGGCGCTGAGCCGGACTTCTCTGGGGGGGATTACTCCCGGAGCAGCGATCCGGCCACAGCCCTGCGAACAAGCCTGAAGCGCCTGCAAGAGGCCCGCGAGCGGCACAGGGAGCTGCGAGCGGAGGAGGAAACGGGCAAACACGCCGGGCTGGTGCTCAACCTGGATCTCACCCTGAAACAGGAACAGTTTCAGGAGGCGGAGATCGGGGACTGGCTACGGAAGATATAGCCAAAGGTCCATTCGGCTAATGGCAAAATTATGAGGCTCACACCATCATTGTTTCGAAGAACTTGGTTGATTCAAAACGTCTTCCCTCCAAAAAGTTCTATGGAGAACCCCCATGCGCTGGAAACAGCTGTTTTTGCCTGCACAAACCATTGACACGGAGCAGGCAGCAAAAATGATGGAGCAATCCGGCTCTGGAGAGCTGGAAATCCTGGATGTGCGGCAGCCCCGGGAGTACGAACAGGGCCACCTCCCGGGGGCCAAGCTCATCCCCCTTCCGGAGCTGGAAAAGCGCCTCTCCGAGCTGGACGCCGACAAGCCGCACATAGTGTATTGTGCCTCCGGTGGCAGGAGCCGCGTTGCGGCGCAAACACTAGCAGATCACGGCTTTGGGCGGGCCTACAACCTCAAGGGAGGGTTCAAGGCCTGGCAGGGTCGTGCCGCAGTCGGCTCCGAGGAAACAGGCATGCACGTCTTCAGCGGAGAGGAGACCCTGGAGGATATCCTGGTTATCGCCTATTCCCTGGAGCAGGGCCTGCAGGATTTCTATGGCCTCATGGCGGAGAGGGCGGGGGAGGAAAAAGCCAAAGAGCTCTTCGAGCTCCTCGCCGAAATCGAGGACAAGCACAAGGACCGGATCTTCGAGGAATACAGTAGCTCTGCTAGCTCTCCCCTCGACAGGGATGAATTCGAGAACCAAGCGGTGGCGGGGTTCATGGAGGGGGGAATGACCACGGAGGAATATTTCCACCACTTCCAGCTGGATATGGATTCACGCCCGGACATCCTGGATATGGCCATGACCATCGAGGCCCAGGCCCTGGACCTCTACCGCCGGGCTGCGGACCGCTTTCAGGACAAGGAGATCACCCCCTTCTTCCTGCGCCTTTCCGACGAGGAAAAAGAGCACCTCCGCCGTCTGGGCCAGTTCATGGAGGAGATCGCGGGGGACGAGGCCTAAGAGCGGCCAAGCAAGGGAGATCACCGAGGTGAAACATATCGTTCTTTTGGGTGGCGGACACGCCCATCTGGTCACACTCGCCAACCTGTGGCGGTTCCGGCATCTGGGCTGCCGCGTCACCCTGGTCCAGCCACGGGAGGAGCACTATTACTCCGGAATGGGTCCTGGGCTTTTGAGCCGCATGTATGAACCGTGGCAAATCCGCTTTGCCACCCGGCGTATCGTGGAGAACCAGGGCGGCCGCTTTCTGCGGGACGCTGCCATAAGGATAGACTCGCGCGAAAGGACGATTCGGCTCCAATCCGGGGAAACACTGGAATACGATCTCCTCTCCTGCAACGTGGGAAGCACCGTACCCGGCGGGATCGCCAGCCCGACAGCGCGGGACGTCTATCCGGTCAAGCCCATTGCGGAGCTCATGTCAGTCCGGGACCGGATAGAGAGCCTGGTTGCGCACAAGCACTGCCACCTGGCGATAGTGGGCGGAGGTCCGGCCGCCCTGGAGATCGCGGCGAACGCGCGGCGTCTGGTCCGGCGATCGACAGGGCATCCCTCGCGAATCACCCTGTTCGCGGGCAAGCGTTTCCTGAGCCGGTTCCCGGAGAAGTTGCGAAGGAAGTCCCGGAAAGTCCTGTATGAGCTCCAGGTGGACCTGGTCGAAGGGGACTATGCGCGCCAGGTGGACACGGGACGAGTCATCCTGGGGAACGGGAGCCAATGGGAACCGGATCTCACTCTGCTCGCCCTGGGAGTCCGGCCGCCCTCGCTTTTTGCAGACTCCGGGCTGTCCACTGGCTCCCACGGCGGCCTCCTGGTGGACGAGCACCTACGTAGCGTGGACTTCCCGGAGATAATGGGCGGGGGTGATTGCATCGCCTATCAGCCACGCCCCCTGGACAAGGTGGGCGTGCACGCAGTGCGGCAGAATCCGGTATTATTGCACAATCTCCTGGCCATGGTCCGTGGAGATGATCTGCAGGCCTTCCGGCCCCAGGACAAATACATGCTCATCTTCAACACCGGGGACGACAAGGGGATCCTGTGGCGGGGGGGCCTAGTGCTTCGCGGCAGATGGGCCTTCCGCCTCAAGGACCGCATCGACCGCAAGTTCATGCGGCGCTTCCAGGCCCTGGAAGAGGCGCCGCCATGACACCACTCTGTGCGGCATACGCTGCCCTTGCCGGAGGCAAGCTCCGGTGTGCCGCACAAACGCCGCCTTAGCGCGCCGACTGCAGCTCCACGATGTTGCCTTCGGGATCGGCGAGATAGGCGTCTGAACGAATCCCACGAGCTCCTTGGGCTGCAGGGCGGCTAGTCCTACTAAGCAGCAGCTTCTTTACCGCTCATCTCTGATGCAGCGGAGTCAGGGACTCGCTGCCTGGCTCCATGTCCCTTTGCAGAAGCTCAAGTAAACACCTGCCCCACGGGCCTGGCCTGCCCTCTCCGATCCTCTGGCCATCGAACTCCACCACAGGGAGAAGGTCAAAAGTAGTGGCAAACACAAGTATTTCCTTGGCAGCCAGGAAATCCTCTGCATAGAGAGGTCTTTTCTCGACCGCCCTGAGCCCGCCGTCCGCCACCAGCCCTCGGGCCAGCTCCATGACCCGGGCCACCCTAGTGCCGTCAAGAAGGTGTGGAGAGGAAGGCACCACAAACTCGTCCTGCTGGGTGATAATCCCGAAGCTATCCGTTGCCCCTTCGCCCAGGCGTCCCTCCTCTTCCCGGGAAATGGTGAAATCCACTCCCCGGTCCAGGGCCTCCTGCGCCATGAGCACACTGGCAAGATAGCTACAGCTCTTCACTTTGGCAAAAGGAGCGGGCTTTACGGGCAGGTTGCTTGTGCCCAGGCTGCAGCCCTGCTCCATGGCGGTCCTGCTCGGCGAGGACAGGGTAGTGACCACTATATAGAGCTGAGATCCAATGGATCCGGCGGGACTTGGGGAAAAATCCCCTGGACCCCGGGAAATGAACAGCCGCATACACCCCCACTCGGTCTCCGCAGCCCGGGCTGTTTCCAGGATGATATTTTTAAGCTCCTCCCTGTTAACCGGCCAGGGCAGGGATATCATGTCCGCGGACCTCTCCAGCCGATCCAGATGCCGTTTCAGGAGATAGATGCCTCCTGGAACTAACTTCATGGCCTCGAAGACCCCGTCTCCACGGTGGACCAAATGATCGTCCATGGGCAGGAGCATGAAAGGGGGATCGCGGAGTATTCCCCCGAACCAGCTGGAATACATGGCCAGATATTCCCTGTGATGCTCCTTACGCATCCATTGCAGATCATCAAAGATATCCTGAGGGGACAGCCTGTGCACGGACAGCATAATCTCCTCCTG
>JAIPEP010000160.1 GCA_021737085.1 Desulfohalobiaceae bacterium | reverse complement strand
TGACACGGTGGAATACGGAGATCAATCCTTAAGACCCCAAAAGGAGCGCCCCATGATCTACGACGTGGAACAGGAGACGCTGCCCAGGGAGGACCTGGAAAAGCTCCAGTTGAATCGTCTCCAGAGCATGCTCGAGCGGGCCTACCACAACGTCCCCTTCTACCGGGGCAGATTCGACGAATTGGGCCTGCGTCCGGAGCACATTCGCAGCCTGTCCGATATCAAGTATCTGCCCCTAACTGAAAAACAGGACTTACGCAATAACTACCCCTTCGGCATGTTCGCCGTACCCAAGGAGAACGTGGTCCGGATCCACGCCTCCTCCGGAACCACAGGCAAGGCCACGGTTGTGGGGTACACCAGGCGGGACATCCGAACCTGGGCCGAGCTCATGGCCCGCTCCTTCATGGCCGCCGGGGCCAGCAGGCGGGACACCATCCACAACGCATACGGATACGGGTTGTTCACCGGAGGCCTGGGAGTCCACTACGGAGCGGAACAGATGGGGGCCACCATCCTCCCTGTATCCGGAGGCGGCACCAAGCGCCAGGTCATGCTCCTGAACGACTTCGGGCCCTCGGTGCTTTGCTGCACCCCTTCCTTTGCCCTGCACCTCTTTGATGTGGCCCAGAGCTCCGGGATCAACTTCCGGGATCTGTCCCTTCACTGCGGAATATTCGGTGCCGAGCCCTGGACTGACGAGATGCGGGCGGATATCGAGTCCAAGCTGGGCCTCACCGCGCTGGACATCTACGGCCTCTCCGAGATCATGGGGCCCGGAGTGGCCATGGAGTGCGACACCGCCCAGCAGGGCCTGCACATCTGGGAGGACCATTTCCTGCCCGAGATCATCGATCCCGAGACCAAGGAGCCTCTGCCTCCGGGGGAGAAAGGGGAGCTGGTCATCACCACCCTGACCAAGGAGGCCCTGCCCCTGGTTCGCTACCGGACCAAGGACCTGACCAGGCTGACCCCCACCCCCTGCCGCTGCGGCCGCACGCACATGCGCATGGACAAGGTCCTGGGCCGCACGGACGACATGCTCATCATCCGCGGGGTCAACGTCTTCCCCTCGCAGATCGAGAGCATGCTCCTGGAGACCGAGGGCGTGGGTCCCCACTACCAGCTCATCCTCAGGCGGGAGGAGTCCATGGACACCCTGGAGATCCAGGTAGAAGTGGACGAGCACGTCTTCTCCGACGAGATCAAGCACCTGCAGCGGCTGGAGCAGAAGCTCGCCAAGAGCATCAAGGAATTCCTCGGGGTGACCGCGCAGATCAAGCTCGTCGAGCCCCAGACCATATCCCGCTCCGAAGGGAAGGCGCAGCGGATCGTGGACTACAGGGGCGTCTAGCCAATCAGGCAATTCTATTGCCACTTTGTGATTTCTATGTGCCCCAGGAAAGGCATTACGGGCGAAAGGCCCGCCTCACCATAAGATCAGGAGGCAGAGCATGAAAGTGGAACAGATCTCGATTTTCCTGGAGAACAGGACGGGACGGCTGTCCGAGGTGACCCAGACCCTGGCGAACGCGGGCATCAACATTCGGGCCCTGTCCCTGGCGGACACGTCGGACTTCGGCATCCTCAGGCTTATCGTCTCGGACAACGAGAAAGCCAAGACCGCGCTCAAGGACAAGGGATTCACCGTGGGCCGCACCACCGTCGTCCCCGTGGAGGTCCAGGATTCCCCCGGCGGCCTGCACACCATCCTGAACATCCTGAGCGGCAACGGGATCAATGTGGAGTATATGTACGCCTTTGTGCAGCAAAGCGGCAAGAACGCGGTCCTCATCTTCCGTTTCGACCGCACGGACCAGGCCATCGAGACCCTGCGGGAAAACGGGGTCACCGTTCTCACCGGAGATGAGCTCTACCATATCTAGGTCCCCCGTTCACCGTTCGGCGTTCCCCGTTCTGGGTTCCCGGTTCACGGTTCCCCGTTCACGGTTCGGCGTTAGGGATGAGGTGACAGGGGATGGCGGTGAATCGGTGCGTCAGTGTGTCGGTCGATCAGGGAGTCCGATCCTCGTTCCCCGTTCTGGGTTCCGGGATCTGGGTTTATTCTTGGTCCGACCTCCGATCTCCGACTTCCGATCTCCGACCTCCGACCTCCGAGTCAAGGTATCCCGGCCGCAGATCGGGCTCACCGCGCGGGTCCGCCAGGGCCCGGTCCAGCATGGCCAGGAAGGTATCGCGCCTCACCTCGCGGGCGCCGAACTGGAGAAGATGCCGGGTGGTCTGCTGACAGTCCATGAAATGGAACCCGTGGCGTCCCAGCAGCCGCACCAGCGAGACCAGGGCCACCTTGGAGGCGTTGGTCTCGCGATGGAACATGGACTCGCCGAAAAAGGCCCTTCCCAGGGCCACACCGTAGATCCCGCCCGCAAGATTCTCGCCGCGCCAAACCTCCAGAGAATGGGCGCATCCCTGCTCGTGGAGCCGGCAGTAGGCCGCGATCATCTCCGGCAGGATCCAGGTTCCCTGGGCGCGCCGGAGATGGACCGAGGCGCAGGAGGTGATCACTCCCTTAAAATCCAGATCCAGGCTCAGGGTATAGCTGCCCCGGCGCAGCAGGCGCTCGAGCCTGCGCGGTACGTGCAGCCGATCCGGCTCCAGGACGAGCCGGGGATCGGGAGACCACCACAGGATGGGGCTGCCCCGCTCGTACCAGGGGAATATGCCCTGGCGATAGGCCTGCACCAGCCGCCTGGAGCCGAGATCGCCCCCCACGGCGACGAGATCCTCCGCCCCGCTTTCCCGGGGGTCGGGAAATACGGGGTTCTGGGGAAGCCAATAAACAGGCATGGCGCTCCAAGGGTCAAGATTCGGATGCGGATTTCAGGATTTGGGCTACAGGTTAAAGAAAGAGGTATCTGGGTCTCAAGGACACGAAAATACTCCGCGGCCCCATCCGCTTGCCGGTTCCCGTCTCCTGTATCCCGAATTCCATCTACCCGTCCAGTCTGAAGAAACGCCGAGCGGTTTCCCCTGTTGCCCGCAGAACCGCCTCAGTCTCCAGGCCGTGCAGCCGCGCCGCCTCTCTTGCGATCAAGGGCAGAAGACTCGGCTCGTTGGTCTTGCCCCGATAGGGCTCCGGGGCCAGGAAGGGGCAATCCGTCTCCAGGACCAAGCGATCCAAGGGGATGGTGCTCACTGCGCGGCGCAGGGCATCCGCCTTCTTGAAGGTGAGCATTCCCGGAACGGAGATGGTCCAGCCGCAGGCGAGCACCCTGGAGGCGAATTCCGCATCCAGGCCGAAGCAGTGCCAGAGCAGTGGCCGGTCCCGGAAGCCCAGCTCCAGGAGGGTGTCCATGGTCTCCTCCTCGGCGTCCCTGGAGTGGATCACAACTGGCCTATCCAATTCCCGGGCCAGTTCCAGCTGCTGCCGGAATCGTTCCCGCTGCCCCTGCCTGGAGCTCCGTTCCCTGTTGAAGTCCAGGCCGATCTCCCCCAGCGCCCGAATCCGGGAATCGCTTTGCAGGGTGTCGCGAAGCTCGGCTATGGACCCCTCGTCTTCCGCATCCGCTCCGTGGGGATGAATCCCCAGAATGAAGAACACTTGGGGGAGACGCTCGAAAGCCGGGCTGTCACGTCGGTACTGCCGCGGAGAGAGGAAAACGTTGCCCATAAAGTCCAGGCCCGCCTTCCCAGCCCTGGCCACGGCCCCCTCGATATCCTCTTTGAGCGGGGACATATTCAGATGGGCGTGGGTATCCACGCCCCGAAGCCGCCCGTCGGTTGTTTGCTCCGTGTCACTGTGCCGCATGGATCCTCCGCTGTTCGCCCATTCGCCGCACGATGCAAAGAAAGGGCCGGATGGCTCCCCATCCGGCCCTGAACCTCTCTTCAGAGCGACTCAAAGTATGCTTATCCGCTCTCGATCTCGATCTTCTTGGGCTGCACCCGTTCCGCCCGGGGCAAATGCAGGGTGACCACCCCGTTCTTCATGCCGGCCTTGATCCCGTCCCGGTCCACGGCATCGGAAAGGGTGAACTTGCGCACGAAGTAGACATTGCCGAACTCGTTCTCCCACTGCTTCCGGTTTTGTATATCCGGATATTTCGTCTCCGCTGCCACGGTCAAGACGTCCTTGTCCACGGAGACGTCGAGATCATCCTTGCGCACGCCGGGCATGTCCAGAACGATATAGTAGGAATCATCCCGCTGCACGATATCCGCGGCGGGATGCACCCTGGGCAGGGATCTTTCCTGGGTCTCTCGCATCGCGCTCATATCCCTCCTCCTTATTCCTTTTCGACCTTGATCTGCTGTCGCCTGGACTCTTCCACCTTGGGCAGGACAATGGTGAGCAGGCCGTCCTTGAGTTTCGCCTTGGTCTGGTTCTGATCCACGCGGATATTGAAGTTGATGATCCGCTGGAAGGGGCCGGAGGGGCGCTCCTGCCGGAAATAGCGTCCCTGTTCCGGCTTGCGCTCTCCCTTGATGACCAGACTGTTCTCGGAAAAGCTCAGGTCGATGTCCTCCTGCTCCACTCCGGGAACAATGGCATAGATGGTAATGTCCCCCTCGTTCTCCACGATGTTCACCGGGGGATAGGCCTGCCTCCTCTGGCTCAGATGCAGCGGATGCCACATCTCGTCCAGGAACTGTTCCATATTGCGCGGAAGATCCTGATACAGGGTTCTGAAATCCAAGACCATATTTTCTCCCTCCTCTGGCTTGTGGTTCTCGTCCCGGTTTTGCCATTTCTTTAAGCACCCATTCCAGCCTGTCAAGACCTTTCCGGTTCTTCTCCGGCTGGGCACGGTTGCTCTTGCCCGGCTGAAGAAAGGGGGAGGAGTTCCATGGTCCCGGAACGGGAAACGAGGCAGGGGGCACAGAGGATACGGGGCACGAGCGAGCCATGCAGGGCTGTCCGGCACAAGGGTCCAGCTGTGGCGGGGAAATCGGACGCGGCCCAGGAACGAACAGGGGCACGGGAGGGATTATCCGGGCCAATCCTCGAGGTTAATCGCCTCCTCCTCCAGCATGATCGGGATTTCTTCCTGGATGGGATAAACCAGCTCGCAGGGCCTGCAGATCAGGCCGTCCTCCTGCGGAGTGAGCTCCAGATCCCCCTTGCAGCGGGGACAGGCCAATATTTCCAGCAATTCTTGATTGATGCTCATCCTCTCCTCCCCTGGGCACTCAAATTGACATAACCCGGGCTGCCGCCTATAAATAAGGGTTTTGAACGGCGGCCCGTAAAGCGGTTTCCCCGCGCGGGGAAACCCTTCCCTGAATCTAACCGCCAGGCCCTGAAAGTGCAAGCCCACCGAGAGCCGTCGCATTTGAATCAATATCCTGACTCATTGACAAAGATACAATTATGTAGCCGTCCCCACTTTTTCCATCCTCTGTGCCCCTCTGTGTCCTCTGTGGTAAAAAAACTTCACCACAGAGAGCACAGAGGGGCACAGAGAGGAGATCAAAAATTCAATCTCTTAATGCCCTGTCCGAGACTGATCACTAAAAGCAGGCTTGGACACGAACGACCCGGAAATAACAGGAGCTTTCTCCCAT
>JAIPEP010000021.1 GCA_021737085.1 Desulfohalobiaceae bacterium | reverse complement strand
GGTGAACGGGCGGATTAAAAGGCCCTGATGAGCATGACCCCGCTGGCCAGAAACACCACTCCCAGGACGCGCCAGAGATTGATGGCGTGCTCGGGGTAGCCCAGAAGGCCGAAATGATCCAGGATAAGAGAGGCGATCATCTGCCCGGCCAGGAGGAAGCCGATCATGGTGGTCGCCCCCAGGCGGGGCGCGGCGAGGATGGTCACTGTGACCAGGAAAGCCCCGCACAGCCCCCCCAGCCACATCCACCAGGGGCCCTGGGACAGGGCCTTGAGCAGGGGCATGTGAAGCCTGGAAAGCAGGACATACACCGCAAGGGCCAGGGTCCCCACGGAAAAGGAGACCAGGGCGGCTAGGAAATTGCTGCCCACATAACGGCTCAGCGTGGAGTTGATCCCCGCCTGGGAGGGGGCGAGCATCCCGGCCACGAAAACGAGGAACATGGTGAGGATTTGCATAGGCTATGGTCGCGATCTTCGGCC
Source organism: Desulfohalobiaceae bacterium (assembly GCA_021737085.1). Taxonomy (GTDB): domain Bacteria; phylum Desulfobacterota; class Desulfovibrionia; order Desulfovibrionales; family Desulfothermaceae; genus JAIPDU01. The sequence continues at coordinate 25,170 of JAIPEP010000021.1, read as the reverse complement.
TTTTGACCGATTTCGGGGAAAGGGATCCCTACAGGGGCCAACTTGCCTCTGTTCTGCTACGACGCTGTCCCTCTTGTCAACTCATTGATCTGTCTCACCGAGTGGATCCCCACAATATCCTGCAAGGTGCCTTTTTTTTGCGGGCGAGCTGGCCCTACCTCCCGGAAGGATGCGTGGTCGTGGCTGTTGTGGATCCCGGAGTGGGCGGCTCCAGGGATATTGTTTTGCTGCGTTCCGGAGAGGGGTATGTCCTTGCCCCGGATAACGGCCTGCTGGAGCTCATGTTCCGCCATGCCCGCCTGGACGGCCTGTGGCGTCTTTCTACGGAGCGCTACCCCTGGCGCAGCGCCACCTTCCATGGCAGGGACGTGTTCGCTCCTTTGGCCGCGGATCTGGTCACGTGCCGGAACCCGGATGGGTTGGGGACAAGACTCTCTGTTAGGGATATGGTACGGTTGCAATACGGGGAGGCCGAATTCGAAGGGGATTATCTTGTGGTCCATGTCCTCCACGTGGACCGCTTCGGAAACTGCGTCCTGAATATTCCAGAGGATTCCCGGGAGAAGGAGTTGTTAGAGTCCGGAGGAGCCAAGATGATGGAGCCGGAGTCCGTATTCGTTCCCGCAGTCGCGGCCTATTGCGACATTCCCGCCGGCAGGCCCGGTCTTTTGCCCGGCAGCCAGGGGTATCTGGAGCTCGCGACGGACAGAGAATCCTGCGCAGAGCTGTTGGGCCTGGGCAACGGAGACCGTTGTCTGTTCTGTCTACCCTAGGTCATGGATCATGAAGGAAAAGATCTCCCTATCCACGTTTTTTCAGCGCACTTTTTTGCTGGCGATGCTCGCCATCGTTCTTTTCACTGTTTTGTTCCTTTTCCAGGTCAGACCGACGGGTTCGGAGAGGAGGAGCGAAGCGGAGCAGCCCGTCCATTTGAAGCGGAACAAGGAGTTGGTTCGCAACAAAGTGCGCGAGGCCATCCGGATAACGAAGTTCACGCGTCGAAACATTCGTTACAGTGTGCAGGCCGGGATGAATCTGGAAGTAAGCCGTGTTGGGGACGGGTTGGACCGACACGCCGCGTCGTACGCCAAGGGGGAATTTTCCCTTCCGGCGGCAGAGAAATGGATGGGAAAGCAAGGGCAGGATGCCTTGGGCACGTCTGTGGTCGAGCGGATGTATATGTTTTTGATTGATTCTGCCGGGAGAGTGGTTCCCTTGCCCTATCCGTCCGGCCGGAAGGCCCGCTCTCCAGCCCAACAGCGGGAGGAGCAATTTCCTTTCCAGACGCCGGTTCAGGGAAAGCTACTCTCCAAGGCATTGCGAAAGGTCCCCCAGTCTGAAGATGTGGGGGGTCTGGTAAGCGGACAACAGATCGGAGCGAGCGGCTGGGTAGCTGTTGGTTTTGTTCCTCAGAGGGCGCTGCGGGATGCGGTCCGGGAAAAAGTTTTGCATCTATTTAGGGGAGGGGAGGCCAGTAGCTTTTTAACCCTTTGTCTCATCGACGCCCGAGGGAAGATGTATTCCACCGAACCGGTCCCAGGGGAAAAAGATGCGGGCGAAGGGGCCACCCCTGTAGATGCGACTATGCTGCGGATCAAAAAGACGTTGCAAGCTGTAGAGCAACCGAGCGGCGGATTCGTCTCCAGTTTCAGCTCCCGGGATATAAAAGAGCAGGAGTCCGGGTTCGAGTCTGTTTTCCTCGATACATACGAGCCGTGGCAGTGGCGTTTTGTTGCGGCAACACATGCCGTCAGGGAGTCTTATCAGGGAGGTATCCTGGGTGGAAAGGGATTGCCCTTAAGGGCTGCTCTGACTGTATTCCTGGGGCTGCTGTCCCTGGGAGCGGTTCTGTTTTATCTGTTCCGGCGCATGGCTGGTAGGGTTGATCAGGGTCTGTGGACCCTGAGGAAGGAGTGCGAGGCCGCGGCCTCCGATCCGGAGTGCTTGCTCGGAGAGGACGCGTTTCCCTTCCGGGAGTTTTCTTCCGTGGCGGAGAAGGCGAATCAGATGTTGCAGAAGCGCAGGGAGCGGGAAGAGCAGGCGGAATGGGAAAAGGGCTATTTCGAGCAGCTATTTGAGAACGCCCCGGACGGTATCGTGCTCGTTGATGCCAGCGGCACCGTGCTCCGAGTGAACAAGGAGTTTTGTACCCATTTCCTCTTTAAGGAGGATGAGGTCCTGGGGCGGGAACTGGACGCCCTGGTGGGAGGGGAGGACAAGCTCATCGAAGGCAGGGAGCTTACGGACAAGGTCTTACGAGGATATCGGGTCTATTCCGAGACGGTGCGCTACAGGAAGGACGGGCAAGCTGTTCCCGTTGCCGTCTACGGTGTGCCTCTCACCATCTCTACGGGAGAGCGCCTGATTTACGGGCAATACAAGGATATCCGGGAAAAGAAGGAAGCGGAGGAGAAACTGCTGCAGCTGACGGAGACGGATCCCCTGACCGGAATAGCCAACCGAATGAAGTTCGAGCAGCTTCTGGAAGAGGAGATCAGGCTGAGCCAGCGCTATTCCACTTCCTTTTCCTTGGTCATGGTGGATATCGATTTCTTTAAACAAATCAATGATCGCTACGGCCATCTGGTGGGGGATACGGTGCTCAAGGAAATCTCCGCCGCGATGCGGGGAATTGTCCGCGACACAGACGCGTTGGCCCGCGTGGGCGGGGAGGAGTTCCAGTTTCTCCTGCGCCGGACCGAATACGAGGAGGCTGTTCGCTTTGCGGAGCGTATGAGGCGGGAAATCGAAACCACCCGGTTTTCCGTGGACGAGGCGATTACCTGCAGCTTCGGGGTTACCTCTTTCCGGGAAGATGACGATTTAAAGCTACTGCTCGATCGAGTGGACGATTTTCTCTACACCGCCAAGAAACAAGGGCGGAACCGGGTAGTCGGCGGAGTCAAGCGGGGTATTGTCCTGGGTTATTGATAAGCCTTCCGGAAGAGGAAGGGCTACCTGGGCCTTCTTTTTCCTGGTCCGGCTTGCCGCTGTGGGCATTACTTAGGTCAACTGCCCTGTTAACCCCGGCCATTCCTTGGAGGTTACTAATCCTGGACAGGGGGCAGGCCGTCTCCGGGTTGCATCACCCTGCCCGTCCATTCCGTTTCGTATCCGCCCAGGTTCCGCACTTTATCCTGGAAAGCCCGGTCCCGGACGAGATCGAGAAGGGTGCGCATCCTGGCCTCCTCCTCGAAGGCGCGGGGCAGGATCAGGTCGTAGCGCTCCCTGGCAAAGGGGACAAAATCCAGATCCAGGGCCTTGGCGGCAGCGTAAATCCCCATGCCGCAGTCAGCGACACCGCTTTTGACGTTGACGGCTACGGCCATGTGGGTGAACTCCTCCTGCTCATAGCCCTGGATCTGCTTAGGGGATATTCCCGTCCGCTGCAGGGCGTCGTCGAAGAGGATCCGGGTCCCGGCACCCCGCTGCCTGTTGATGAAGTGAATGTCCTCCCGGGTCAGGTCCTGTATCCCTTGGATGCCCCGCGGATTTCCCTTAGCCACGAGCAGCCCCTGATGACGGACCGCCAGATTGATCACCCTGACAGGTACGTCCCGGATGACTTGTTCTATAAAGGGGAAGTTGTAGTCCCCGCTTTCCGGATCGTAGAGGTGGGCTCCCGCCAAATGGGCCGAGCCGTCCTGTATGGACTGCAGTCCCCCCATGCTTCCCACGTTGGCTGAGCTAAGAGTCAGGGGGTATTCCAGGCCCATGAGCTCGTTGGCCAACAGATCCAGGATGTTGTCGTGGCTGCCCACGCAAACCAGGACTTGATCCACCTCCTGCCGCGTGACCAAGAGTTCCGTACGCAGGACTTCCCCAGCCTGTTTTCCCTCCGATTCCGCAGGGATTCTGGCCATACCCTGGGCCCTGGTCAGGGAGGTGATGAGACCGGCCCCCCGCGGTAGCGGGGTTCCCACTAGCCCCTCTCCTACTCGGCCCACGCTGAGGCGGAGGAATTCCTCCTGGCCCAGCTTGGAGGGAACTTTCCGGGTCAGGGTGACCTCTGCTTCCGGGCCGCGGTGTTCGGGGCTACGGGTCATCCATTCCACCAGGGGCCGCAGGATCTGTTCGAAGCAGATCACTGCGCTGACCGGATATCCCGGGGCGCCGACGAGCAACTTGCTTCCCGCGATGGCCAGAAGCGTGGGCTTGCCCGGCATGGCCTTGATGCCGTGCACCACTACAGTCCCGTAGCGTTCCATGATCCTGCGGGTGAAGTCGCGGCTTCCGGCTGAGGATCCGGCCCCGACAACCACTATATGGGCTTCGGAGTCCAGGGCCTCCTGCAGGGCGCGGGCCAGTTTCTCCTCGTCATCCGGAACAGGGGGCACCCTGGAGGTGGTGCAGCCCCAGGAGCGGGCCAGGGAGGCGAGCACCTGCGAGTTGCTCTCGATGACCTGGCCCGGTTCCGGTTCCGGTCGGCGGGTATAGTCCAGGATCTCATCCCCGGTGGGAATAACGTGGACATGTGGCTGCTGCCGCACGGGCACCTCGTAGATCCCGCCGCTCAGCAGCGCCCCCAGGTCGTAGGAGGTCAGGCGGTGATTCTGGGGCAGGATCAGCTCCGTGGCTACAATGTCTTCCCCGATGCGCCGCACATGCTGCCAGGGGAATGCGGGCTGCTCCAGTTGCACGCTTTCCTGGTCCACCTGCTCCACGTGCTCGATCATAACCACCGCATCGCATCCCCGGGGCAGGGGCTCGCCTGTGTTGATAGGGATGTAGTCCTTATCGCGGCGAAGAGTAACGGGACGTCCCTCCCTGGCCCCGAAAGTGGCCTCCGCAGCAAGGGCTATGCCATCCATGGCCGCGCTGTGATAGGTGGGGGAGGAATAGCGGGCGAAGATGGGCTTGGCGGTGATGCGGCCCCCCGCCTGGTCGGTGGGGACCAGTTCCTTCTGCAGCAGGGCGTTTTTGTCCAAACGGGAGGTCACTCTGGACAGCGCCTCGGCAATGGGCACGGTCTCCAGGTAGATGTTACGTTCGCTCATAAAGGCTTCCTGTGTGGTATTTGCGGGATAAGTTGCGGGTTGTCAGGATGTTCCGGATACCGTATCCTGAAGGTCCCTATAAGTTCCGGGATCCGCGCTCGAAGCGGATACCGGAGGGCCTATAGAAAAATATCGCAGGACTCGCGCAGAGATGTCAATCCGCAGGAGCAGGAGAAAATCATTAGCCTTGCCGAGAACCGCTGCTCGGGGTAAAGGTTTGTCTGGTTTTAGGGGAATCCGGCGTCTCTGCCCATGTGACGCGTCAAAAAAGTTGATCGGGAGATAAATGTCGCGTCTGGCGCTGCGGATAGCCTATGACGGGACCCATTTCGCGGGCTGGCAGATTCAGCCGCGGGAACGGACAGTGCAGGGCAGCCTGGAGGCGGCCCTGGCCAAGGTCTGTAAGCAACGGATCCGGGTGCACGGTGCGGGTCGCACTGATTCCGGGGCCCACGCCCTGGGCCAGACCGCCCACTGCGACATCCCCCAGGACAAGATCGGGGTGCCCTGGCGCAGGGCATTCAATGCCCTCCTCCCCGCAGATGTCTGCGTTATTTCGGCCCACTGGGAGGATGATTCCTTCCACGCCAGATACAGTGCCAAAAGCAAGATCTATAGCTACACCCTGTGGACTGCCTCTGAATACGTTATACCGCAGCGCAGGCCCTATGTCTGGCCCACCGGGCCCTTGGACATTGAGGCAATGCAGCGCGTGGCCCGGGTCTTGCTGGGGCGCCGCGATTTCGCTGCCATGCAAAACGCGGGCACGCCGGTGGCGAATACGGTCCGCAGCGTGGAAAGCATCAGGCATTGTCGCGGCAGCCGGGAGGAGGAAGTTGTGTGGTACATTTCCGCGGACGGCTTCCTCAAACAGATGGCCCGAATCATGGTGGGCTGTCTGGTGCAGGCGGGTCGGCACCGTCTGGAGGCGGAACAGATGGAGACTATTCTGGATTCCGGGGACAGAAGCCGAGCCCCGGCAACCGCCCCGGCCAAGGGCCTTTGCCTGGAGCGGGTGCTGTACCGGGAATCCGGAGACAGGGATGGATGGGGTTGACAACCAAGAGAGACAACAACACTCTTCACGAGTCACGGCCTATGCAGATCATCGAGGATCCGGAGGAGATGCAGCAAACAGGCCTTAACTGGCGCTGCCGGGAGGAACGCGTGGCCCTGGTCCCCACCATGGGCTATTTCCACGAGGGGCATTTGAGCCTTATTGGCTGGGCCAGGCAGAACAGCGACCGCACCGTGGTCAGCCTCTTTGTCAATCCCACCCAGTTCGGACCCGGGGAGGACTTCCAGGATTATCCCAGGGACTTCGACAGGGATTGTGACTTGGCCCGGGAAATGGGGGTGGATGTTTTGTTTGCTCCCCAGGCGCAGCAGATGTATCCCGGGAATCATGCCACCTGGCTCCAGGTCCCTGAGCTCTCCAAATATCTCTGCGGAGCGAGCCGGCCTGGTCATTTCCAGGGCGTTTGCACCGTGGTGAGCAAGCTGTTTAACATCATTCTGCCCCATATCGCGGTGTTCGGTCGCAAGGACTGGCAGCAGCTGGCAGTGATCAGTCGTATGGCCAGGGATCTGAATATGCCGGTCGAGGTGGTGGGACGCCCCATCGTGCGGGAGGAGGACGGGCTCGCCGTCAGCTCTAGGAACACCTACTTGGACACAGAACAGCGCCGCCAGGCCGCCTGGATCTACGCCGGGCTGGAGCGGGCCCGGGAATGGGTCGCTGCCGGGGAGACCGATGCAGCGGCGATCAAGGATCGTTTGCGCCGTTTTTACCAAGGCCAAATTCCTTCTGGACAAATAGATTATATTGAGATAGTGGATTCCCGTGAGATATATCCCGTCGACGAGGCCGGGAACAATGCCCTGCTTGCTGTGGCCGTCTATCTGGGCAGGGCCAGGCTCATCGACAATATCCTTCTTCAGGGAGAGTGATCACTGCTATGCGATGTTTTCTGCAGGCCAAGATTCATCAGGCGCGCCTTACGGGCACCAATGTGGAGTATCACGGGAGCCTGGCGGTGTGCCCCTCGCTTCTGCAAGCCTCCGGTCTTTTGCCCAACGAGCGGGTGGATGTCTACAACCTAGACAACGGCAACAGGCTGACCACCTACATCATCGAGGGAGATACTGGAGAGATCGCTTTGAATGGAGCGGCCGCACTTAAGGGCGCTGTTGGTGAGCGAATCATTATCGCCAGTTATGCCTGGCTCACGAATCAGGAAATGCGGGAACACACCCCCCGTGTGGTACTTGTGGACGAAAATAATAAGATCCACGAAGTGAAGGGTTAGTCCGCTACGATTTTCATGTTTTAGGGAGTCAAAGTAACGGCTTCCTAAGGGGAAGCTAAAAAAGCCCGGCAGGATCTGCCGGGCTTTTTTTTAGCTAGTTCCCGTCCGGAAAGAGGAGTTCTCGGACGGTAACTAGCTAGAGCAGGCTCATTCTGGAGCGTACCTGCTCCATGGTGGCTCCGGCCACGGAGCGGGCGGCATTGTTCCCCTGGTGTATGATGTCCTTCACTGTGTCCGGATCGTTTTGCAGTTCGCGCCTTTTGGCCCAGATGGGCTCCAAAAAGGCTTCCATCCTTTCAAGTAACTGGTTCTTGCAGTCCATGCATCCCCTGCTCGCACCTGTGCAGCCGTCTACAATCTCCTCATAGGGTTCCTGAGGATCGAGGAGCTTAAGGTAGGGAAAGAGATTGCATTTTTCCGGATCCCCCGGGTCCTTGAGCCGCATCCGATTGGTGTCCGTGAGCATGGTCTTGATCTTGCTCCGGAGGCTGTCCGGATCCTCGCCCAGGAAGATGGCGTTGTCGTAGCTTTTACTCATCTTTCTCCCGTCCAATCCGGTGAGCTTGGCGGATTCGGTGAGCAGTGGCTTGGGCTCGGGGAAGGTTTCCCCGTAGAAATAGTTGAAGCGTCTGGTGATCTCCCGGGACAGCTCCAGATGGGGGATCTGGTCCTCTCCCACTGGCACTCGGGTGGCGTGGTAAATGATGATGTCCGCGGCCTGCAGGACAGGGTAGCCCAGAAAGCCGAGAGTGTTCAAATCCTTGGCTTCCAGTTCCTGCTTGATCTCCTTGTAGGTGGGATTGCGCTCCAGCCAGCCCAAGGGGGTGATCATGGAGAGCAAAAGCTGCAGTTCCGCATGTTCCTGGATGCGGGACTGCTGGAAGAAGACGCTTTTCTCCGGATCGAGCCCGGCGGCGAGCCAGTCCAAAAAGACTTCGAAGCTGAAACGGGATATGGCTCCCGGATCGGCGTAGTCCGTAGTTAGGGCGTGCCAGTCCGCGATAAAGAAAAAGCACTCCGCAGTTTCCTGCAGATGGGCCCAGTTCTGCAGAACGCCGAAATAGTGGCCCAGGTGCAGGGGGCCTGTGGGCCGCATTCCGGAGACGATTCGGTAGCCTTCCTTCATGGCGTCATATCCTTTCTAGGCGATTTTCAGGGATAGATCGTTTCTATTTGTGAGCTACAGGGGGACCAGGAACCCGCCCATTCCGTAGATGATGGGGATGATCACCTTTTGAGCCCCACCGCTTATCAACAAGACAATAAGGATGATGAATCCGTAGGTACTGTGTTGGAGAAAGGCCTGGGCCAGATGCGGAGGCAGGATTCCCGCCAGGATGTTGCTTCCGTCCAAAGGTGGCACCGGCAGCAGATTGAAGACCCCTAAGCCGATATTGATGAGCACACCCGCCTGGCACATGTACATGAGCGGCTTGAGTACCGGTAGAGTGGCGGATGCGGCAGAGGTATATAATAGCGCGGAGAGCAGATGAAAAATCAGGGCGAAGACCACAGCCAGCAGGAAGTTGGTAGCGGGGCCGGCAACAGAGACCAAGATGAGCCCCTGGCGTGGATTGGCGAAATAGGCCGCGTTGATGGGAACCGGTTTGGCCCAGCCAATTTTGACCAGGAACAGAGCGATGGTACCGATAGGGTCCAGGTGTTTGATAGGGTTCAGGGTTAGCCTGCCGGCATTCTTGGCCGTGGGGTCCCCTAGGAGATAGGCGATATATCCGTGAGCCAGTTCGTGCATGGTTATGGCCGAAAGTACGGGAATGGCCAGGATGGCGAACTGTTGGATGAATGAGGCGATGTCTGGCATGGAAAGACTTGTTTCGCTCCCGATTTGGCCTGAAAATGGAGCAAGTGGATCAAAGGGTTACTGGACGGTAATTATTCAGCACTTTGCGAAACCATAATCTTCAAGGGGGCCTTTTTTCATCTCGCACCTTCGACTCTGGATTTTCTAACGCTCGCCACGCGGGGGCATCCCTGCCCCCACCCGACTCTCGGATGTTGCTGTTGTTCCAAAGCTTGGGAGGGTATCTTCAGCAATGAGTTTTTAGCCATATGAAGCCTGTTCACGGTCGGGTTTCCCCCACGTGGCGAGCGAAGAAAATCGAACAGAGTCTCCGGAGAATTGATTCAAAAAGGCCCCCTTGAAGATTACTCTGAGGCCAGAAAAGTGGTGAATAGTTACACTGGACGGAACTTATGTGCCGGAATATGCGGCCCCTGCCCTTCCAGGACCACCGACAGGGAAGGTCTTTCCTTTAGGGAAAGGAGCAGGCCGCTTTGCCGCGGGGATGCCCCGAAACGTAACAGGGGAATGAGGCGGGGGAAACTCTCGGGTTAGAGGCGGTCACAAGGGATGTTGCCCACAGACTGCTCCCACCTTTCATCCATTTCCCGCACGTAGCGTTCCAGATCGTATTCTGCGCCGCAGGACCTGCAGCTGAGGCGGATAGCCCGTCACGACCGGGTCAGCTCCAGGCGCGCTTCGCATTTCCGGCAGTAAAGCTCCGTCTGGCTATGCTTGTTCGCTTCCTGATTCTGCGTCATGGCGCGCTTTGTACACGATTTCTCCAGGCTGGTCAATGAGGAAGGGAAGGCATTTACCCGCTATGTTCCTCTTGCTGCGAAGTTGTTCTCTCCTCCCGGGCCATGTGGTCCAGCAGGACCTTTTTGCTGCCTCGAGCGGCGCTCCTGTCCATGGCCCAGGGAAGCTCGGTCCAGGGCAGTATAGTCTCGATCAGGGGCTCGGGATCCACCAACCCGTAACGCAGATAGTGCAGGGCCAGATCCAGATCCCCGCAGCGTGAGCCGAGGATCCGCTGCTCCTGTACCGCGAGGCGGGAAAAGGGAAAGGACGCGGGGCGCTCAGCAGTGGTCTTGAGCACCACCGTCCCTTGGGGCTGGCACAGGCGCGTCGCCTGCTCGATCCCTTCCGGATTCCCCGTGGCCTCTACCACCAGCTGAAAACCTGGATGGTTATTGCCGGGTAAAGCCGGGTCTTCCCCCGGCTCCACCAGGAGGGTCCTGCCCCCGACCCGCTCGAATATATCAAGCTTATCCCCGTGCCTGCCCATGAGCAATACTTCTGGGCACACGTGGAAGAGGCTCATGGCAGTCAAAAGCCCCATTTTGCCGTCGCCGAGGACAGCTATGCGCATGCCTGCGGTAATGTGGGTCTGTTGGGTTATGCGCAGTGCAGCAGCCAAGGGTTCGGCGAATATTGCCCTGCGGTCGTCCATCTCTTCGGGCAGGGGATGGAGATTGCCCGCCGGAGCGGTCAGAAAGTCGGCGAAGGCCCCCTGCTTCTCTCTGATCCCGATGACCCTTCTGGATGGGCAGTGGTTTTCCATTCCGCCTAGGCAGTATGGGCACTCTCCACAACCGCAGTTGATATCCGCCACGACCCTGCTGCCCTCCAGATCCCTGCGGCCCGGGGCCTCGACTACATCCGCGACGAACTCGTGTCCAGGCACTCCGGAAAAGCCCTGATATCCGTGCAATAGCTCGTGATCCGTCTGGCAGATTCCGCTCATCCTGGTTCGCAGCAAGGCTTCTCCGGGCTCCGGGCTTGGAGTCTGTATGCGGCATAGCTCTATTTGGCTGTCCCGGAAAAAGGCGGCGGTCATTTCCCGCGATGGGGAAACGTTTGTTGGGAACGATTCGGACATATCTACTCCTGCGGATAGTATGGAGAAACCGCGTAGGAGTGCCTGATTTTTCATGATCCTCACAAAAAATCTTGTATAATGCAAAATCCTGTCCTACCATCCGTGGACGCGGAAAAAGCGGATCCTTTGTGGAGGTAACTGCTGGGAATATTTAGGGTATCATCTTGACTTTTTTGTGCCTCGTGTAGAGAAAAACCAGCTAGTGCCCGATGGAAAATCCTCTTTCCGGATGGAAACTAGCTCCGCTTCTTCTTTTGGTAAAAGAAGAAGCAAGAAAATGAAATGATTGTATCTTAGTCGTGCAGCAGTGCCGGATCCTCTGCATTCCGGGGCCAGCGGCGACACGATGTGGATTGGTTCTTTCCTGTAATACACTTAAAACACAAGGAGGCCATGGAAAATGAAGACGACCCTGACGGCGATCAAGGCGGACATCGGGAGCGTAGGCGGTCACGTTAGGCCCAGCCAACGGGTAATGGACAGCGTAAGGGAGCATATCCATCAGCATCACCACGGTCTGCTTATCGACTATCATATTAGCTATACCGGTGATGACATCGCCGTGCTGACCACGCACAACGGGGGCGTGAACAGAGAAGAAGTGCATCATTTGGTCTGGAATGCCTTCCAGGCCGGGACAGAGGTGGCCAAGGATCAGGGCCTCTACGGAGCGGGACAGGATCTGCTTAAGGATTCCTTCTCCGGCAATGTCCGCGGTCTTGGGCCAGCAGTGGCAGAGATGGAGATCGAGGAGCGGCCCAACGAGCCCATCCTGTTCTTTGCAGCGGACAAGACCGATCCAGGGGCCTATAACCTTCCCCTGTATCTAGGCTTCGCCGATCCCATGTACTGTCCGGGCCTCATGCTCTCACCCAAGATGTCCACAGGATTCACTTTCCGCATTATGGACGTTTCCTATACCGCATCGGACAAGGTCATCGACCTGAATTCGCCGGAGGAGATCTACGATATCGCCGCTCTTCTCCGGGATCCGGAACGGTTCGTGGTGGAGAGCATCTTCAACAGGTCTACCGGGAAGCAGGCGGTGTCTGTCAGCACTACTCGGCTGCAGAATATCGCGGGCAAGTATGTGGGCAAGGATGATCCCATTCTCCTGGCCCGGGTGCAGGGCGAGTTTCCCGCAACCGGCGAGGCTCTGGCCCCCTATGAGATCGCGCCCAATGTAGCCGGCTTTATGCGGGGCAGCCACTGCGGCCCCTTGATGCCAGCCAGGCTTAACAGCACGGTTTCCTATTTCGACGGCCCGCCCATGGTATCCTGTGCCGCTTATTGCGTGCATGAAGGACGCCTGACCTCGCCGGTGGACATCTTTGACCATCCCTTCTGGGATCAGGTCAGGCAGAGGGCTGCGGACAAGGCAAGCGACATTAGGAGGCAGGGCTTTTTCGGCAACGCTATGCTGCCCCAATCCGAGTTGGAATACGGCGGAATCGTGCACAAGCTTGAGGATCTGGAAAGCCGCTTCGTCATTCGATGACCACAACAGGCTCTGTGTCCGGGTTGTCTCTCTGTGGCGGGGGTCGGACAGCGCCGGCCCCCGCTAGCTTGGCCCCTTTTATGCGGCAAGGCCTTTAAGCAAAGCACCTCTGCCCTGTAGGAGGATACCTTTTAGCTTGAAGCTACCTTCATCCTTCTCTGCCCACATTTGTGAAAGCACCCGCAATAAGAAGACTCCCTCCTTCCCCCATCGCATACGGAGAAACCGTATCCTGGACAATCTTTTCTCCTCCCCTCTTACAGAAGATTGAATTTTATGCATTGTGTGCTACAAATATTTTAATTGGAGGATACTTGGAGCCTATTTGTGGGTTGCTTCTTAAGTATCATTTTTTTCACTTGATCTCGTCTATGGAACGTTGGCCAAACACGGTGTAGCAACAAGAAGGATATTATGCAGAAGAAGGACATTTTTTCCGAGGTCAGGGGGTTTATGATCAGCCGGGCCATTCTGACCGCTGCCGAGCTGGACGTGTTTACCAGCCTGGATAATGGCCTGGAGACAGCAAAGGAGCTCAGTCAGGCCAAAGGTCTCAACGAGCGGAACACGGCACGGCTTTTGGACAGTATGGTTGTGAGCGGCTACTTGGACAAGGATCGGGGGGGATACCGGCTGACCGAGCGGGGGGCCTATCTGTCAGCGAATCACTCCAGCACCGTGCTGCCCATGGTTCGCCACATGATCCATGTCTGGGACAATTGGAGCATGTTGACGGACACGGTGATCCAAGGGGTCAATACAGAGCGCGAGTCCGTCACCGAAATGGACAGGGACAAGCAACGGGACTTCGTCGAGGCCATGCATGTGGTGGGCCGGGATCTGGCGCAGCAAATCGCCGAGTTCTACGGGGAAACCTCTTGCAGCAGCCTGCTAGATATCGGCGGGGGCTCCGGCGTGTATTCCCTTGCCTTTTTGCGGCGCAATCCTTCCATGCAAGCGGTCATTTTTGATCTGCCGCAGGTAATCCCCGTAACTGAGGAATGTATCAGCCAGGAGCCGGAGAGCGATCGGATCACCCTTTTCCCTGGAGACTTCTACCAGGATGAGCTTCCTACGGGCTGTGACATGGCCCTTTTGTCCGCCATCATCCATCAGAACGGGCCCCAGCAAAACCTGGAGCTTTACCGCAAAGTCTACAGGGCCCTTGAGCCGGGCGGAATCTTGCTTATCCGGGATCACATCATGGACGAGACAAGGACCCGTCCCCAGTCAGGGGCCATTTTTGCCCTGAATATGCTGGTCAATACAGAAAGCGGGGACACCTATACTTTCGAGGAGGTCCGCAACGAGCTGGAGCAGGCCGGGTTCGAGCAGGTCCGGGCCATGCGCGTGGGCGGGGAATCCCTTGAGGAGATGGACTGCCTTGTGGAAGCGAGAAAAACCGCCTGATCCTGGGCTGATAACATCTCTTCCAGGTGGACCCCCCGAATTCAGGGGTATATTGACATATGGAGGCTGTTGCGGACAGACCCTTGCGACGAGCGGGCTAATGGCAGCTCCGGTTTGCCCGGGATAAAGGGACACAATTCTTCCTTGCCCGGACAGGCGGAATCCGCCGAGGCTCAGACCAGGTCTTCCAGGAGGTCGCGCAGACCCATTTGTTTGACCTTCTGTGCGGTGAATTCGGAAATAGTGGGCTGCACAGGTTTTTTGCGCAAGCTCATCCCGGATTCACTCGGGGTCTTGTTCCCCTTCTTCTGATTGCATTTCTTGCAGGAGGTGACCGTGTTCTGCCAGGAAAAGTGGCCTCCGCGGGATTTGGGCAGGATATGGTCCAGAGTGGGATTGTGGCGGCATGCGGCACCGCAGTACTGGCAGGTATACTCGTCACGGGCGAGGATGTTCCGCTTGTTTAGCGGGACTTTGCCCTTGTAGACCCGGCGCACAAAAGTGATCAAGCGGACCACTAGGGGGATGCGGTAGAGGTGTTGAAAGCTGGCGGCCACGGCTCTGCCGTATTTGAGCACTTCCACCTTCCCTTTGAGCACCAGCCGCAGGCCCCGCTGCCAGTTTACGGTGTGCAGATAGGTGAAATCTGCATTCAACACTATGACACTGTTCATGGGTGCCTCGCCACGGGTTGCTCCTTCCCGATGGTCCGCAATTCGTGAGGCTCCGTCAGGGTGCCGCGTGCCAGTCCAGCCTAGATAGAGTGATGATCCGATCTTCCAGTTTATCCACTAGGCGGCAGATTGGCCTCATCCAGACAGGACAATTTTGGCAGAAAAGCCTACATGATTTCCAGGACTTTGTCCAGTCTGATTCCCATAGTGGGGAAGAAGTCCTCCCTGGGCTTCAATATTCCCTGACCTTTTGCTGTTAGATAGAGGTTCTGTGCGTGGCTCCACCCGTCTGTCCAGTGGAGAGCCGAGTGTTACTTGCGCGGCCGGCTTCTGCTGGGAGTCAATTTGCTCCGTTAGGCCCCAAATACAGGCTGTGACTGCTTACTGCGATGCAATTCCTCGTTATTTTCCAGGAATCAGTGCTGCCCCTTTTTTTGATCGCGGCTATCGCCGCGCTCTATCAGCGCAGCGTACGTCCCGATATAAAGCAGCTAGCGGACGCCGCGCTAATTGTTTTCGCTCCGGTTTTTATCTTCAACAGCCTGATGTCCGCGGATATCTCCTGGAAGGCGGTGTACGGGCCCTTCGGGCTTATGTTGCTTCTGACAGCCTGTTTGATGGGCCTTGCCTGGGCCGCTTCCCTTCTCCTTCGCCTGGATCGCGAGGACACTCTTGCCCTAGTCCTGGCTTGTTCCATGATCAACGTGGGCAATTTCGGGCTTCCTCTCATCCATTTCGCCTATGGTCAGCAGGCTATGCAGGCCTCGGTGCTCATTTTCGTGGTCTTCAACCTGCCCCTGTGCACCGTGGCCATCTGCTTGACCAGCCCTGGAGCCGGTTGGAGGGACACGGTGCGCGACGTGGCCAGGATCCCCATATTCCACGCCATGATCGTCGCCCTGCTGCTGACCACACTGGGGATCTCCCTGCCGGAGTCCCTGGGGAAGGGGCTTGATCTACTGGGCACCGCGGCGATCCCTTTGCTCATCTTCGTCTTGGGGCTGCAGCTGGCGAAGATCGGAATCCCGGGCAGGATCCGGGCTTTTCTTCCCGTCCTTGCCGCGGCAATCGTGATTCGCCTGCTCGTTTCTCCCGGGCTCGCCCTGGGTATAACCCATCTACTCCCCTTTTCCGGGCTGGCAAGGGATGTGGCAGTGGTGCAGACTTCCGGGCCCTCCGCATTGCTGCCACTGATGTACGCCATTCGCTTCGGTCGCAGGACCGAGTTGTTGGCCTCGAGCATTCTGATCACCTCCCTCTTTTCCGCGGCAACCATGCCCCTGGTGATTGCCGGGGTGAATTGGCTGTAGGCCGGGCTGTTTTTGCGGAATCGGAAGTACTGCCGGTAGCCATCGCGTGGGCAAGAGGGACAAACCGAAATAAAGCGGGCTGATTAAGACAAGAAAGGAGAGTTATGTCCGTATATCGCCTAATTGCGACTGTGTTGGTGTTTGGTGTTGTTCTTGGCTTTCAGGTTGTCCAGGCATCCAATAATGCCACTGTAGAGCAATTGCGTAAGGCAGCGAAAGAGGGAAACGTGAAGGCCCAGTACAACCTGGGCCTGATGTATTCCAAGGGGCAGAATGTAGCCCGGGATCTGGAGCTTGCGAACCGCTGGTTTCGCAAGGCTGCGGAGCAGGGTCATCCCAAGGCTCAGTACGGGCTTGGCCTGAGTTATATTAAGGGGCGCGGCGTTATGCAGGATGGCATGGAAGCGGCAGAATGGCTCCGAATGGCAGCGGAGCAAGGTCTGGACATGGCGCAGTATAATCTGGGCCTGCTTTATGACCGCGGCCAGGGCGTTGCACAGAACGTGCCCAGAGCCGTTAGATGGTATCGCAAGGCCGCGGATCAGGGTTTTGTGGAGGCCCAGTACAATCTTGCGGTGGTGTACGAGCAGGGCCGGGGGAATGTAGATCGGGATTTGGGTCAGGCGGTAAAGTGGTACAAAAAAGCAGCGGATCAGGGTTTCCCTAAGGCCCTGCATAATCTTGGCGGACTCTATGCCCAGGGCAAGGGAGTTGCCAAGAACGAGGTCCAAGTCTATGCCTTGTTCAGTCAAGCTGCGGCTCAGGGGCATTCCAGGGCTAAGGAGAACAAGGAAGTCTTGGAGAAGAGGATGGGTGAGGAAAAGCTGAACAAGGCCAGGGAACAGGCCAGGCAGAGGCAGCAGCCATAGTGGGGCATTTTACGATAAAGATAGCTTTTTACTCCGCCTTCTCCACCCGCACGGCGCTCACCTTGAATTCCGGGATCAGGGCCACAGGATCCAGTGTCGCCGCAGTAAGCCTGTTGGCAGGTGACTCGTGGAAATGGAAAGGGAGGAAGACCTCCCCCGGAGCGCTGCGCTCGCTGACCTGGGCTACCGCTTCTACGGAGCCCCTTGGGGAGGTCAGCCGCACCCGCTCCCCGTCCCCTATGCCCAGCCTGTCCGCGTCGCTGGGGCTGAGCTCCGCCAGGGCCTGCGGGTAGAGGCGGGTCAGGCCCACTCCCTGCCGGGTCATGGTCCCTGTATGGTAGTGCGGCCCCACGCGGCCTGTGGTCAGAAGCAAGGGATATTGTTCGCTTGCCTGCTCCATCGGTTCGCGGTGATGCACGGGGAAGAACACACCTCGTCCTCTGGAGAAACGCTGCTCGTGCAGCCTGGGGGTCCCGGGGTGTTCCCTGTCCGGACAGGGCCAGGGGATGCCTCCAGCTTCCAGACGCTGGTGAGTGATTCCTCCGTAGCTGGGGGTTAGGGAGGCGATCTCCTCCATGACCCCGGATGGCTTGCACTCCCCCCAGTTCGTTCCCAGATGTGCGGCCATATGGACCAGGATGTCCAGATCAGGCCGTGCCCCGCCCGGAGGGGAGAGGGCGCGGCGCACTCGCTGCACCAGGCGCTCGGAGCTGGTGAACGTGCCGTCCTTCTCCGCAAAGCTGGCAGAGGGTAGAACAATGTCCGCCCTGCGGGCCGTTTCGCTGAAAAAGATATCCTGGACCAGCAGAAACTGCAGGCTGTCCAAGGCGCTCTCCGCGTGGCCCTGGTCCGGGTCGCTAAGCACCGGGTTCTCGCCCATAATGTACATGCCCTTGAGGGACCCCTCCCGCGCCCGGGGCATCATTTGCGTGGCCGCCAGACCGACTTCCGCGGGGAGGTCCCCGCAATGCCAGACACGGCTGAAGCGCTGCCGCACCTCGCTCTCCCCCACAGGCTGGTATCCGGGGAAGACGTTGGGCAGAGCCCCCATGTCGCAGGCGCCCTGCACGTTGTTCTGGCCCCGCAAGGGATTGACCCCGCCGCCCTCCACACCCACGTTTCCGGTGAGCATGGCCAGATCGGCCAGGACCTTGACCTTGTCCGTGCCGTTGGCGTGCTGGGTGATCCCCATGGCGTAGAAAAGGGAAGCGGGATGCTCGGTCCCCAATAGCTCCGCCGCCCTGTGCAGCTCCTCTGCAGGTATGCCCGTTACGGAGGTAACATAGTCCGGGGTATAGCCCCGCAGAATGGAGGCAAGCTCGTCAAAACCCTCGGTGCGCTCGTCAATGAAGGCCTGGTCCTGCCATCCCCGTTGCAGGATGATGTGCATCAGCCCGTTGATCCAGGCGAGATCGGTGCCCAGCCTGGGCCGGAGCCAGAGATGGGCCAGCCGGGTCAGGCCGATTCCCCGCGGGTCCGCCACGATGAGCTTGGCTCCTTGGTGTTGCACGGCGTGGATGATGTAGTTGGCGTAGATGGGGTGGTTCTCCGTGGTGTTGCTCCCGGTGACCAGGATTACCCGGGAGCGGAGCACATCCCGGATGGGATTGGTCATGGCCCCGCTGCCGAAGGCGCTGGCCAGCCCGGCCACGGTGGAGGAGTGGCAGAGCCGGGCACAGTGGTCCACATTGTTTGTGCCCAGCACTCCGCGCATTAACTTCTGGAAGAGGTAGTTCTCCTCGTTGGTGCACTTGGCGGAGGCAAGTCCGGCCAGGCTGTCCGGGCCGTGCCGGTCCCGCAGGGTGCTCAGCCGCTCAGCGGCCAGGGACAGGGCCTCCTCCCAGTCGGCCTCCCGGAAGCTACCGTCGTCTCCACGGATAAGGGGGGTGGTCAGGCGCTCCCGGGACTGGATGAATTCGTATCCGAAGCGGCCCTTGGCGCAGAGGCTGCCCTGATTGACCCCCACGTGGTCCCGGGCGCTCACGCCTAGGACGCTTCCCTTCTCCAGATGGAGATCCATCTGGCAGCCGCAGCCGCAGTAGCCGCAGGTGGTGGTGATGCGCTGTCCCTTCCATGCACTCCACCCTCCGGGCCCCACCGCATCGGTCAGGGCCAGGGTGGGACAGACCTGGAGGCACTCCCCGCAGGAGGCGCAGAGCTCCGTACGGTCCGGCACAACGCGGCTTTTGCCTTCCACCTGGCGGATATCGATGGCCCCGATGTTCTTGACCTCGCGGCAGGCGGCAATGCAGCGGTGGCAGACGATGCACTTCTGGGGATGGTAACGGATATTCGGAGTAGGGAATTCCGCCGGGCCGCTCTCCCCGGAAGGTGGATGGGGCAGGGGAATGTGGTAGCGACGGAAGAGCTCCTGCAGATAGGACTTTCCTCTCTGGTTGCCCAGGGGCGTCTCGTGCCGAAAGGAGCCTGCCAGCAGGGTGAGGATCTCCCGTCTGGCCCGGACTACGGCCTCGCTCGCGGTGTGCACGGTCATACCCTCTCCCGCGCATGTGGCGCAGGCGGGCAGGAGCGTGTCCGCTCCGGAGACCTCCACCACGCAGAGCCGGCAGGACTGCACTGGATAGGCCCACTCCACGCGGCAGAGGGCGGGGATGTCGATCCCGGCCCTCTGGGCGCGCTCCAGAATGGTTTCCCCTTCGCGGAACTCTAGGCTTTGGCCGTCGATATGGATCATAAGCGTATGCCTTGACTTGAGATATAGAATCAAAGCGATAGCGGGATAGTTTCAAATGGCCGCCACTGCGATGCGGTAGCAGCGCAGGCAGCGCGAGGCCTCGTACAGGGCCTGTGGCTGAGAGAAGCCCTCTTCCACCTCCCGGAAGTCCTTCCTTCGCTCCCGCGCCGGACTCAGAAGGGGCTCGGCCCTCGGACTCGCTCCGGGAGCGGGGAGCCTCTCCGCGGTATCGAAGACCGTGAGCTCGCTGATATAGCTCTGTAGAAGCTCGTCCGGTTCCGCCCGGCAGGTTCCCGTTTCCAGGAACTGGGCTATGTGGCGGGCGGCCCGCTTGCCCGCCGCCAGGGCCCCTATCAGGGTGTCGGGTCCGGTGGTGCAGTCCCCTCCGGCGAAGATCCGCTCGTTGTCGCTTTGCTGGGTGATTGCGTCCACGAGCATGGTGTTCCAGCGGGTTAGCTGTACCTGGTCCTCGTCCGGGAGAACGCAGTCCACTACGCAGGTCTGCCCGATGGCCGGAATAACCGCATCGCAT
The DNA here is from genome assembly GCA_021737085.1 of Desulfohalobiaceae bacterium. GTDB lineage: Bacteria > Desulfobacterota > Desulfovibrionia > Desulfovibrionales > Desulfothermaceae > JAIPDU01. The sequence continues at coordinate 5,193 of JAIPEP010000021.1, read as the reverse complement.
TCGATCACGAACTCGGACCCCTGGATCGGCTCCGGCCGCCGTCTGCCCGAGTCGTCAGGCTCTCCCAGCTCCATCCGGAGGCATTCCAGACCCACGACTCGGCCGTTCTGATCGGACAGGATGCGGACCGGCTGCAGGAGGTAGCGGAACTCCACTCCCTCCTCGCCGGCCTGGCGGAATTCCTCGGCGTCAGCGGGCATTTCCTGCTGGGTGCGGCGATAGAGGAGATGGACCTCGGAGAAGCCCAGACGCAGGGCCGAGCGGGAGCAGTCCATGGCCACATTGCCCCCTCCCACGACGACGAGCCTGTCCCCTTGAAGCGGGGTCTCGCCCGCGGCGATCCGGTTCAGGAACTCCAGGCCCGTCATGAAACACTCGTATCCCGCATCCTCCCCTTCGCAGCGCATCCTGGAGGACTGCGTGGCTCCCACCCCGACGAAGGCGGCGGAAAAGCCGTTGTCCTCTAGCCAGTTTTGCAGGCTGATATTCCGGGATATGGGAGTGTTGCAGCGGATCTCTGCTCCAGTTTGTTCGATCCGCTCGATTTCCCGGAACAGGATATTTCTAGGCAGGCGGAACCTGGGGATGGCGGTGGCGGCCATGCCGCCGGCGTGGGAGTGGGCTTCGTACAGGGTCGCGGGATGGCCGCGCCGGCCCAGGTAGTAGGCGCAGGCAAGGCCTGCCGGTCCGGCCCCGATGACCGCAACCCGCGATTCGTCCCTGGCCGGCGGCGGGGGCTCCGGCTCGGGGTCTCCCAAGTGGAGCATATCGTCGGCAAAGCGCTTGAGGTCCTTGATAGCGATGGGCGCGTCGAGCTTGGTCCTGCGGCAGTTGAACTCGCAGGGGCGCGTGCAGGTGCGGCCGATACTCCCGGGCAGGGGGCAGCCCTCGCGCACGATCTCCAAGGATCTGCCGTAGCGCCCCATGCGGATCATGTCCACGTATCCCGGAATGTCCAGATGGGAGGGGCAGGCCTCGGTGCACGGGGCGGTAACGCGGGCCACGTATTTTCCGTGTTGGGGCACGCCGTTTTTCAGGGCCCTCTCGAACTCTTCGGGAAAGAAGTCCAGGGCGTCCAGGATCGGCCTTGTTCCGGTCAGGCCCACTCCGCATTTGGAGGTCTGGCGGACGATTTCAGCCAGGTCGCGCAGCCTTTGCAGTTCCTCGGAGCTGCCCTCCCCGCGGGACAGGCGCTGGAGGATTTCCGTCATTTCCTGGGTGCCCAGGTTGCAGGGAAGGCACTGTCCGCAGGACTCTTTTTGAACCGTGTCCATATAGGCCCGGCACAGGTCCACTACATCCACGCTTTCCTCGTTCACGACCAGGCCGTCCCAGCCCAGGAAGGCCTTGAATCCGTAATGGGAAGGAGAGGGAGTGGCTTGGGCATTCGGGGGTCTCCCGGACCAGCGTCCCCAGGTGCTGAAGGGCAGGGTTTGTTCCATCGCGGAGCCTCTTAGTGCTTGGTTGGCTCGAGTTCGTGCGGGAGGAGATACTTGTATGTAACTGTGTCTAACCAAGGCTTACCAGATATATTATACACCATAATGGATAAGGAGCATAGGGCTATTTGTCATAAGCAAATGTTGTTGAGACGTAAGAAGGGGGTTTATACTTACAAGGAAGGGATGTGATTGGGAAAGCGCAACTGACCGGGTTGATGCGGGATGGATCTGATCTATACACTTCTTTCGGTTTTTGTCAGGCTGGGCTTGTCATTTTTGTGACTATGCGCCGTCTTTGTGTTAGAGGAAAAAGACAGGGCCAAAAGAGAGTGAATCCCAAGGAGTAAGCTTGGGCTGGATCGATCTGACGCATCCCCTTACCAATGGCATGCCGGTCATTCCCGGAGATGCTTCTCCGGAAGTGCTTGACGTCCAGACTCTGGATCGCGACGGCTGTTCCGTCCAGGAAATCCGTTGCACCAATCATGTGGGGACCCATGTGGATGCCCCGCTTCACTTCCTGTCCGGCGGAATGAGCGTGGAACGGATCCCTCTGCATAAGCTTTTGGGATATACCGCCGTACTGGACTTCTCCGGACTGGAAGCCGGGGCGAGAATACAGTGGCGAGAGCTGGAGCACGCTTTGGCCGGGGCGGGCAATCCCGACAAGGTCCTTATCCATACCGGATGGGACCGGGATTTCGGTTCCCCGCAATATTTCCGGGACTTTCCAGCGCTAAGCAGGGAAGCAGCAGAAGGTTTGGCCGGACTGCAGATCGACCTTCTGGGAGTGGACACGCCATCACCGAGTCAATTGGACGATCCGGAACAGAAAATCCACAAGGACCTGCTCGCTGCGGAGATAGTGATTGTGGAGAACCTATGCGGTCTAAAGCGTTTGGTGCCATTTGCGGAGGTTGTTATCCTGCCCCTGGCCATTAGGGAGGCGAGCGGAGCGCCCTGCAGGGCCGTGGGCAGGCCTCAAGAAGATTCGAGCTAAGGAGGGTGTATGTACGCTTTGGCTATCAACGGTAGTCCTCGCAAGGACGGGAACACCGCACATCTGCTCGCAGAGGTGCTTGCCCCTCTAAAGCAGGGTGGCTGGAATACGGAGATGGTGCAGGTGGGCGGCAGGGACATCAGCGGCTGCATCGCCTGCTATAAGTGCTTTGAGAACCGGGACGAGCGCTGTGCCGTGGACACGGACGAATTCAATCCGGTCCTGGAAAAGATGCTCCAGGCCCAGGCCCTGATCCTGGGTTCGCCCACCTATTTTACGGATGTGAGCGCCGAGCTCAAGGCCGTGCTGGATCGTTCCGGCCTGGTTAGCCAGGCCAATGGCGTCCCTTTCCGGGGCAAGATCGGGGCAGCGGTGGCGGCTGTCCGGCGCGGAGGGGCCACCCACGCCTTCGATACCATCAACCACATGTATCTCATGTCCCAGATGATCGTGCCCGGCTCCACCTACTGGAACATGGGGATCGGCTTCGACAAGGGCGATGTGCGCGGCGATGCCGAGGGCATGACCAACATGCGCCATCTGGGAGCGGTTATCGACTGGCTGGGCAAGGCAATCAGCGAGCGCCTCGATTCCTATCCCCGGCCCTAGCCTAGGGTGTTGTCTTAGGGTGTGTTAAACAAAAAAAAACGGACACCAAGGAGGTGAGAGGCAATGGTGGAGCTTCCGGAAGAGACACGCCGGCTTTTGCAGGCCAAAAAGGACAAAGGCCTCAGTTTCGAGGATCTGGGCCGTGCGGTTGGCCGCGACGAAGTCTGGGTCTCCTCGCTCATTCACCGTCAGGCGAGCGCTTCCAGGGAGGAAGCGGAGAAACTCGTCTCCGAGCTCGGTCTGGGAAGCGAAATGGCTGAAAAGCTCACCGAGTGCCCTACCAAGGGTCTGGGTCCCACGATTCCCACCGATCCGCTGGTCTACCGTTTCTACGAGATCCTGCAGGTCTACGGGATGCCTCTGAAGTCGGTCATCCACGAGAAGTTCGGCGACGGCATCATGAGCGCCATCGACTTCAAGCTCTACGTGGATCGGGAGGAGGATCCCAAGGGTGATCGGGTCAAAATCACCATGTCCGGCAAGTTCCTACCCTACACCAAGTGGTAGGCCGGCTTGGCTCCGTTTTTTTCCTCCCGCGGGCTGCATAGGGCCCGCGGGAGGACTTCCATTCACTCGCGGCTAGACACTCCCTGTTGTGTTTCCAATTTGTAAGGGCTGGAAATCTTGACGTTTAAACAGCCGGTGCCGGGAGAATGCTCCTCCGGCTCCTGGTCTATTCCGTCTAATCCCTTCCCAGGGCCAGCAGGATCTCTATTTCGGTTGTGCCGGGGAACATGTCCATGGGAACGGCGCGGAGCGGATGATAGCCCTGTTTAGCCCACTTCTGAACGGACTGGGGCAAGAGATCCGCGTTGCAGTGGATATGCAGCACCTTCCCCGGTTCCCTGCGGGCAAGCGCGGGGATGACCCCCTCCTTGGGCCCCTGCCTGGGCGGATCCAGAAGGATGGCCTCCTTCCCGGGCAAGGGGGCGGGGAGCAAGTCCTCCAGGCTTTCGGAGGTGATCTGGCCGGGGCGGAAGCGGACCCTGTCTCCCCCGGGATTCAGCTTTTTGTTCGCCCTTGCCGCCTCGATGGAGGGACCCTCGGCCTCCACGCCCACCACTTGCTTGTACTCCGGGGCCAGGTAATGGCTGAATAGCCCATACCCGCAGTAGAGATCCAGTAGTCTCTCCTCCTGTTCCGGTGCAAGCAGGGAGTGGGCCTCCTGCAGCATCAGCGGAACGATGGATTCGTTGACTTGGGAGAAGGAGGTGGGGTGAAAGAGGAAGCGGTGACCGTGGTGTTCGACCATGAGGCGCTGTCTGCCGAAGAGACGCTTGAGGCGGGGCAGCTCCGGCGACTGGCGAGCCTCGAGGTAATAGGGCGAGTCGCTGGGATCCGGATAGGCGAAGGCCGCGGCCACCGGCTCGTCCATGTTCTGCAGATGCCCGGACAGCAGCTTCAGCTTGCGCACCAGGGGGCCGTTCATGGTGTCCACGTTGAAGATTACCGCCTGCTCCGCATAGCTCCCGCGGATGATGAGGTGGTTTAGATGCCCCGCAACCATCCGGAAAGGGGGCTCGCTGATCTTGGCTCGCAGGAAGCGGTATATGCGGCCGTGAGATTCGGGCTCCAGGGGGGAGGCCAGAAAGGGTTGTTGCTGTTCTCCGGGCTTGGTTCCCGCCATATGGAGAAAAAGGGTCCCTCTTTTCCAGGCCGCTCGTCGCGTGGAAGTGGTGCGGTAGTGGCGGGGCAGGGGAGAGCCCCGGATGGGTTCCAGGGTTCCGGGGATTTGGTGTCGCTGCCAGAACGTCTCCAGGGCCCGGTTCTTCAGCTCCAACTCCCGCTTGTACCCCAGGTGGGCCAGCGGGGCCCCCTGCCAGGTGGTGTTGGGGGGAGGCCTTTTGGGGGACGCCGGGACGAGGGAGCTGAGAAGCTCGCCAAAGCTCGCGGCGTGGGTTTCCCTTCCCGGGGCCTGCTTTTGTTCCCGCGTCTGCTTCGATGGGGACTTTTTTTCCTTTTGTGGCAACTTGTGTTCCTCTTTTATGGTGGAGAAAATTTGTTTTGTTATGTTATTGCATATTCCACAGCTTTCTCGGAATGGATGTTCGTGGTATCTAAAAGCCGCACATTAGTATCAGTTTGCTTGACCAACATTCCAATTTCTGTACAACCAAGTATAATCGCTTCCGCCCCTTGAGC
>JAIPEP010000159.1 GCA_021737085.1 Desulfohalobiaceae bacterium | reverse complement strand
TACGCTGGTGATAGTAGCCTAGGGCAAAAAGCGCCTGTTCCTGCATACTCAGATGGGCCGGGATATCGGAGATCCCGTCCAGTACCTCCTGCATCCTTTTGTCCGCCGCAATCGCATAGCTTTCGTGCTCCTTGCTCAGCTTGGCCAGATGATGCTGCGACAGGGAAAGAAGCCTGGGAAAAACACTTCTCGGCGTTGCTGAAGCGGCTCCGTAAAAGCGATCCCTGATCGTGGTGTTGAGACTGTTTCCGTGGGCGTCCTGCTGGGCCTTCTCCAGGACGGCGAAAAGTCGTCCCAGCCGATAGCCCCTGTCTGTTGTCTGTGTGTCGAGGCTCATGCTCACCTCCGTTGAGATGTTATGATTGCGGGCCTGGCGGACCAGTATGGCCTTGAGCATTGCCGCCTTGAATGTGGTTACATCGTTCTCCGCCCGTATCCTGGCCAAAAGCTGGGCCATGAGACTTCTGGGATACTCCCCGCCGGTGATAATTGCGCGCATCAGCTCTCCGGCGAGAATGGGAGAAATATTGTCCGCTCTGTGCAAGGCGGCGGTTTCCAAAAGAAGTCTTCGAATGCTCGGGTATTCGGGATCGCCCGGATAGCGGCGCTCTATCTGCAGATCGCTGAAGTGCCGGGCGAGATTGCGCGCAATCCGTCCCACGCTGGAAACGTGCCAGAACCGCACAGCCAGACGGGAAGCGTTTCCCGAAATCCCCAGGATATAGAAAGGGGTTTCCGGATCGTCCCAGCCGGGAGGCTCCTGTCCTCTGCCCAGGGCCGACAAAAGCTCCCTGAGATCCCTGATAACACCCGTGTCATGGGCATCCTTCGACGCCTGTTCAACTTGTCCTCCCATCACCGCAGCAAAAAATCCTTCCATTTTCGTGGGCCGTTCCGACCAGAACACGGTGGTCGCATCTCCCACTTGCACTTTTTGCGGACTGTCCTGCCTCAGCAAATGATTGAGTGTTGTCGCATAGGCGAAGGCCGCTTTCTGGGAAACTGGGGCATTATGTCCCTGATCCTTGCCATAGGAGGTGAAGGCGTCCATATTGAAGGAAATCAGATATGCCCCCGATGACTGAGCGCCTCGAACTCCCTTGATTGCTGGATGCAGCTTGGCGATCGGAGCGCGTTCGCCTGTCACCAGACACACACCATTATCTTCCGTGCCGGAATGGTAATAATCCAGCCAGGCCTGTCGTGCATCGGGCCGTTCGTGGATATACCTCAGCTCGCCGTCCAAACGAAAAACCAGATTCTGTCCGGCCATCTCCTGCCAGAGCGAGAGCTCGGAAGCATTTTCAGGGTTCCAGTGATCCAAAAAAGCCAGAACTGCCAAAATTCCCTCGTCGCTGCTTTCACCGGCCACCTCTCGCTGGCGCGACCGGAAGGCCTCAAAGTGCTCTTCGTGTATCTTTGGTTCGGAAGCCCCTTCGGCTCCAAGCACATATTTGGTCTTGTCCCACAGAAAATAGGGATGAATGGCCGATGTTCTGCCCTTGTCCTTGGGAACGGAGACTTTTCTGGCCACGAGATTGCGGCCTTTTTGCGGCGGAAGCTGGATGTTGTTCACCTGGAGGAGCTCGCCAGAGGTCGAGATCACGAGCTCGAAGTGGATATTCTCCTTGCTGAATCCGGGCTCGGGAATATCGATATCCGGATCATCCAGCAGCCTCTGATAATAGGATGTCAGCGCTTGCAGCATCATGCTCGCGTCTCCTCGAAGGCGGGGACCTCAATCACACCATCCTTCATTGTGGCCCGAAAAAAGTGAGGACGCATGCCGTTGTCGAAGTCGATATCGTGCAGCATCCAGCCCAGATCCCGTTTTCCGGCAAGTTCGGAATGAGGGCGTTCTCCGTCGTCCGGGCCGAACTCCGCGGGAAATTCCCGGCAGCCGAGATAGGGCCGATGAAAGCACTGCCCCTTTGCGACGCGCCTGTTGAAGATGTCCAGGTGCTTTCCTTCGTTGTGGTCCTCATCACTGGCGAACTCAAAATGCGCCTCGATGAGATAGGCCGTGTCGCGCAGCACCAACCCTGCCCGCTGCTGCCTCTTGTCCTCGATAAATGTTTCCACGGGGCTCACTCCGTCCCGCATGGCCCGCCTGACATTGTTCAAAGGAATCTTCACTCCGGAGCTCCCCTGTGCCGCCAATTCATTCCTGCGCAGATTCTCGAAACGGATGGGCCTAAGAACTGTTATTCGGTCGATGACCCATCTTATTTCAGGTTTCCAATAAATAGCTTCTATTATTCCACGCGCAGAACTTGGAGTAATTACATCATATGAAACTCTTTCTGCTTTCATTTCTGGTCTAGTAAAGCAAGAATAGTCTCCCCAAATCTTACAAACTACTCCATATGACATACAATTTCTCCAATATTTGTTTGGGGGTGACATCAACATTGACAATAAACAAAATATTATTGTTTCAACCCACACCCCCAAACAAAATTTATCACAATAGATAGAAATTATTCTCAATTACTTATTTTCTTCAGAATCTTTGTGGCCTATTTTTGCCCTAAAATTAAACTGGACATCAATAGGTCGCCACCATGTGAACATGATTTCAAATATTTTTCCAAAAAATCCAACAAGTTTGCTAATATCCATATCCTTCCCCCTTTCTAAGATCTTAAGGGGAGGATAAAAAGGCGACCCAGTCTTGTCAACCTTCAATAAAATTTTATTTATTGAATCATGTGTTCAGCTCTCCGAAACCCCGGCTCCTCGGGGCATAGCCCCAAATTTTGGTTGTAAATATCCATATTGCGCAAAACCGGAATACGATCACCCACAAGCTCGACTGCCCCTCCGGCGACCAGATGATGAAGCCATCTACCGTGAACCTGCACAATATAAGGCTGAAGCTTGCGCAACAGAGCTCCGGGATGGCTAACATACGGTAGGGAGTTAACCATTTCTACCGCATCACTGACCAGGGGGATCACAATCGACTCTTTCTCCTCCTCGATCATCCGGAACAGAGAATCTATCTCGCAAAAGGGGATATTGCCATTCTTGGCATCCTCTTCCAGCTTATAGCGGATATCGTTTTTGTCGAGTTCTTGTCCAGCCTGCCAGTAAAGATGGCGAAAATACATTTCCACTGCCTCTGGATCCAGAACATCCTCGTACTGCCTCAAAACTTCCTGGGCGATATCCGCCGTGATCCGAAAATGTCCCGGCGGAAGCCCCCTTTCCGGATAAAAAACGTAAACTTGTCCCGCAGCTGAGCCGTAATATTCGGTAAACCTGCCCTCCCTGTCGCACCGACCCGCGGCCTGAGCCACGGAATCGATCCCTGTCGCGGCACGGTAAACCACGGGAAAATCCACATCCACTCCCGCCTCGACAAGCTGTGTGGAAATCACTCTACAGGGCGTGCCATGCTGCAGGCACTCGCGAATCTCGTCGAGCTTTTCGCGCCTGTGCATCGGGCACATACTAGCGCTCAAATGGTATACCGCGTCCACCTCGCTTGCTAGAACCTCATATATTTCCCGTGCATGGCCCCGCGTATTAGTTACGCACAGGACCTGTTCCCGGTCCGCCAGCTGTACTGCAAGCTCCCCGTCGGTCACCTCACCCAGGTTTTCCACTTGAACCCTCTTCAGCTCGGAATGCAATGCTTGCGGATCGGCCACGATTTCTCGCACACCCTCCAGCCCATGCACGAAATCCTCCCTTTTGGAGAGGGCGGGTTGCGTGGCCGTGCACAGCACAACACTCGCCCCGTAGCTCGCGGTCAGCTCCCGAATAGCTTCCAGACAGGGGAGCAGCAGATGTCTGGGAAGCATTTGGGCCTCGTCCAGAATGATCACGCTGTCGGCGATATTGTGCAGCTTGCGGCATCTGCCCGGTTTTGACGAATACAGCGACTCGAAGAATTGCACCGCGGTAGTGGCGATCAGTGGCGCATCCCAATTCTCCGCCGCCAGCTTGGCCCATTGTGCCGATGAATCTTCTCGTTCCTCCGCAGTATTGAAATCGAAGGAGCTGTGATGCTCGAGCACAGCATCGTCGCCCAGGAACGAACGAAACACAGCGGCATTCTGCTCGATGATGCTCATGTAGGGCATGACATAGATAATGCGTCTATGGCCGAAATTTTGCGCGTGATTCAGGGCAAAAGCCAGGGAGGAAAGCGTTTTCCCACCGCCTGTTGGAACTGTCAGGGAAAACAGGCCGGGCTCAAGCTTTGCCGACTCCAGACATTCCTGGAGAATTCTTTGTCGTATTTGGTTCACTCGGGTGGGCTCAGCCTTGGAGATCAAATCGTTCAGCTCCGGAAAAAAACGCGAGGCAAGTCCTTCAACATTGGGACTTCCTCCCCGCAGCTCAAAACTCCGGGGGTCCATGAATGCCTCGGTATCCAAACGATCCGCGTCCACGAGGCATGAAAAGAGCATGCGAACGAAAAAAGAGAGTTGAGTCCCGAAGCGTCTTATATCACCCGAATCACTAATATCGGGCGGGAACGGCAAAGAGTTTGGCATCGTTACTCTCTTTGCCAGATCAAATGCGCAGTCGGGAACTTCTTTGGTGAGCCGCTTTCGCAAGGTCGGGCCGGAGCCACTGCCATCAGGCAGGCCCGCATGATGACCGGCTATGGCGTAGGCAAGAACTTTCCCGAAATGAGGAGCATTTTCCACTGCCACCCGCGACCCTGCAGTAGAGTGATCTATCCCGCTTGAGCCTTGATGCATCTCTCGGGATACACGCTCAATGTACTCCTGAAATTCCCGCCTGCATTTTCCCAGATCATGCAGCAAGCCCGCAGCTTCACCCCAATCCCGTGCCCCGAAACCGGAGGCGAAATCAGCAGCGGCATCGGCTACAGCTTGCAGGTGATCTTCCAGCAAATGCCAATTTTCCGGAGGGAGGTCAGGATGGCTGTGGGCGTAGGGCATAAAGTGTCTCCGTCCTCATGCACTTCATGAACATTCAGAATGGGAAAATCTCTAGTTACCTCGAATTGAACATCAGAAGCAAGATCATAGACAGGGAAAAGCTCATCAAGTATTAGATTGTTATAATCGATGACTATCCCTGTTTCAGTGACGAAGAAAGCAAGTGTTTAGTCCGGGATACAGACTTTTCATGCCAAAGCTCTTTCTACTTCCTCTTGTAAACGAGCTGCATGCGGACAGTAATTTTTTACATCACTCCAGCGACTACTGATAGTATGTTGAGCCTTCTTAAAATTTCCTTTAACCTTGCGCCATTTGCCTTCATGAACTTTTACAAGGCGTTCATTGGCCGGCTTGGCCTGCAAATAGGGAATGACCTCGAAAGAGCACTCCAGGTTATCCACCAAATCCGGATCATTCGGGCCGTACAAGGCGGCGGCAGCCCAAGCCTCTATGCATTTTGAAGGAATGCAGATCACGGCCTTCGCTCCCGGATGGCTCGGATCCAGCCAGCCGCGGACGACGTTATACAGTGCGTCAACAGTCCTTGAGGCAGGAGGACAGGGATATTCACAAGGTAAATCATTGCTTGGAGGATCATCTATCTTCGCGGAGTTATAAGTCATTCCAGCCACATCCGCATCCACTTGAA
>JAIPEP010000158.1 GCA_021737085.1 Desulfohalobiaceae bacterium | reverse complement strand
AAATGGGGATCGAGTTCCTCCAGGGAGATATCCAGTCCATCCAGGAGAGCGGGGAGGGGAGCCTGACCCTTCATCTCTCCCAGCTGGGGGAGCAGACCACCTCCTCCATGGGGGAATTCGTCTTCGAAAACGGCTCCCTCAGCCTGGATGCGGATCTGGTGGTGCTGGCCTCGGCCCAGACCCCCAAGGAGCGCTCCGGGGACCTGGCTGAAGAGCTGGGGGTCACCGCCGACCGCTACGGTTTCCCCATGGAGAATCAGCCCCGGATGTTTCGGCCCACGGAGTCTTTTGTGGACCGGGTCTATATGGCCGGATCCGCCAGCGGCCCCAAGGTGGTGCAGCAGTCCGTGGAGCAGGGCAAGGCCGCGGCGATGAACGCCCTGCCCCACATGCTGCGCGGGGAGAAGCACCCGCCCAAGTATTCTAGCCGCATCGACACCGGGGTCTGCATCGGCTGCCGCATGTGCGAATCCGTCTGCCCCCACGGGGCCATCCGCAAGACCGAGGAGGGGATGGTCTCCGATCCGGGCTTTTGCCAGGGCTGCGGGCTCTGCGCCGCCGCCTGTCCGGTCCACGCCGCCCAGATAGGCAACTTCTCCGACCGGCAGATCCTGGAGCAGACGGACAGGGCCTTTAGCGGGGTGAATCCGGGGGATCCCAGGATCCTGGGCCTTCTCTGCTACTGGTGCTCCTACTGCAGCGCGGACATGGCCAGTCAGCACGGTCTTACCGCGCCGGCCAACTTCCGCAGCATCCGCATCCGCTGCTCCTCCTCCGTGAACAGCGGGCTGATCATGGAGATGTTCCGCAGGGGCGTGGAGGGGATAATCATCGGGGGATGCCCGCCAAACAGCTGTCACCATATCCACGGCAACTACCTGGCGGATAAGCGGGTCAGCCTTTTCTCCCACCTGATGCACCAGCTGGGACTGGAAGGTCGCCTGGTCTTCGACTACATCGGTGTTCCCCACTACCAGCGGCTGATAGATATGGTGAAGTCCATGGATCAGAGGCTCCGTCAGCTGGGCCCCAGTCCTGTCGGCCCTCATCGCCGGAGGGAAAGAGAGCTTTCCGCGACATAGAAGAGGTCTGCATGAGCAAAATCAAGCTAGCCATGAACTGGGCCGGGGCCTGCGGGGGCTGCGACGTGTCCCTGCTGGATCTGGAGGACAAGATCCTGGAGCTCTCGGAAATCGCGGATGTGGTCTACTGGCCCGCGGCCATGGACTACAAGAGGCGCGACTTGCAGGAGGCCCCGGACGGTAGCGTGGATGTGGGCCTTTTCAACGGAGTGGTCCGCACATCGGAGCAGGCGGAGGACGCCGAGCTCATGCGCAGCAAATGCCGGGTCCTGGTCTCTTACGGCTCCTGCGCCTGTTTCGGAGGGATACCCGGGTTGGCCAATCTCTCCGACCGGGAGGGGATCTTTTCCCTGGTCTACCGCGACACCCCGTCCACGCTGAACGAAGAGGACAACCGCCCCAGCCCACAGTGGCAAGATAACGGCCACACCCTGACCCTGCCTGAATTCGAGGACACCGTGCGGGCCCTGCACCACGCGGTCCGGGTGGATTACTTCCTCCCCGGCTGCCCTCCCTCCCGGGAGCGCATCCTGGATGCGGTCAATCTCATCGCCGCCTTGGCCGGAGGGGAAGACACGCCCCCCGCCGGCACGGTCCTGGCGCCGGAGCACGCCCTCTGCCGGGACTGCGAGAGGATAGATTCCAAGAAGTCGGATCGTATTCCCCGTGTGGTCCGGCCCCACGAAATCAGGGCCGATTCGGGGACCTGCTTTCTGGAGCAGGGGATCATCTGCATGGGGCCTTTTACCCGCAGCGGTTGCGGAGGGTTGTGCCTAGCGGCCAATCAGCCCTGCCGCGGGTGTTTCGGACCCACCCCCACCCAGCTCGATCCCGGCGCTGAGGCACTGTCCGCTTTCGGCTCGGTTGTGGGGCCGAGGGGAGAGGACTTCCTCACCCGGGCCGAGATGAAACGGGAGGTGGGCCGCATTCCCGATCCGGCGGGCACCTTTTACCGCTTCACCCTGCCCCATTCCGTGCTCTATCGCAGCTTCGCGGCAGAAAATAAAGACCGGGGCTGAAGGCATATTCCCCTCAATCTCTGACCACGGGTGTTCCCATCATGAGCGAGAGGATAACCATTTCCCCCATCACCCGGCTGGAAGGCCACGGTAAGATCGACATCTTCCTGGATGAAGCGGGCAAGGTCCGGGACTGCTATCTCCAGGTGGTGGAGCTGCGCGGCTTCGAGAAGTTCTGCCAGGGCAGGCCCGTGGAGGAGCTGCCCCGGATCACGCCCAAGATATGCGGGGTCTGTCCCGGAGCGCACCACATGGCCTCCTCCAAGGCAGCGGACGAGGTCTACGGGGTGCGTATTCCTCCCATCGCGGAAAAGCTGCGGCGCCTGTTCTACAATGCCCATATCGCCCACAGCCACATCCTGCACTTCTACGCCCTGGCCGCTCCGGACTTTATTCCCGGGGCAGAAGCCGGGCCGGAGAAGCGCAACATCCTGGGACTGATCCAGGCAGTGGGCCGGGAGGAAGGCAGGGAAGTGCTTGCCCACCGGGGTTATGCCCAAAAGATCCAGGGCATGCTCGCGGGGCACCCCATCCATCCGGTTAGCTCCCTGCCGGGAGGGATGAGCAAGCCCCTGCAGGAGCAGGAGCGGGCCGAAATCGAGCCCATGGCCGATTCCCTGGTCCAGTTCGCCAGGAAGAGCCTCCGGCTCTTCGAGGATCTCATCCTTAGCCGGAAATCCTCCCGGGAGATGATAAGCGGAGATACCTACTACAGCCGGACCTACTATATGGGCCTGGTGGACGACCGCGGCTGCGTGGACTTCTATGACGGAACCGCGCGGGTGGCCTCGCCGGACGGCTCTCTGTTCGCCAGCTTCGATCCCCGGGACTACCTGGAGCATATCGGGGAGCACGTGGAGCCCTGGACCTACCTCAAGTTTCCCTTTCTAAAATCCGTGGGCTGGAAAGGGCTGGTGGACGGGGGGGACAGCGGGATATACCGGGTGAATTCCCTGGCCCGCCTCAATGTGGCCGACGGCATGGCCACGCCTCTCGCTCAGCAGGAATACGAGAAATTGTTTGATTTTTTCGGCGGCAAACCGGTGCATCACACCATGGCCTACCACTGGGCGCGGCTCATCGAGAACCTGCAGGCCTGCGAGGAGCTAGCGCGCTTGATCCGCGATCCGGAGATAACCGGAGAGGATATCCGGACCCTGCCCGGCAAGCCCGTGGGAGAGGGAGTGGGAGCAGTGGAAGCCGCCCGGGGGACCTTGTTCCACCACTACAAGACCGACTCGCAAGGCATGGTGCAGCAGGCCAACCTCATAGTGGCCACAGTGCAGAACAACGCGGCAATGAACCTCTCCGTGAAAAGGGCAGCGGAGCGGCTCATCGAAAACGGCTCCCCGGATGAGGCCATTCTGGATAGGGTGGAGATGGCCTTCCGGGCCTATGATCCCTGCCTGGCCTGCGCCACGCACCACCTCCCGGGAAAGACCCCTCTTGAGGTCCGTCTTGTCCGGCCGGATGGCGTTGTCCGCACCCTTTCCCGGGGACCGGAGGGCGAGGGCTGACCCATGCGGGAAAGGGCTCGCACTTACAGGGCCCAGATCCTGGGCGTAGGCAGCCCCGTGCTTTGTGACGACGCGGCGGGAATCGCGGTGGTGGAGCGGCTGCAAGCCGAGGGCTTGCCTGCGGGAGTCGCGGCCACAGTGGGCGGGGCCGGCGGGCTGGCCCTGCTGGACCTGATCGAGGACTGCGACCGGCTGATCGTGGTGGACGCCGCGGTTACCGGATTGCCCCCAGGGACCCTTCACGAGTTCGGACCCAAGGATCTGGAGACCGGACCCACCCTTCACCTGGCCCCCACCCACGGCTTCGATCTGGCAGTGGTTCTCCAGCTGCTGGAGGTGCAGGGCAGAAACCCGCCCCGGGCAATCCGTATCCTCGGCATCGAGGCCGCGGATGTGCAGACCCTCTCCGAGACCTGCACTCCACCGGTGCAAGAGGCAGCGGCCCGGGCCGCGGCCCTGATCCGCTCCAGCCTCGGGGAAAAGTCTCCGCAGGCCCTTTAATCAATTGCGGTTTGCATTTAACCTAATCACCTAACCCTTTTCCATAACGCGAGAGCCATGGAACCTGTGACTTTTGCCTCCTCGGAGGACGTCAACATCGCCATCGTGGGCGGGGGTAAGTTCACTGCCGAAGTCCTGGAGAAGACCACCCCCGGCTCCACTCAGGAGAAGATCAAGACCAGGATCGTGGCGGTGGTGGATCGGGACGAAAGTGCTCCGGGCATGGTCAGGGCCAAGGAATTGGGCTGCTACACTTTCCGGGACTACCGGGTGTTGTTTCAGCCGGAGTATAACATCGGGCTGATCATCGTCCTGGACCCCGATTCATCCCTCTTCGAGGAGATCCGCGTCAGCAAGCCCCGTGACATCAGGATCCTGGCCCTGCACACCTTCAAGCTTTTCTGGGATTCCCTGAACCATCAGATCGAGCTATTGCAGCAGAGGAACCTGGAGATTGAGACTATTCTCAACGGAATCCAGGATTCCATCCTGGTGCTCAATCAGGACATGTGCATCGTGGAGGTCAACCAGGCTTTTCTGGAGAGCATGGGCTATACCCGGGAGGAGGTGATCCAGCGCAAGTGTTATCAGGTGCTGCAGGACCGCAACTACAAGTGCAACGGACATATGCTGTGTCCTGTGGATGAAGTCCTTAGCACCGGACAGGCGGTGCAGCGTGTGGTTCCGCGGGTGAACAGGCAAGGCAGCGTAGTCTACATCGAGGTAAGCCTGTATCCCATTACCGAGGCGGACGGCTCGGTAAACAGGTTGGTGGAGATCAGCCGGGATGTGACTCGTCTGGCAAGGGAGGACGAGGAAATCAACAGGAGGCTGGAGGAGCTTCTGGAGGAGCGTACCCGCGAGCTGCAAAAACGAAACATCGAGATCCAGCACCAGGACAAGATGGCCTCTCTGGGCAAGCTGTCCGCTGCTGTGGTGCACGAGATAAATAATCCCTTGTCCGGCATTCTGAACCTGCTCCTTTTGATCAAGCGGATCACCCAGGAGGGTCCGGTTGACGAGAAGACCACAGCCCAATTCACCCGCTATGTGGAGCTGATGGAACAGGAGACCCGACGCATCAGCGGCATCACCTCAAACCTGCTGGCCTTCTCCCGAGAATCCCAGGGCGAATTCGGCCAGCTCGATCTGAATCAGCTCTTGGAGGACGTGCTTTTCTTGAACGCCAATTTGCTGCGCTTGAACGAAGTGCGGGTGGTGCGGGAGTATGCCCAGGATCTGCCTCTCATCGGCGCAGACGGAGAGCAGCTCAAGCAGGTGTTCATGAACTTGATCACCAATGCGGTGGAGGCTATGGAATCCAGCGAGAGCAAAGTGCTCAGGGTGGGCACAACTTACGGGGAGCACACTGTGCGGGCCAGCGTGGAGGACACCGGGCCCGGCATTCCCGTCCAACAGCAATCACAGCTCTTTGAGCCCTTTTTCTCCACCAAGAGCATAGGCAAGGGAGTGGGCCTGGG
>JAIPEP010000157.1 GCA_021737085.1 Desulfohalobiaceae bacterium | reverse complement strand
TCGCGAAAGATAATATACCAGACACCCTCTACAGGTCCAGGACTAGATTCAGGCACTGCATAAAAAATACCTGCTTCCCGGCCTGAAACAGAACAAGGGCGCCGCCAGGAGCAGCGCCCTTGAAGCAAAGGATCAAACATGGGCTAAAGGGGTACGGCCAACGAATATAGCCGAGAAGGCAATCGCTTTAACCCGTGCTCTTTCCCCGGATTCGCGGGGATTGTCCAACTAGGCCGCACGCGCGACCCAGGAAGCAGAACCGTCAACCTCGGGCTAGTCTTCCCACCTACCCTTTTTGCCAAACTGGGAGAAGCACCACACCAAGGCCCCGAGATATATCCCCCAAAAAATAATTGTAGTAGCTATAGCACCTGCTGTCATTTTCATTTACCTCCTTTCTTCGCTTGTGCCAGAGTCCATGGAGCTTCCGGATTTAACCAACTGCGGCAAGAAGCTCACCCCCAGGGTCACTACCAATAGGACAAATATCATGGAAGCCGCCCAGACGGGATAGCCACCGTAGGGTTCGGACAAGTCCTTGACAAAGCCACCGTAAATCACCACAAAAAGCAGAACTATGGGCAGCACGAGCTTTATTACCCAATTAAACCATGTTCCAAGGCTGAAATCCGAGGTCTCGTTGATATGCTGCCTGAGGTTGTCAGCGCCAAATCCCCAGCCAACAGCAATCGCCGCAAGCACACCCGATAAGAGCAAAACATAGAAGCAGGCTGTCCTATCCACAATATCCAGCCAATAGAGACCTCCCTGGGTGGTATATAAGATCCCTATCAGGAACAAGACAATGCAAACCACGAGTGATGTTTTTACCCTGTTCCAGCCAAACTTGTCCGCTAGCGGGGTGACAACTCCTCCGTAGGCAAGAAAATAGGCGGAGCTCAGGCCTATAAACCAGAACATAAAGAAGAATATGGCCCCGAAAAAGCCTTGTGCCGCTGGCAACAGGGACAGCACCGAGGGATAGGCTACAAAGGCCAGCCCCAAGCCACTAAGAGAGACCTCCTCCACCGGAACAGCCATGGCATAGGTCAAGTATCCCACAGTGCTGAAAACAGCATATCCGGCAAAGAAAGAAGTGGCAGCATTTCCCAGGGAGACTGTGGTTGCGCTGTTAGTTACATCCCCTTTCCTGGCTATAAAGCTCCCGTAGGCGTACATTCCCGCCATTCCCAGGGAAAGGGTAAAGGCAATCTGGCTTGCCGCGCCAAACCACAACTTGATGTTAAGCAGGTCTGCAAAATTGGGGTCCAGGTACCAGTTTAGCCCGTCAGCCGCTCCAGCCAGAGTTACCCCCCTGATAAAGATAATGACCAATAAAATCCAGGAGATTATCATTACGTATTGGGAGACCCTACCGATTATGGGAGCCCCTTTGTGCATTACAAGGAATATGACTGCCCAGGTAATGGCCAAAAGCAAGACCATCAGTCCTGTGGGTGATCCGAGCACACCCGGTCCGCTTGAAATACTGAGCACTTGATTAAAGAAAAAGCCCTCTGTCGCCTTGGCCCCGGACTCGCCTACACCCCAGGCCATAACGGAGGAACTGCCAACATAATACAGGGCCCAGGACATTATTACCGTATAGTAACTTACTATCAGAAAAGCGCCGCAAACCGGCCACCAGCCTACCCATTCCCACTTTTTTCCTATCCCGGCGAAAACCCCAGGAGCACCCCTTTGCATTCGGCGCCCCATGCCGACTTCCATCAAAATCCAGGGGATGCCGATCAAGAAAAGTAAAATTATATAGGCAATCAGGAAGGCGGCAGCACCATAATCATAAACCATATAGGGGAAACGCCAGACATTACCCAACCCGATTGCCGAGCCTAAGGCAGCAAAGATAAAATGCCGCGGACGGATCCATCTCTCAGTCCTTGCCTCTTCCATTGCTTAATCCTCCTTTCCCTTAAAAATTTGGAAGGATAGACCCAACGGAAACCCGAGCTTTGTCTGCAGCTAGTTCCTATTTGGAAAGTCCTCTTTCCGGAGAGGCACTAGCCAGGAAAGCACCAGATATACCCCGGATCGATGGCTGAGCCACACCTGCAGGAACAAGCCCCCGTTCTAGTGCCGCACAGCTCACGCTGTGCCATAAACAGACCCCCTTCCTGTTTGCTCATTCCAGATTTGCCGAATCTGCGAGCCTCGCTATGCAGCAGATCCTTCCGGCCGCATGCGGCTATATGGGATTGGGCAGTGCGCCCCTGCCGCCGGAAAAAAGTGCCCTGCTGGGCCTTATTGCGCTTGGGGACCTTATCCATCTGTGGATCCCCGCCCTTCGCAGACCAGATTCATCAAAGACACAGAGATAATTGCAGAATAATGTCAGCCTCGTCCCATCAAATCCCTATAAATAGTTTATGGGAAAAATTACAGGAAATAAACGTTCCCTCCGGATACTTACAATTTAAAGCGGAAAGTAGCAAAACTGTTTTTCTTATGCAAGGAATAAAATCGAACAATCCTCTTGGCTCCAGGCAAGTGATCTTCTCCCCTGTGAGCACTCTATGCCCAGGGGACTTTTCCTTGCAGCGAAAACAAAGGACACTGCCTGCTCCATCTTCGGGTCGGAGTGCACCCGACAAAGTAAAAAATGGTACAGATCTCCGCTGGGAGAAGGAAAGATAGTCATATCTTTATCTTTCTCCGCATGTGCTGTAGAGTTGGTCCATCGGGAATTCGGTCCGCCCGGATAAGGCTCTCGCAGAGCAACTTCGGGCCGCTGGGCAACAATCCGGACCGAAGCCTGAATAGACGGGAGACGACCACAATGTTCAATTTCCTGCTACTGTTTTTCATTCTTGTGGCCCAGATCACGAGTGCGG
This sequence comes from Desulfohalobiaceae bacterium, assembly GCA_021737085.1. Taxonomy (GTDB): domain Bacteria; phylum Desulfobacterota; class Desulfovibrionia; order Desulfovibrionales; family Desulfothermaceae; genus JAIPDU01. The sequence goes on along the minus strand of JAIPEP010000157.1, from coordinate 2,789 downwards.
CGCACGCCCTGCTCTACAAGCGAGACCCCAAGGCTGCCTGGGCCTGGATAGTAACCTGCCTGCTCTTTCCCCCTATAGGGCCCATCCTGTACATCCTGCTGGGAATCAATAGAGTGCGGACCAAGGCCCAGCGGCTCAAATGGTACTGGCCCATGTTCCGTCCGGGCAGCGACAGCCCTTTCCACTACGCCCGGGACAATAACTCGGTACTGCAGGACGCCCGGAACATCCTGTGCAAATACATCATTCCTCCCCATTTCCACCCCATAGCCTACATTTCCGAGGCGGTCACGCAGCGCCCCCTCCTGGGACATAACCATATCCAGGCCCTGCACAACGGAGAGCAGGCCTACCCGGCCATGCTAAGCGCCATCCGCGGGGCGAAGCACCGGATCTATCTGGCCACCTACATCCTGGCCACGGACAAAACGGGAAGGGAGATCATCGAGGCCTTGGCTTCCGCAGTGGAGCGGGGTGTGGAGGTCAAGGTCCTTGTCGACGCGGTGGGAGAATTCTATTCCCTGCCCAGGGCGCACAAGCTGCTGCGGCATAAGGGGATCCCCTATGCCAGATTCCTGCCGGTCAAGCTCACCTCGCCCTCGCCCTTCATCAATCTGCGCAACCACCGCAAGCTGCTGATCGTGGACGGCTCGACAGGGTTCACCGGAGGGATGAACATCCGCGACAAGCACCTGACCCGGGATCCGGAGAATCCCCATCCCGCCCAGGACCTCCATTTCCGGCTCTATGGCTCCATCGTCTCCCAGCTGGAGGAGATCTTCCTGGAGGACTGGGGCTTCGCCACGGGCGAGCACCGTCAGGGGCTCACCGCGGAAGTGGAGGGCAAGGGGCGCTCCATATGCCGCACCGTCACTGTCGGGCCCAACCAGGACCTGAACAAGCTGGGCCTCATTCTGAGCGGAGCGAGCTCCCAGGCCTCCAAGAGCATCAACATCATGACCCCCTATTTCCTGCCCCCCAGGGAGCTGATCGGGGCCCTGCAGTCCGCCGCGCTGCGTGGGGTGGAGGTCAACGTGGTTCTCCCGGCCCAGAACAACCTCCCTTTTGTGCACTGGGCCACCCGGAATATGCTCTGGGAGCTCTTGGCCTACGGGGTCCACGTCTATTACCAGCCCCCGCCATTCGCTCACACCAAGCTCTTTGTCCTGGACGACTTCTACACCGTCCTGGGCTCGGCCAACCTGGACCCCCGGAGCCTGCGGCTCAATTTCGAGGTGGTCCTGGAGGTCTACGAGGAGGGCTTCGGCAGGGAGATGAGCGACCACATCCGGGCCAGCATCGCCTCCTCCCGGATGGTTACCCTCAAGGAAGTGGATAGCAGGCCCCTTCCGGAGCGCTTCCGGGACTCCTTGTGCTGGCTCTTCTCTCCCTACTTTTAGGCGGGATGGCTTTGGGGGGCTCTGGGGTAAAAGGAAATCAAAGGCCCGCAGATATGCCGCGGGGTCAGGGGATCAGGCGGGCACCTCTCCACTTCCCTGCAGGTGGGCTACGGCCTGCTCCAGGCCGGAGATGCTCAGCTCGAACATGGGGAAGATCTCCCGGATCACATTGATGGTCCGGGTGTAGGGCCATCTTCGCTCCATCAGCGGATTGAGCCACGCGGAATAGGGGAAGGTGCGGGAGATGAGCTTGAGCCGCTCCAGGCTGGGCTCACCGGATTTCTCCTCCACGTGGATGGATCCGTCCGTGGCCATGAGCTCGTACGGGGCCATGCTCGCGTCTCCCACGATGATGAAGCGGGTGTCCCTCTCGAAGCGGACCAGGTCGTCCACCTTAAAGGGACGCCTGAGGCGGGCGGGGTCCTCCCAGAGGTAGTCGTAGATGGTGTTGTGAAAATAGAAGATCTTGAGGTCCTTGAACTGGGCCCGGGCATAGTTGAACAGGGTCTGCACGATTTCCACGTGCGGCTCCATGGACCAGCCGCCGTTGTCTATGGCCAGGACCACCTTGAGCTTGTCCCGCAGGGAGGGGCGGAAAACTATCTCGATCTCCCCGGCGTTCTGCATGGTCCGGCGCAGGGTCTGATCGATGTCCACGCTGTCCATGGGACCGGCGGGGACCAGATTGCGCAGCCTCTTGAGCGCCTCTCCCACCTGGTCCTCGCGTAGCGGGGAGCCGGCGTCGTAGTCCCGGTAGCGCCTGTCCATGGCCACCTTGACCGCGCTCTGGTTCCTGGACTGCCCCCCAACGCGCATTCCTCCGGGGTGCCAGCCGGAATGGCCCACAGGGGAGGTGCCCTGCGTGCCGATCCAGGTGCCGCCACCATGATGCTCCTGGTCCTGCTCCTCGAGTTTCTGCAGGAAGTAGCGCACCACCTCCTCCGGGCTCATGCCCTCCACCTCGCTCTCCTCCAGACCCAGGGCCCTGGCCAGATCCGCCGGGTCCTCCAGCCAGTCTCCCAGCATCATTTTCACGGTCTCGCCCAGCTCCACCTCGTCCGGCAGCTTCAGCTCCTCCCCGCGGAAGTAGTGGGCGAAGATGCGGTCGAAGAGGTCAAAGTGCCTCTCGGACTTGATCAGAATGCAGCGCGCGGTGATGTAGAAGTCGAAAAGGGAGAGGACCATGCCCCGGGACAAGGCGGACAGGAGACGCAGATAGGCGGTCGGGCTCACCGGGATGCCCGATTCGCGGAGGAGATAAAAGAATCGGAGGAACATAAAAGGACTTTATTACACTTTGATGTTTTAGCTTTCTCTTTTATAGAAAAAGGATTGAAGAAAATTATAGTATTGGAAGTATAACTCTCTTATGGGGTTTAAATTGATTGT
>JAIPEP010000156.1 GCA_021737085.1 Desulfohalobiaceae bacterium | reverse complement strand
AGGCGCATCATCGAGGAGGAGATCATCGATCTTCTGGAGATCGAGCACATTCGGGACAAGACAGTGGGTATGGTCCCCTACCGGGAGCAGAAGCGGGTGGAGCTCGGCAGAGCCCTGGCCATGGACCCCGAGCTTCTCATCCTGGACGAGCCCCTTGCCGGCCTCAACCTGGAAGAGGTGGAGGACATGGTCCGCTTCATCATGGACGTGAACCAGGAGGAGCGCTGGCGGGTTACCTGCATCCTGGTGGAGCACGATATGGGCGTTGTGATGGATATATCCGACCGGGTCTTCGTCATGAGCTTTGGCAAGCAGATCGCGGAAGGCACACCAGCGGAAGTGCAGCAGGATCCCGAGGTGATCAAGGCTTATCTGGGCGAGGAGGACATGTATGCCACAAGGAAGTGAGCCCCGGGCAGAAGCGGAAGCACAGACGAATACCGGAAGCTCGATCTCCAAGGAGCTTACCATCCCCAAGATTTTCCTACAGCGGTGCCGCGAATACGGGGAGAAGAAGGTCGCCATGCGAGAGAAGGAATATGGGATCTGGCGGCCTTTCACCTGGCGGGACTACTACGAGAACGTGAAGCAGATCTGTCTGGGGCTGGTGCGAATGGGGCTAGAGAGAGAGGACCGGGTCGCGCTGATGGGGGCGAACCGTCCGGAGGGCCTGTGGGGCGAGGTCGCCGCCATGTGCGGCGGCGGGGTCTGCGCCTGGCTTTTTCAGGAGTCCCTGCACGACGAGGTCCAATACATTGTGGACCATTCCGACGCCAAGTTCTTCTTTGCCGAAACCCAGGAAGAGGTGGACAAGGCCCTGGCCATCAAGGACGACTGCCCCAAGCTGGAGATGATCTTCTGGGACGATCCCAAGGGCATGCGGGATTACACCCGCGAGGATCTGATGAGCATCCGCAGGCTGCAGGAGCTGGGCCGGGAACTGGACGAAGAGGACCCGGAGCGATTCGAGCGAATGATCAACCAGGGACACGGGGACGACGTCTGCCTGCAGTTCTACACCTCCGGCACAACTGGGCGTCCCAAAGGGGTGCTGCTCAGCCACTGGAACATGCTCACCATGGGCAGGAACCTCATGGCTGTGGACCCCTGCTACGAGACGGACGATTTCGTCTCCTACCTCCCTTTCGCCTGGATCGGGGAGCAGATGATGTCCATATCCTGCGGCCTGCAGGTGGGTTACGCCATCAATTTCCCCGAGGAGCAGGACACGGTAATGGAGAACATTCGGGAGATCGGCCCCCATGTCATGTTCGCCCCGCCCAGGCTCTACGAGGGCATGACCCGCAGGGTCCAGGTCAAGTACATGGACGCTCCCTGGCTCAAGCGCAAGTTCTACGAATTCGGCACCAGCATCGGATACCGCATGGCGGAGCACAAATTCCAGAAAACCACTCCGCCCTGGTATCTCAAGCTGGTCAACGGCCTGGCCTATATCACCCTGCAGAAGAAGCTCAAGGACCATCTGGGCATGTCTCGACTCAGGCGCTGCTATAGTGGCGGCGCTGCCCTGGGTCCGGACCATTTTCGATTCTTTCACGCCCTGGGGGTCAACCTGAAGCAGATCTTCGGCCAGACCGAGATCGCCGGCATTGCCATTGTGCACAAGGACGGGGACATCAAGTTCGACACAGTGGGCAAGCCCATCCCGGAGACCGAGGTGGATATCACCGAGGACGGGGAGATCATCAACCGCAGCCCCTCCGTGTTTCTGGGCTACTACAAGAACGAGGAGGAGACCGCCAAGACCAAGAAGAACGGATGGCTCTACACCGGGGACAGGGGCTTCATCGACGAGGACGGCCACCTGGTGGTCTTCGACCGGTCCAAGGACGTGATCACCCTCCGGGACGGTCGGCCTTTTGCTCCGCAATACCTGGAGACCAGGCTCAAGTTCAGCCCCTTTATCCAGGATGCCTGGGTTATCGGGGATCAGCAGGACTATCTGGCCGCGGTGATCTGCATCGACTATTCCGTTACCGGCAAATGGGCGGACGAGAAAAAGATCAACTACACCAGCTACCGCGAGCTGTCCCAGAAACCCGAGGTCTACGACCTGATCCAGAAGCAGGTGGAACAGGTGAACAAGGATTTGCCGGATCCGGCCAAGCTCCGTAAGTTCGCCAATCTGTTCAAGGTCTTCGATGCGGACGACGAGGAGCTGACCCGCACCAACAAGCTGAAGCGCCCAGTGGTGGCAAAGCGGTACAAGGATCTGGTGGATGCCATCTATGCAGACACGGACACCGCCCATCTGGACCTGAACATCAGCTACGAGGACGGCCGGGAGCAGCACATCAAGACGGATCTTTTGATCAGGCAGGTAGAAGCCTAAAGGAGTCGCGGCATGGAACTTTTCCTCATGACTCTGGTGACGGGCATTATGGTCGGAGGGATCTACGCCCTTATCGCCCTGGGATGGGTGGTCATCTACAAGTGTTCCGGAGTGCTCAATCTGGCCATGGGCGAGTTGACCCTTATCGGGGCCTATCTCACCTGGTGGATATATGGGTCAGGGATTCCCTTTATCCTGTGCGTTTTTCTGACCATCATCATAGGCATAATCCTGGGCATTGTCACGGAGCGGATCTTTCTGGACCGGCTCATCGGACAGCCCCTGCTTTCGGTGATCATGGTTACTGTGGGGTTGTCCTTCTTTTTCCGCGGCACTGCAATGTTCATCTGGGGCCCCAGCACCAAGACCTTTCATCCGGCAGTGTTTCCTCAAGAGCCCATCCACGTGGGCATGCTGAGCATCACTCCGGTTTTTTTCTGGTCCTTTCTGGTGGTCATAGCCCTGCTCATCGCCTTAGTGGCCTTTTTTAAGTACACCCGCTGGGGGCTGTCCATGCAGGCGACTGCCGACGACGAAACCGCGGCCCTGTCCCTGGGGGTCAGCGTTCGCTTCGTCTATGCCGCCTCCTGGTCCATAGCCTTTATTACCGCAGGGATCGGCGGGGCCCTGCTGGCCAACATCAACGGCCTGAATATCACCATCAGTCATATGGGCCTGATCGTTCTTCCGGCGGTGATTTTCGGGGGCCTGAACTCCATCCCCGGGGCCATTGTGGGAGGGATTGTCATCGGCATTCTGGAGAACATGACCGGTACCTATCTCACCCAATTAGTCCCCGGGGGGATCAAAACCATAGTCCCCTTCATCTTCTTGGTGGTCTTTATGATGTTTAAGCCCTACGGCCTCTGGGGTTGGGAGAGAATCGAACGCGTTTGAGGTGGCAAGAGACCCATGTTCCTTTTGCAAATAACGCAATAAGCCTGGGGGAAGATGCATATGTCCCGAGTCTGGCTGCCTTGCGGGCACTATCACGAAACTTACGCCAAGGATCAGGGCTGGTGGCAGACGCCAGTAATCAAGTTCAAGATGCTGCTTCTGCTGGGCATAGTGCTGTTGGGCGTGCCCCTGCTGTTGCCGGGCTACTGGATCGGGGTGTGCACCATGATCGGGTACACGGCCATGGGCGCTCTAGGCGTTCAGCTGCTCATCGGGTACACGGAGCTGATCACCCTGGGCCATGGCGCTTTTATCGCCGTGGGTGCCTATACCTCCACCATGCTCGTGCTGCACTTTCCCTGGCCGCAGTCCCTCGTGGACCTGGGTCTGGCCTATCCCCTGAGCATCGTCGCCGCCGGATTCATCGCGGGTATCTGGTGCGTGATCTTCGGCCTCCCCACGGCCCGGGTCAAGGGTTTTTACTTTATCCTGACCACCATCGCCGCCCAGTTCATCACTGTGGATCTGGTTCTCACCCAGTATGTGAGCAAGATCGGGGGCAGGGCCCAGTCCATCAAGATTCCTTCAGAGGCGATCAAAATCGGCCCCTGGACCATGACCGGGGATGTTAAGCCCTATTTGCTCATGGCGGTGCTTTTGATCCTCATGGTCATGGTTACCGCCAATCTGCTGCGGACCAAGCGGGGTCGGGCCTGGATGGCCATCCGGGACAACGACATAGCCGCATCCACCATGGGGATCAGCGTGTTCTATCACAAGCTGCTGGTCTTTTTCGTGGCCGGGGCCATGGCCGGTGTGGCCGGGGCCTTCTGGGTGAGCAACACCAGCGCCATGAGCCCGGAACATTTCCCCTGGTTCCTCTCCCTGAAGCTGGTGGGAGTGATCCTCATCGGAGGGTTTGGCTCCATCCACGGGGCGATTTTTGGGGCGGCCTTCTGGGTCCTGGTGGGCGAATTCCTGCAGATGGGGGTTCTTCCTCTGGCGGAGTACTGGCCCAACGTGCTCATGAGCTTTACTTTTCTCAAGACGGCAGTTTTCGGTCTGATCATTTGCGCCTTTCTCAATCTGGAGCCCCACGGCCTGGCCTACCGCTGGTGGCAGATCAAGAACTATTTCAATCTGTGGCCCTTCTCCTACTAGGCCGATCCAGTCGCAAGGTCTGTCAGTAGGTAATGCTGCGGGTAAAGGCTCTTCGGAGCCAGGAAACAAATAAAACCTTGGTAAGCTAAAAAAGAGAGAAGGAGGAAGGTAGCAGAAGAAATAAGCGTATCGGCAAATGAGACAGATGAAACGGCAAATGTTTTTTCAAACCTAGGGAGGGGATTATGCGAAACAAATGGTTTTCCGCACTAACTGCAATCCTTGCAGGCCTGGCCCTGTGCCTTGCTGCGTCCACAGTGCAGGCGAAGGAGATTAAGATCGGCGGTATTATGGACACCTCCGGGGCTACTTCGGATGTGGGTAAGGACTATGCCACGGGCATGGTGGACGCCTTCAACTGGATCAACGACCATGGCGGAATCAACGGGAAGGAGATCGACTACACCTGGTTCGACTACGGCTACCGCGTCCCCGAGGCCCAGACCAAATACAGCATGCTCAAGCGCATGGGCGTGGTCGCGGTCATGGGCTGGGGCACGGCGGATACCGAGGCCCTGTCCACCACGGTGATGGAGGACAAGATCCCCTACATTTCCGCCTCCTATTCTGCCCATCTGACGGATCCCAAGGACTCCCGCTACAACGCCTTCGCCATGGCGGACTACTCCACCGCGGCCAGGGCCGCACTGACCGCCTGGTACGACAAGAAGTGGCCCGAGCACCCGGATTATGGCGAACGAAAACCCCGGCTGGGTTGTTTCTACATGTTCGCCTCCCCCTATTGCTCCGCGCCCATCAAGGCCCTCAAGAATCAGGCCAAGCTTTTGGGCTTTGAGATCGTTCCGGATCAGGACGTTTCCCTGACCGCCCTGGATACCAAGAGCCAGATCATGGCCATGAAGAAGCAGGATCCGGACGTGGTCTGGCACGGGAATACCTCCATGTCCGCGGCGGCGACCATCAAGGACGCAGTTGCCCTGGACCTGGGTGCTACTTGGATCCTGAACATCTGGGCTTTCAACGATAACCTCCACCGGCTGGCAGGCAAAGCGGCGGAAGGGGTCATGGGCGCCGCCCCCTGCGCGGAATTCGGGCAGGACTTTAAGAACATGGACATGTTGGAGAAGGCGGCCAAGAAGTATCACCCCGGCACACCGCTGGAGGAGCGGTTCAAGCCCACGGTCCAGGCCTGGGCCAATGCCCTTATCCTCAAGGAGGCCCTGGAAAGGGCGGACGAGGCCGGAAAGATCACCGGGGAGACCATCCTCAAGAAAGGCTTGGAG
>JAIPEP010000155.1 GCA_021737085.1 Desulfohalobiaceae bacterium | reverse complement strand
CATCGGCAGCCGCTATTTCACGGTCCGCTTGCGAGTGGACGGAAAGCTGGAGGCCAATCCCACCCTGCGGGGACGGCTGGAGGCCACCGCTCCGGTTGTGGTCGCGTCGCGGGATATGAAGCGAAGCACTGTTCTGAGCGCAGGGGACCTGGAAGTGGAGAAGCGCGATATCACCCGGTCCGATGATCCCTTGCTCGGAAAGCGCAAGGCGACGGGCATGCGCTTGAAACGCAGCGTCCGCTCCGGGGACATCCTCGAGCGCAGGAATCTGGCCCGTCCGATTCTGGTGCAAAGGGGCGAGGTGGTTACCATGGAGGCCAGCAAGGGGAGGCTGCTCTTGACTGCCAAGGGCGTGGCCCGTTCCAGGGGAAAAAAAGGGGAAACCATCAAGGTCCGCAACACCGGTTCGCAACGGGAAATCCTTTGCAAGGTTGTCGGCAGCGGACGGGTGCGGGTGGAGTTCTAGCATGCGTCGAACTGTCTTGTTTTTGATCCTTATGTCTTTATTGGTGGCTGGGTGCGCCTCCAAGGCTCCCAAGGCCACGGAGTTCGAGAAATACGAATACGAGCCAGAGGAGACGGCCCCAAGAACGGATAACACCGCCACCACTGGCTCTCTGTGGCAAAAGGACGGGGGCGCGGACAAGGGTATGTATTCCGACATCAAGGCTTACGAACGGGGGGATATTGTCACCGTGGCCATTTACGAGAGCGCGAGCGCAAACAACGAAGCCGAGACCAACACAGGTCGGGATAGCTCTGCCTCGGTCAGCATGGGCAGTGTTTTCGGGCTGGAGGAACGTATTGCCAAGATCAATGAGGGTATGGATCCTACGAATCTGGTGCAGACGTCATACGAGAATTCCTTCGACGGCACCGGGGAGACCTCCCGCGAGGGTGAGCTGCAGGCCACTCTGACCACGCGTGTGGTGGAGGTCATGCCGGACGGCAACCTCAAGATTCAGGGCAGCAAAAATGTGTCTGTGAACAATGAGAGCAATATCATCCGGCTTTCGGGGATCGTGCGTCCCGAGGACATTGATGCCGGCAACACGGTGGATTCCAAATACGTCCTGAACGCCAACATCGACTATAAGGGCCGGGGAGTTATCAGCGACAAGCAGAGTCAGGGCTGGCTGGTGCGGATCATGGACAATGTCTGGCCCTTTTAGCTCAAAGTTCAAGGTTCGAAGGTCGGAGTTGAATAGGCACGGCATCTTCGCGTTATCCACAAACACTCAATGTTGAACATTGAACATCGAGCGAAGTATTGAACTCTATGCGCAAAGTATTCCTTCTCATTGGCCTTTCCGCGATCCTTGTTCTGGGCTCCCAGCCTGGATTTTGCGCCCGGATCAAGGATATTGCCAGTCTGCAGGGCGTGCGGGAGAATCAGCTTGTGGGCTACGGACTGGTCATCGGCCTGGACGGCAGCGGTGACAGCACGCGCACTGGGTTCACCCGGCAGACAGTGGCCAATATGCTGCAGAACATGGAAATTTCCGTGAACAGCGACGATGTGGACGTGGACAATGTGGCCACGGTCATGGTTACGGCCAAACTCCCGCCCTTTGCCAAGAACGGGGACACCATCGACGCGGTTGTTTCCTCCGTGGCGGACGCGGACAGCCTCGTGGGCGGCACGCTGCTCAGGACCCCCCTGAAGGGTCCGCAGGGAACAGTCTATGCCGTGGCCCAGGGGTCCCTGGCCACAAACTCGCTCGCCTTCGGCGGCGAGGCTGCCAGCGTCCAAAAGAACCACCCCACGGTGGGCCGCATCCCCAATGGGGCGATCATCGAGAGGGAGGTCCCCTATCGGCTGTCCAAGCAGGGGGCACTCACCTACAATGTGAAGAACGCGGATTTCACCACCATCTCCCGGATCACCAAAAAGATCAACAAGGCCTTTTCCTCCGGGACCGCCAGCGCGGTCGACGGGAGCAGCTTTGAGGTCGAAGTCCCCAAGCGTTTCCAGGACAGGCGGATCCAGTTCATTTCCGCTCTGGAGCAGCTCCAGGTCACTCCGGGATCTTCCGCCAAGGTTGTGGTCAACGAGCGAACCGGAACCATTGTCATGGGCCAGAAGGTCCGGATCTCCAAGGTCGCGGTTTCGCATGGCAACCTGAAGCTCAAGATCCGGGAATCCCCTGTGGTGTCCCAGCCACCGGCTCTGAGCGGCGGCGAAACCAGGGAAGTGCCCAGGACCGAGATGGAAGTGCAGGAGGAAGAGGGCGGCCTCATGGTCATGCAGGAGGGGGTGAGCATCGGGGATGTGGCCAGTGCCTTGAATGCCATCGGCGCGACCCCCAGGGACCTCATTTCCATCTTCCAGGCCATCAAGGCGGCCGGTGCCCTGCATGCGGAACTGGAGATCATGTAGCGATAGGCTCGCACCATTTTCATGCTTCGTTGTTCCCGGGACAGTCCGGGAATGAAAGGTATATACAGAGCGTGCTACTCGAAAGGAGAGGATAGCGATGACACTGGCATTCGATCCGCAGATGCAGATCCCTCGTTCCGCCTTTCAGGAGGCGGGGAAGGGGAATCAGCCGGAAAATCGAGCCATGAAGGAGGTCTGCCGGAATTTCGAGGCCTTTTTCGTCCAATCCATGTTCAAGGAGATGCGGGATACCGTACCCCAGGACGGTCTGATTGATAAGAGCTTCGGCTCCGATATCTATCGGGAGATGCTGGACAAGCAGGTCGCCCTGCAGAGCGCCAAGAGGAATGACTTCGGCCTGGCCCGGGCCATGTATCGGCAATACGGTCCGTCCCAGACCGAGGCGGAATCACAGTCCCAGGAGCGTGATCCCGAGGGCCCGTCCCGGAAATAGATTGTCTTTCGCAAGCCAAGTCAAAATTTTTACACCCAGTGACCCGGCCTCCCCGGATAGAGGGCCATCGTCCGTGCATCCCCGCCATACGGGAAATGTTCCCTTCTAATCCGGCTTTGTTGCAGCCGGATTCCCCCAAGGGTCCCCTCCCTGTAGGATCGATTTCGCATACCCGACCCGAGTGCATGCTCTGATTTTCTGGGATAGTATTTCCAAAAATCCACTGATCTGAGCAAGTTTATCCTAAAGGATCCCTGTTCTTATTCCGAAAAAGAATACAGGAGCCCAAAGTGCCAACGGTTATTTTGATGAAGCCTGGTGACAAGAACATGACATGTGGTGTATTCTGAGCGATAGGATACCGCGCTGAATGCCAACCGCATTAACTGGCCTGCAATGCCGCGGCTGGTAACAATTCACGGATTTGGATATATGGAGAAAGGAAACGAGGTAGCGTTATGGGCATGAAGATTTCGGGAGAGGAAATGTTCAGGGTCCTGCAGGGCCTCAAGCAACAGAACAGGATGCGGCAGGCGGAGAGGAGCGATTCGTCTTCGAACTCGGAGAAAGTTGATTTCTCCTCCGAGCTCCAGCAGGCCAACAAGAGTGGGGAGGTCAGCAAGGCCATGGACCCTGAGCGGGCGGCGAAACTGGAGTCGTTGAAGCAACAGATCAGCGAGGGGTCCTATGACCCGGATATGAAGGATGTCGCCTCCAGCCTGCTCGACTATCTGTCCAAAATGAGGTCCTGAGACGATCTCCGCGTTGACTGAAGTCGATTCAGCGCGGTGGAGGAAATGCCATGGAACATCTGCAGCGGCTCCACAAGCTTGTCCTCGAGGAGAGGGAGGCGGCCAAGGAATTGGACATGGACCGGTTGATGCGCTTGCTCCGGGAAAAGGAGGAGTTGTTTCCCCTGCTGGAGGAGTCTCGGGAGCTCAGCCCCGAGGAAAGGGAGCTGGCCCGGACCGTGATGTGGGAGAATCGGCGCAACGCATATTTGTTCCATTCCGCTCTGAATTGGACTAGGGAGAACATGGCACTTCTGCAGGCCTCTTCAAACCCGCCGGTTTACGGCAGTGGCGGCAACCTGGAACAGACCGGCCAGGGGAATCTCCTCTCCGGGAAGGTGTGATATGCCCGGCTTACTGGACTCGCTGAATATCGCCCGCACCGGCATGGCGGTCAACCGCAAGGCCATGGAGGTGACGGGCAACAACATCGCCAACGTGAACACCCCGGGCTATTCCGAGCAGACAGCGGAGGCCAAGTCCGTTCCCGGAGTGGAGTCCAGCGGGCTGACTTTCGGCCAGGGAGTGAATGTCGAGGAGATCAGCCGGGCCGAGGACATCTTCATCCAGGATCAGCTCAAGGGGGCGGAGGAAAAAACTGGCAGAGCCAATGCCAAGTCCGCTCCTCTGGCCGAATTGGAGCAGGTCTTCAGCGTGGAGGGGGATAACCTGGCCACGAAGATGGAGGAGTTCTTTGCTTCCTGGAAGGACCTAGCCCAGAATCCCGGTGGCGAAGTGGAGCGCTCCCAGGTTATCCAGAGGGGCAAGAACCTGGTTTCCGCCTTCAAGGAGGTTGATCGCAAGCTGGACACGGTGAAGAGCAATATCAACACATCCCTGCAATCCGAGGTGAAGACAATCAACAGCAAGCTCGGGGAAGTGGCGGACCTGAACACCAAGATCGCCAATGCCGAAGCCACTGGCCGGAACGCGCACACCGCCAAGGACGAGAGGGAGATGCTGCTCCGGGATCTGTCCGAAAAAGCGGGAGTGAACACCTACAAGGGCAAGAACGACATGGTTTCCGTGGCCCTGGCCGGTGGGCAGGTCCTGGTTCAGGGGCAGGAGGCCAACCAGCTGGAATTCGACTCTGACAAGAAAAACTTTTTCCTGGAAACAGGGAACTCTGAGAAGGAGCTCGGCAGGAGCGATTTCGGCGGGGCCCTGAAGGGCCTGCTCCGGGTGCGGGAGGACATGGTCTCCAAAGTGCGGGAGCAGGTAAAAACCCTGCGGCACGATCTGGTGCTTGAGATCAACGCCCAGCATCAGAAGGGGTACGGGCTGGATCAGGACGGCAACGGCATGGACGATGAAACCGGACGCCCTTTTTTTACAAAGGGTCGCTTTGTGGTTAACGACACCTCTTTGGACAGCCCTGAGACAATCGTGGATACTGACCTCAACAATTCGCCCAACCCGAATATTTCCATTGAGGTCGGGGGATCTTCCTCGCAAACCGTTACGTTCAAGTCGGAAGACGACCAAAACGGGGACGGACAACTCAACCTGCAGGAGATGCGGGACGGGATCAACGAAAAGCAGGATCTGGTTCAGGCTTCCATCTGGAATGATGGGACAGGCAATTACAAGCTTTCCCTGACTTCACGGGATAGGGATCAGGGGGTCTCCTCAGTAAATACTTTTAACTTCAGTAATAGCGATATAAAATTTGATCCTCCCACGGCCCACAGCGGTTCCGACCAGATGGAGGTGGCCCTGAACGACACCTCCCATGTGGCCGCCGGCTTCTCCTCGGCCCCCGGGGACAACCGCAACGCCCAGGAAATGGCCGATCTGGTGAATCAGAAGACCGTGAAGGGAAAGTTCTCCTTTGTGGACTACTACGGCAAGATCGCCGGAGAAGTGGGCATCGAGGTCAATCAGAACCAGATGGACAAGGAGAGCAGCCAGGACACTTTGACCCAGCTCCAGAACCGGCGCGAGGCCAAGGTGGGGGTTTCCCTCAAGGAGTCCATGCTGGACCTGACCCGGTATCAGAAGGGATTCCAGGCAGCTGCCCAGTACATGTCCAAAGT
>JAIPEP010000020.1 GCA_021737085.1 Desulfohalobiaceae bacterium | reverse complement strand
CATGGCCACGTAGCTGTAGAAATAGAACGCCGACAGGTTGCCCAGTGCCGCGGCGCTTATCTGGAAGTCGCGCATGAGCTCCTGGGTCATGACCGCGGGGGCCACGCGCTGGAAGAATCCCAGGAGATAGAAGACCGCGCCCAGACTCCAGATGATCCAGGCCACTTTCAGGGGAGGCGGGGAAGGGGTATCCACTTTGCGGCACCTCCTTGGTTCCTGCAGGCACGCTCCGTCCTTAAACGCGGACAAGATCCGCAGCCAATATCGAGCCTCCCGGCCTGCTCTGGTCGACCCTGGCTCGGCTGCGGCAGGGAGGGGAGAATATACGAAAAAAGCGTCAATTAAAAAAGCCCTTGCGACACCTGGTCGCAAGGGCTTTTTCTAATGGCTCCCCGGGACGGACTTGAACCGCCAACATGGTGATTAACAGTCACCCGAAAGCCCTCTCCGCCTCTTTCCTTCGGTTGCATTGTTTTGATCTAAACCCTTGATTCCCGACGCTTTTCGCGTTATCATACTTTCACTTTATAGCCCTTCTTATCCCTTCATTTAAGCTTTTTTTTGGGGACAGAGTGAGGACTCCAATTATTTCAGTTACTTGCATTCTACTAGCTGAGTTTTCCATAATTATTCAATTAAATCAAGTATTTATCTCAACAGGTTGATAGGAATCAAAGAGGTCTCGACATGGCTAAATGGCACCCAACAAAGTTTCCCGGGGTCCGCTACCGAGAACATCCAACAAGAAAGCACGGGATCCAGCGCGACCGCTACTACGCCATCAGGTTCACCGTCAACGGTGTCCGACATGAGGAAGGGCTCGGGTGGTCTTCCGAGGGATGGAGCCCGCAGGAAGCGGCTGACGAGCTGGGCAGGCTCAGAAAGGCGCAGCGCACTGGGGAAGGGCCTCAGACCCTGGCAGAAAAGCGGCAGCGGGAGAAGGAGCGCAAGGAAGCCGAGGAGCAGGCGCGGAAGGAGCGCGAGCTGGCAAACATGACCTTCTCGGACGTATGGGAGAAATACAAGGAGACAGCTCAATCGAGCAAATCGCAGGAGGCCTGGAGGACGGAAAGGAATCTTTACGACAAGCATCTCTCGCCCGTGCTCGGCGACCGACCTATCAGACAGATCGCTCCCTTCCACTTGGAAAAGCTCAAGAAGAGTATGCTGGACGGCGGGTTGAGTCCGCGCACGGTCGAGTACGCCCTGGCAGTGATTCGCCAGGTCTTCAACTATGCCCGGGACCATGATCTCTTCCACGGGATCAATCCGGTCTCCAAAGTCAAGGCTCCCAAAAAGGACAACCGCCGCATCCGCTTCTTGACCTACGAGGAAGCGGAGCGTCTCCTCAAGGCCCTGGCCGAAAAGAGCAAGGATCTGCACGACATGGCTTTGCTCGCTCTACATTGCGGGCCCAGGGCCGGTGAAATCTTCGCACTGACCTGGAACGACGTAGACCTAGAGCGGAACTTCGTGACCTTTCGGCACACAAAGAATGGGCGTGTCCGCCATGTCCCGATGACCGAGCGGGTGAGACAGATGTTTCAGAGCCGAAATCGGCAAAGCGGCTCCGAGCTGATTTTCCCCGCCCGAGGCGGCAAGCAGCGCAAGGATGTGAGTAAGGTCTTCACCCAGGTCGTTGAGGATCTGGGCCTGAACGAGGGTGTGGAAGACTCCCGGCAGCGGTTCGTGTTCCACAGCTTGCGCCACACCTGCGCGAGCTGGCTGATCATGTCCGGCGTGCCCTTGTATACGGTGAAGGAGTTCCTTGGACATCAGCAGATCAGCCAGACAGAGCGGTATGCGCACTTGGCCCCGGACAGCCTCCAGCAGGCGACAAACGCGCTGAACGGAATTGGGAAAGAGGGCCAGGGCGGGAAAGTAATCAACCTCCAATCAACAGAATAACGAGGCGATCATGGCGGGCACAAAGGATAACGTGAAGACCGGCTTCTATTTCTTCTGGGAGTGGCAATACAATTTACGTAGAGAATTCCTTCTTCGACTGCAGCAACAACAAGAGCTGGAGAATTCAAAACTTAACACGGCTAGAGAGGAAGCGAATTGTCTCGCAAGTCAATGTATACGGAACCTGCCGCGATTAGAGAGAATAGAAGATTTTCTGGAAGAATACAAGCAAAACAGATCGTCAAGATTCTTCAAAAGTTCCGATCAGATTATTGAAGAATACTTGAGAGGAGACATAACTGAAAACAATTTGCTAGACTTGTCCCCTCGTTGGTTTCGAGCGCAGCATTATGCTGTCTATTGCTTCCATGATGATAATGGAAAAATTCATTCTGCAGATGACTTCGACTTCGAAACCGAAATTCCTTATGACATTGATCCAGATCAATATGAAAAAGCTTTAGACCATGAGAGAAAAGAAGTGCAGAAAAAGCTGAGGAGTATTTACAAATCCAATAGGAATGAGGATATTAGTGAATGGCCCAACCCGTGGCAAAAATTTTATATCCTTCCAAACGACCACGAGCTGCTTTGGCGTATGGCGTATCCTGGCAAATTGCAAGTAAACTTTATTGCACGAATGACAGGTATCTGGTTGTGGGATAAAAAGATTGAATCCCCTAATAAAAATATTGGAGTTCTAGTTGACGAAATGATAGATGCACATCCCAGATTTACAGAAAAAGATAATGTAGATAGTAGCGACTATTCAGACGACAAGTTCAAGAAACGTCTTCAATCTGCCCAGAAAAATATCGGACACGAATTTCTCCTCCCTTGGTAGCCCAACTATCTGCCTCAAATCCTCCTTGGCTTCCCATTCATCTCCCCCGGTCTGATCGTAGCTGATTGCCTGCGTCAGGATCACATCGGGGGAGCACTGCCCTTCCGCACGAATATCTCCCAGCTCCGTTTTTTCTTGCTTCGAGATCCTTTCCTCGATTGTCCTGCATATTATAACTTACTGATTTTTCCCTAGAAAAAGTTGTAAGAGACAGTTTCCGGTAACTCCCTATTGCACGGGATATAGTGGGAACTGCGCTGAGTCGTTGGGAGTTCAGCTTGTTAAATTGTGAATGATAACTACTTGCAAAAAAGGAGCAGGTAAGATGACAAGCCAGCGAGTTTGTTATGAATGCGAAGGAGTAATCGAATACTGCAAGGAAAAGTTCCCTGAGCTGAATTGGGATCGGCTAATTAATGGTGATGAAGGAGAACGGCTCCCACCTTTCATCTGGAGATCTCGTTGGGATGAGCTGGCCCCACGGTATGGGCTGCCTTATTCAAGAAAATATCTCCAAAATCTCGATTCAATGGGGATTGGCATCAAGCAGAAGTGCGAGGAGCTGAGGCGAAAGCGTGACAATCGCAAGACGAGAGCAAGCGATAAGGAATAAATAGCAATCTGTTCTTAACGATACAGTCTAAAAGGTTCCTGCTCCATGGTCACACCAGAATATATACGATGCAAATTGGGCGGACATCAGCTTTCAGACGGGTCAGTGATGACTCATTGTCCAGCACACCATGATCCAAACCCGTCTCTGCATATAGGGCAAGCAGCAGACCGTATTCTTCTTCATTGCTTTGCGGGATGCAAAAATGAGGAAGTGATTCAAAAATTAAAGGATCGTGAACTATGGCCTAATGGTTCCAGTTCACAAGTTCCTGAGCTTCCTCCTGGCATTCCTAAAAAATGGGGAAAAGGGAACGCGGCATACACTCGTCACTGGTCATACCATGACATTCATGGTGCAATCCTTGGGTTTGTCGTTCGCTACGATGAGAAAGACAAAAAGCAGGTTGTACCGTTCTTTAAGAAAAATGGCACCAAGTGGAAAGCTGGCGCGGCTACGCAGCCCCGGCCACTCTATGGCCAACAAAAGCTAGGGAAGTCCCAACTCGAAACCTCCGTGCTGATTGCAGAAGGTGAAAAAGCCGCCGACGCTGCACAACGCCTTTTAGGCAGTGCCTATATTTGTATTTCTTGGCCGGGTGGAACTAATGCAGTCAACAAAGCCGATTGGAGTCCACTAGAAGGCCGAAACGTATATATCTCCCGCGACGGTGACGAAGCAGGACGAAAGGCCGCTGAGTCCCTGGCAAGACATTGCCAAAAAAACGGCGCTAAGTCCGTATATATTGTAGAGCCGCCTCAAGACGTAACTAAGGGCTGGGACCTAGCCGATGCCGAAGAGTCTGGCTGGACCGGCGAGGATGTGAAGAACTGGATACAAAATCAAGCAATTGAACAGAAACAGGAGCAGGAGCAGGAGCAGGAGCAAGAAGAAGAAGGCTGCAATTCGAACAATCGACGACCGACTCAGTCTGAAATACTCTTACAAATCGTCAATTCCATGGGCATTGAGCTATACGAAGCCGAAGGTTTCGATACTGTATATGCTAGTTTCGCAGTAGATGATCACAGAGAAAATTGGCCGGTCCGTTCGAAACCATTTAAGCGTTGGATATCAAGTCTCTTCTATTCCGTAGAAAGAAAACCACCAGGGAGTCAGGCAATACAGGACTCTTTGAATGTACTTGAAGCTCAAGCACAGTTCGAAGCGGAACCATGCCCGGTTTATACTCGCATCGCTCAGCATCAAAACGCCATATACCTCGATTTGTGCGATCAGAGCTGGCGCGCGATCGAAATTACTGCCAAGGGATGGCGGATCGTATCGGATCCACCCGTTCGCTTCCGACGCGCTCAGGGTATGCTTCCTCTTCCAGAACCCATTCGCGGAGGCTCTCTCTTCGACATCAGACACCTTCTCAATATGAACAAAGACCAGCTCATCCTCGCTATCTCCTGGCTCGTCGGAGGGATGAATCCTTTTGGCCCCTTTCCCATACTACTCCTTGTGGGAGAACAAGGCACGGCAAAAAGCACGGTGACAAGGATTCTTCGTTCCGTGATCGACCCTTCTTCTGCTCCAATTCGGACCTACCCGCGCGAGGATGAAGACCTCATGATCGCAGCCCAGAATAACTGGATACTGGCATACGACAATCTATCAGGAATGCCGACATGGCTATCGGATGCTCTCTGCAGAATCGCCACAGGCGGTGGCTTCTCGACCAGAGAACGCTACACCGTGGATGATGAAGTTCTCTTCAGCGCCATGCGACCAATTATTTTTAACTCCATCGACCGAATCGCTCACCGTCATGACCTCCTTGATCGTTGCATCACTGTAGAGCTCGAACCAATTTCTGATAAAGATCGTCTCCTTGAGCGCGAGCTATGGGCTGATTTCGAGCGTATCCACCCAGGAGTGCTCGGCGCCCTTTGTGACGCTGTATCTTCGGCTCTCGCGAACAAAGACGATCTTAAACTTGAAAGCATGCCCCGCATGGCTGACTTTGCGCACTGGATTGCCGCCGCCGAACCCGCCTTGCCTTGGGAGCAAGGAGAATTTCTGCTGAACTACTGTGAAGTCCGTGAACTTGCAGTCCGTAAGGCGCTGGATAGCGACACTGTCGCTTCAACAATAGTTAAACTGGTGGATAATACCGAAAATTGGTCTGGCTCCGCTACCGAGCTTTTAAAAGTTCTGGAGGAACAAGATCCCGACGCAGCGAAGCGATCCCCACAGTGGCCCAAGGACCCGAGTAGCTTAAAAAAACGCTTGAACAGAATAAAAGCATTCCTTCGTGAAGCCGGAATCGAGCTTAATGACGGAGTTCGTGAAGCCGGAACTGGCAAGCGATTGATCGAGCTGGTTAAAAAGCAAGAACAGCCTGTCACAGGATAACTTATTGAAATCGCACAATAAACACATGAAAGAAAATAGTGCTGTGACACGAGCTTCAACAGCCCGTCACATTATAACTTACGGAAATTAATGAAAAAGTGACAGGCGTGACGGGCGTGACAGGCTTTAACCCTACCGCTCTAACGTCTCTAGGGGGCAGAGGAGCTAGTGAGCACGGGAGAGAGGTGGGTATATAAAGGAGTAGGGGGAGACTGGTGATGCATCAAGCTGTCACTCCTGTCACACCTGTCACAAACTCAATAATATCAAGACGTTAAAATGTGACAGGTATTATCTCTTCGCGTCACAGCTACGCTTTAGCGTGTCACAGAGATAGCCATATATGGGCAATACATCTGTTGAACCAGAAAACACAAAGAAGAGGTTTTTATGACAACCTACCATTACCTAAGAACCGAAAATCCGGACTGGGCTGAGAACTATGCGATATTCGCCTTCCAGTCGCACGGGCTCGTCCGAGTCTTCGGCACGCCTGTGGAGGAAGTTCGAGACTACAAGATCGAGCTGAACCACGGCACCATCTGGCCCGATCTGTGTAAAGAGCACATGATCGCCACCGGCGGACAACAGCTCCATCCTGCCAAGGAGTTTGAGAACCTCCTGGGCTTTTTTGATGACGCTCAGGAGGACAATATTGGGGTCGCGGACACGTTCTGGCCCGAAGCTCTTAGGTTAATCAAGAGACTCAACAACCGCCAATCGCGGTTCACCGGGTACCTGAAAGTTCTGCTTCCCGGGATAGACGGGGACGTTCCGAAGCATTGCATCGTTCAGCCCGGATCTGACGGATGGAGCGTCTGGGACAGCGATAAGTGGTATCCGGTTGAGGGCTCCGTCGCGCCGCCCAAGACTGACCAGGAGGCGACAATCAACCCTGTCGAGCCACCGCAAGGCGAAACGTTCTTCGGCGCACCGCCTCCTGTGAACTGGCCGGTGGAAATAGTCGAAGCCAAGTAGAATAAGATGAGCGGGGTCCGAACGTGCTGGGCCCCGCTCTTTTATACGTGTTAAATGGTAATCATTATTACTTGCAACGAGGTCCCCTCAATAGGAGGAAAGCACAGGCCGTAACTGCATTATCAGCCCGACCAACACCCCGGACAAACCGCCCGCAAAGCCATACAGACCCCAATGTGAGCCAAACATCCAGCCCGCCCAGCCCCGCTACTCCCGATAAGCGATCTATGTCGCAAAATCACCGCCAGAATATCAGCTCGTAACGTCCCTCGTCGCATGGGGCTCCGGCCATTTCGATCCCCCGCCCCGCGCCCCGCGCCCGCGCTGGATACCAGGCAGCAGTCATCCCGGACGCCCGGATCTTCCCCCAGCAAAATATGTGCTGGAGTCCCGCAGCACATGGGACTCCTATTTTTACTTCCCCACCCCCTGCGAGGATTTTGCGAGAACGAGCCGCGACCCTGCACCGCACTCGGGCAGGACCGCGCCCGGAGCAGAGGATCCTGGACGCCCCTGCAGGCCATGTTTGTGCTTCAATTTATTTATAACCCTTTACCCTATAGGGTCCCCTTTACTCTTTATTGGGGGTGTCTCGCTGGAATTCAATTACACGTACGCGCAAGCAGAGCGGAGATCGGTAGCGGATATTGAGCGCAGTTTTCGCAAAGCGAAGCGCACCCCCATCATCCCATCCTGCATATATACAACAAGCTCTCCCCTCCCTCCCACCAGGGTATGGCCAAGGGAATTCCATTATTTTTTTACGGGTTGCGGGCAATGCCCTGTTCAACCCGTAAGCAAGGAGGCCTTGTATGTCCTGCTCCACATGCAGAAGCACGTCGTTCGTCACCTTCAAGCACCAAGCTCTGTGCGGCAACTGCAAGAAAGAATTGCATCCTGGCGAGGCAGTGGACATGAATCTCGTCTGCATCAACTGCGGGAATGAGCCATACTCGCGCTGCTACACCCAGCCGGGCAAGCAGGAGGTGCTGATCAGCGGTCTGTGTGAGCTGTGCTTCGACGAAATCACCTCGGAGCCAGAAGAAGAGGGTGCACTGGAAGAGCCGGAGATCGAGCTGCCCTTCTGAACCCGCAAACCCCGGGCCAAGCGCTCGGGGCTTTTTGTTTACGGGTTCTATTCAAAAATCATATTCAACGCACAAAGACCAAGGAGGAACGTCATGGCACACAGAATCTGCGCCAACCCGGAATGTCGCCGCAAGTTCGAGCCCAAACGCACAGACCAAGAGCATTGCTCTCCAAAATGTCGCAAGCAGGTCTACGAGCGGAAGAGAACGCGACATGGACATGAGCTGATCAATGTCCACTGCGAAGCGCCGGAATGCAATCAGACCATGCGCATGACAAGAGTGCATGCCCGTCATCTGCGGAAATACTATGGCGACATTCTCTGCGCACGGTGCCAGGAAGCCGAGCTAGAGAAATTAAGAAAATACGAAGGCTTGCGCGACCCCTACGAAGAAGGGCTATTCATTCCAGCCACAGCGCCTGTGGATCCGATACTTGTCTGTCCACATGGATAAACCCAAAACAAAGGAGCAAGCGTCATGAAGATCCAATTCTCGCCACCGCCTAGGCATTATGAGGACGCCCAGCCACAATAAACATAATCAGTAAACGCAAAACCACCGCAAAGCGGATAGCCCCGAGTCTCAAGCAGGCTCGGGGCTTTTTTTGTGCTTATTCACCAGCGCAATGACGCAGCAGCTTCGCACTAAGTTTTACGGGTTGAGCAAAAAAATCTCAAACCAAGGAGGGAATTATGGATCAAGAGCAATCAGAATGGGAGCAAGTATTCGGCAGATTCGTTTCTCAGGTGCATTACAACCGATCACTGACGCCACCAAAAAATGTTGAAGGTCTATTCACGTCAGGATCAAGACCTGGAGAACGGTTCACCAAGGGCTTCTTCATTCATCGCGGAGCTGAAAGTGTGCCGCTGCAATCGGAGGATGGACACGTGGACTTGCTCATAATGGATCAGAACTACGTAGTAGGTCTCCGCCGCTTCAAGGAAAATGGGCAGGTTCGCTTACTGAGTATTCGAGAACTCAAGGAGGTAGAAGAAAAAATGCAGTATTGATCCGAGAACCAAAAAGGGGCCGACCCACACGGATCGGCCCCGCAGATGAGGGAAGGGGGAAGGAAACGGTATGCGTCCAATCACGACAGAAACGCTAGCAAATCCTAGCTCAAGCCCAACAAAGGGTCAACCACAATACCAAGGAGGAACTAGCCATGTCTGCAAACGGACAGGAAAAAATCTACCAAATGGTCACAAAACAGATCATTCGCCTGCTTGAGAACGGAACAATTCCCTGGAGGAAGCCATGGGTTGGTGGCGGCAAACCGGCGAATCTGCGCTACAAGAGACCATACAGAGGTTTAAACACCTTCGTCTTGTCGGCTGTGGCTAACAACGCAGGCTTCGATTCCAAGTGGTGGCTGACATTTAACCAAGTTCAAGAGCTCGGTGGGGGGGTAAAGAAAGGCGCTCGCGGCACCACCGTAACTCTGTGGAAGCCAGTCTCCAAGCAAGTAGAGGATCCAGAGACTGGCGAAGTTCGGGAAAGGTCGTTTCCGATCCTGCGATTTTTTTCAGTCTTCAACTTGAACCAAGTCTCCGGCATCCCCGACCCGGACAGCAACGCGGATCCTGTGGACCACAAGCCTTTACAGGAGGCCAGCGAGATAGCTGCCCGGATGCCGAATCCTCCGCAGATCGAGGAGGGCCCGCAGCCCTGCTATATCCCACGCTGGGACACGGTTCGCATTCCGCAGCCTGGGCGTTTTGATCAGTCGGAAGAATTTTACTCAACGCTTTACCACGAGCTTGTTCACAGCACCGGCCACAAGTCACGCCTGGCCCGCGACGCTGTAAACCACGCCCAGTTCGACCGCGGGGAATATTCCAGGGAAGAGCTTGTTGCGGAGATGGGCAGCGCCTTCCTCTGCGGCCACGCCGGGATCACCCAGCCGGTTATCGAAAACCAGGCCGCCTACATCCACGGCTGGCTCAATGTCCTGCGCGAGGACAGCCGAATGGTCATCAAGGCCGCCGGAGCTGCACAGCGTGCTGCGGACTACATCCTGGGCCACACTGAACAAACTGCAGCTTGACTATCGAGCCGGGCTCCACCGTGGGCCCGGCTCTTCGCGTTTACGGGTCTGCTTCAAAAAACCAAGGAGGGTGCGTATGCCGGAGATCATTCCCAAAACATTCACCATTTACGTAGAGGAAGCGTCTGTCGTCTGCCCAAAATGCTGGGCCTCTATCGAGCTGGACGAGCTGCAAAATCAAGCGACTGGTGTTCGTGGAACCCTGCAGGAATGTCCATTTTGCAAAGAGCTATTCCAGGTAGATGGAGAGATGAGGATCGAAATCGCTTGAAACAAGGAGGTTCGCCATGACCACTCTCGCCGAAATCGAGCAAGAGATCGGGAATGTTCTGGCCGTCGCCGACGAGCTGGACGAGGAGCAGGAACAACCAGCCCTGGCCTATCTTGAGGAGCTTGGAGTGCAGGAGACGGAGAAGGCCGATGGAGTGATCTACGCGCTCCGCAAACGCCAGAGCGAGATTCAGTTCTTGAAGGACGAGGAGGACAGGATCCGCTCCCGCCGTAAAAGCGCGGAGAAGCGGCTCCAGGAGTTCAAAGACTATCTTGCAAGCATCTTCCAGCGGGAAGGGATCACGCGGATTAGGGCCCTGAAGGGGACGCTCTACCTTCGCCAGAGCAGCAGCGTGGAAGTGACCGACACTGAGTCGCTCCCCGCGGACTTGGTGCATACCAAGGTCAGCTTCGAGCCCAAAAAGAAGGATATCCGGGAGCGGTTGAACAGTGGGGAGGAAGTCCCGGGAGCAAGGCTGAACACGGCTCAACAGCTATGTGTTCGCTGATCCACACAGATGACGGAAGGAGGTTCAGGGCCCGCCCCGACAATCGGAGCGGGCCTTATCATTAGGAAAAATTCTTAACCAAGGAGGAATACCATGTTCAAGAAGGCGAAAAGGCAGCAGTCCAAGCTCCGGCTGGCACTGATCGGGCCGAGCGGATCCGGCAAAACCTACAGCTCGCTGCTGATAGCCAAGGGGCTGGGCGGCAGCATAGCCCTGATCGACACCGAGCGCGGGAGTGGCAATCTCTACTCCGACATCGCGGACTACGATATCTGCGAGCTAGCGCCTCCCTTCTCCCCGGAGAATTATATCCAAGCGATCCAGGAAGCGGAGAAAGCAGGCTATGAGACAATCATCATAGATTCTCTATCGCACGCCTGGTCCGGGCAGGGCGGCGTTTTGGAGTTTGTTGATCAAGTCACCAAGGCCGAGAAGAATAATTTCGAGGCATGGAGACAGGCGAGCCCCAAGCACAATGCTCTGGTCGATGCCCTGGTCCAGAGCAGGGCCCACATCATTGGAACGATGCGCTCCAAGGTGGCTTGGGATGTTCAAAAGGACGAGCGAACCGGGAAGACCAAGCCGGTGAAGATCGGCCTTGCTCCTGTGCAGCGGGAAGGGCTGGAGTATGAGTTTACCGCAGTCTTGGAAATCTCCGTGGACGGGCACGTGGCCTCAGCCAGCAAGGACAGGACCAGCCTCTTCGACGGACAATACTTTGTGCCTGGCGTTGAGACCGGACAGACATTAGCGAGCTGGCTCCGAGGCGCGGAACAGGCCACACCCAGTGAACCAGCTAAAAATCAAGGCCAGAGCGTCCTGCAGTTCAACTCCGGAGGCACGGTCGGGGAAGAGGTAGCGCAAGGCTCACAGGAGGCTCACAGCAGCCAGGATCAGAACGGAGAATCCCGCGACCAGCTCCTGGCGGATCTATATAACGCGCTGCGAGAGCTGGGGCTGTCCGGTCAGCTCGATGCGTTCCACAGCTACATCGCCGGAAAGTTCGGCTGCGGCGTGCGTGACCTGAGCGCGGCTCAGATCCAGGAGATAATGGCTAACTTGCGCAAGTGCCGGGAGGACAGCAACCTGCTCGAACGGTTCAAGTCATACCTGGCGAATTTCCAGCAAGTTGCGGCATAACGACCAGGCCAGGGGCTGCACCATCCGGTGTGGCCCTGGGCTTGTCAAAAAATTATGTGAGACATGTAATTGGAATATTATAGTTTATTAAATATTAAAATCATATATTTGTTATAATTAGAAAGAGGTTGCTTTAATAGTTCTATAGAAATTATATATGCATAATGTGTCGAAGTTACGAATATGTTAAAACACAATAATTGCGAAAATTGACCAATATATGACTGGGCAAAAGGTATAATGTAGTATTTACTGTGTCTCAAGAAATTCTTCATTTAACACAAAATATAGCACCACATCTTCATCTAAATAATCAACCTTATAATATGATTGAAAATCACTACGTGACTCATTAAAATATTTTAAATCTTTTCTCCAATTTTTTACGAACTCTTCGAAGTTTGGCCAAATAGATAAATGTTTGTCAACATAACTTCTAGCTTGTTCTATAAGATCTGATAAATCATTTTCAATTTGTGAAATTGTATGACTGATTGAAGCAACAACAGCAAACTTTCCATATACTAATGCATAACCATAATGTTTAATTGAATCAAAATTGTTAGCATACTTTTGTTCATATTCATCTAGTATAGTGTATATAATATATGAGAAAAACATTTCTTTGTATCGCTCAATATCATTTATTGTAGAATTGAAAAAGTTTTCTTTAAATAATGTTTTTTGATTTGAACGTTTTGCTTTGGCTGGCTTGCCTAAATAAGACAAGAAAGACTTAATAAAAGTTAATCTATCTATGATAAGATTTTTATCAATTAATCCTTCATTTACTCCATCATGAAATTCACCAGCTTTACGTTCATAAAAGTAACCATATTCTTCAAAAATTATTTTCTGTAATTGAATTTGAATAGAATGATTTGATCTTCTATCTGCTTCATTTACAACATTTTGTTGGTTTGTAGCGTTTGAAATTAATTGGATAAAATCAGTGCTGAAAGTATCATCTTCAGTCATTGGTGTAATGACTTTCAAAAGAACTTCTTTATCTTTTAATGGATTGGATTGATACTTTCTATATTTTTCGTATATTGAACTCAAAGTATATGCAGTTTGACCACCGTTTAATATTTGTGGCTTATTCAATATCAATTGCCCGGTATTATGTGTTCCAGTGCTTTCCGTAATACTTATATTATCAGAAAGTAATGTTATTCCATTGTTAATTATAGCAAAATTATTTTTTTGTTGGCTAGTGATAGATTTTCTTATATTGTCATTAACATTACCACTTTTTAATGATAAAAAATTTCTTGGATTGTATTTCAATATTGCATTTTTGTATTTCATCATTATTTTTGCTATTTCTTCTGTAGGAACAAATAGCACTGTTACATTATATTGTCCAAACTCTGTATCAATAGATTGCTTTAAACGAGTACTCTCTTTTTGATTTAAATCTAAACTTATTGTAATTTCATCAGGATCATAATATGTTCCGGTCGCCAGAGGGAACAAAAGATCTTTATAAGCTTTACATGAGTCATATATAATATACTCACAATTTTCAATCATTCTCCTTATTTGTTCATCACTGTGTTTGAACACATTACCTAAAAACAACACTATATAATCATACTTAGCTATATCTCTAATGCTTTTAAGCTTCTCTTGTAAAGATTTAATCTTTTCATTAAACTCATTTCCTTTACTGTCACAAATTTCACCTTTAGTTATTCTTCCTATTTCCATCTTTAACAAATCTTCTGCATCAATAGATTTATTTTCAAAGTTTTTCGCACTTGTTCTAAATTTTGACTGAATTAAATATAATTTCTTATTATTTTCATCAATAAAATATCCATCGACACCCCCATCATATGGTCCATCAGTAATTAGTCTCTCTCTTTGTCTAAATTTGACTAAACCAAATTTTACTTTTAACAACAAGTGTATAAAGGTTAGTGATCTAGCTTTATTTAAATTTTCATAGTCTTCTTCTTGGGGATAATATTTTTTATATTCAGACGGAGCTTCTTTTCTCAATCTATCTATCACCGTTATCAGCATATTGTATTGGTGAATCATAAAGTCTCCCATATTTATAATCTTATCATTAAAAATGAAATTAAGTATGACTTCAACATGATATTTGCACAGTATTGTTCATATAATGCTTCTTTTCATTATTCAAAGCATTTACTTTTGTTTTATATCAGCAAGCATACTTTATGGCAGACTCTCACACGCCTCTCCATCCCCGTTCCCATCGAGATTATGCGGATCCACAGGCTGATGCGCCTCGAAAAATCGCTGAGCCTCCGCCTGCGTGTCGAAATCGCTGCAATCCTTGTCCTCTCCACTTGAACGTTTCCCTCTCGAGCTAGAATCACCACGCTCACCGTATCTCAAATCCCAGGGGGACACGGGAACTGGCAGCAACCATAGCCCCGCCATCCCCCCTCAAGTATAAACCAAGACCGAGACTTGCCCATATTAGTCCCACTCCTGTAGACTCGATCTCCACACGCTCCAAACGGGCTATCATCTTGGTGAATCAGAGATATATAATCTCTTGACCTATTAAAACTGAACTTACTCCTCATCAAACTCGGCACTACTAAAATTTAGCGTCCCGCAGTTTTCTCGGACTGCCCTTTGGGTATGTTCATCAAAGCCTTCAGGTATCTCAGCTTCAATATCCAGCCGCAGTTTAACATTTGCTCCTGGTCTAGCTGTGAGTTGGCTGACAATTTCTTTGTGGATGGTATCAAAATCCATACGTCCGGTGTGCGGGTCGAGTTCCACTGTACCGTAAAAGCGTTTTTTCGCCGTTGCTTGGGGTTGGTCTGGTCCGGGAATCTCTCCAGGCTTTCCACCAGGACTCGTCTGGCCTGGTGTGCCCCCTCCTTCCTGGGGCTGTTTATGACCAGGGATATCTGTACCGCCTCCTTGAGGATCTGGAACAGGTTCTTGCTGGGCCTGTTTGCAGGCCTTGGCCGTTTCCAGTTCAATAATCACTGAGGACTTGTCCAATACCACATTGCAGGGCTCTTTAAACTTGAGGCCGCGGTATTCATCTCCTTCTTTGCCGTCTGCGTATCCGAAATATTCCCCGCTGGCCACGCCGTTGACAATTGTGGCTTGCAGGATGGAACTGTCCAAGAGCCGGGGCAGGTAGAGATAGTTGCACATCTTCTCCCACAGTTCCAGGGTGTTGATGTCTTTAAGCCCTTGCTTCCAGAACCACTGCTTGAGCATGTTGTCCAGGTGAATTGGGGACCAAACCTTGAGGAGCAGCTCTTCATGGGTCAGCTTGTTTTCGATCTCCTCGGTCATATTCGTAGCGCCGGTGTTGATGCGCAGATCCTCCCAGTCCAGTTTGCTCAACCCGCCCTGTTTGGTGGGATGCTGAATGGGACTTAAAATCCACTGAAAGCACTCAGTAATGGTTCTGTTCAGGGTGCTGGAAGCACTCTCGCTGTTTTGCTCTGCTTGTTTTGCTTGCAAGTTGTCCAGCACGAGGCGGGTTTGGTTCACATCCTCTACAATAGACTTCCAAGCCAGATAGGTCCTGGCTTGATCCTTAAGCCTAGGCACGGTGTCGTAATCCGCAGCAAGGAAAATAAGCCTATTTTGGTGCAGCCTAGGTCCTGTACCTCTGGTCTTTAAGATCTCAGAGGCTGTATCTTTGCCTAGTTCGCTGGTTTTGGAATGGGGCTTATCCGGGGACAACACACATAGCCTGATCTGGGAATCATCAGGGATGTCCGCGGCTGGGGTGAATACATGAACGCCACCGAAGGAACCTTTTTTGAGCAGCTTTTCAAGCCGCTTCTTGACCTCGGGCAGCACATCTTCGCGCTCGTCAAACCTCTGCTTGCGCTCTTCCATCTCCCTGCGCAGGTTGGGAGTAACATCGAACCAATACCGCTCCTGGTCAACATTGAGATAAAAGAGCTTGTCCGAGAGGTGCTTGAGCGCGTCTTTGACCACACTGGTACTGATGCCTGGATAGGCCACACCCAGGTTCACATGCTTGTGGTCAATTCCCCTAGCTCCCTGCCGTCTGGCTCCAGGAGCGCTGCCCAAAAAGATTGTTCGAGCAGTTCTCCTGGCTGCCTGGTGCTTGCCTAGAAGAGGATTTTGGGTGTCTATATTTACGGATAAGGCCTGTTCCCCGTCTATGTCCTTATCTAGCACTGGGTCCCAGCCAGGAGGCAAGTAATACATGGCCTGGTTTTTGACGTTGTTGTCATACAACGGCAACGAGGCAGGCATGATCATGGGGTCACTCGTTCCATCCTTCCACAGACGGTAGGTCACTGTAGCCAAAAGCTGCAGGACTCCTCTGGTGCGCTGAAACTTTTCCATGGACGACCAGTCCAGGTACAAGCGATCGAATATCTCTGGATGGATGGGATAGGAGGCCGTCAAGCGCTGGACATAGGTCCCTTCCTGGGTTTCACCCGGGAAATCGTCAGCTGCCTCCCGGTAGTACTGGGCAAAGGCCCGGCACACTTCTTCCACAGCTTTTTGGTCCGTTATTTCATTAAACAGTCGCCTGCGCACAATTTCAAAAGCTTCCCCTGTTGCCACAGGCTTCCATAGGGCCTGAATCCTGCCGAAATACTTTTCCAGGGAGGTTAGGGCTTGCTGTCCCCTGACCCCGCCCATCTCGGTGTTTGATTCCGGCAAAGCTACCAGAAGCATGCAGTCCTTGGTGGAGGCCACTGCCTCGGTCAAGGCCTGGACAAAAGACATGTTGGACTCAAAGGTCCCACCGGGATAGCCTTTGCCTTCCTGGAACTGGCGCAAGTAGGCCACCATTTCATCCATAAGAATAAGGCAAGGGCTGTATTTCTCAAAAAGCTGAACGAGAACCTCTTTGCCAGGAGAAGTGCCATCCCGGTCAGAGTCGGCTAGGAGGGCAAAGCCATCTTCCCCGCCAACCTGCCAGGCGATTTCTCCCCACAGAGTGCGGATTTCTACATTACCCCGGTTCTTGGGCTGGGAAGGGCTCATGCGATTGCCGTCCACAACAGCTATAGATGCCTTTGGGATCTCGGTTACCCCGGCAGCATCCAGGATGCGCGGAATACCTCGCAATTGGCTGGGCGGTTGTTCGCCTTTTCCCAGATGATAGACAGCAGTTTCTGTATGGGTCTTGCCGCCACCAAAAGCAGTTTGCAGTTGGATGACCGGATCTCCACTTCCGCCATTTAGGCGCTTGACTACGCTATCCAGGAGAAGGTGCATGCCTTCTGTAATGTAAGTCCTTTCAAAAAAGCTGATTGGGTCCTGGTATTCCTTAGGAGCTGTGCCTTCCTTAACCAGGCTCAAATCCGCAGCAAACTCGGCCTGTTTAAAGGTACCTTTGAGCACGTCCTCGTGTGGCGTGGCAATCTCGGTCCAAGGTTTGAGTTGCATGACCCCCCCACATTAATTATTTAACAGGTCATCAAATGTCATTTTCCTCTGGCTTGGCTGTTTCTTTTCTGAAGACGCTGCTTCTACAGTGCCATACCAGGAGGCAATGAGTTCGTTATAAGCTCGGGCTTCTTCAGCCCAACCCTTGCGCTCGCAAAGGGTGAACAGACGATAGGCCAACTGGCGGATACTTTCTGTCCTTTCCGTCATCTTGCCTAACAGGCGGCCTGCTTCAGATTCCCCTCCAGTGCGTAGGGCCCGGATGAGCTGATGCAGGGCTTCCCAGGTGGGAGTGCGTTGATCATTGTGCGGGTCCCACTCATCGTTATATTCGTTGAACTTCAGCAGACGGACCTTGCCCGCCTTTGCCTCCACAACTCCGGCCTGAGCCAAACCATCTACTGTGGTGCCCTTGGCCCGGGCTAGGACATCGGCTTGGCCAAAGGCGTCTGCCTTGAACCCGTACTGCATGAACCAGTCGATGCAGAACCGGGTATCCGCGTCCATATCTCCTTCAGCTTCATTGAAGAATTCGTCAATAACCCTGTTGATCTGGATAAGCGCGTCCCGAACAGACATCTTGGAGCCGTCTGCTTCCAGGATGCCTGAGTAACGAGAGTAAATAGCCATACCTGGCCCGATAGCCGCTTGAGCCAGATCTACCGGGGCAATGGCGGTTGCGCCTTCTTTGCCCCCGATCATAGTCTCCAGCGCTTCTGGCATTTCCTCTTTAAGCTCGCGTAGGAACTGGCGGCGGGGGATGGAAGGGGCATTGGGGTCTCGTTTGCGACATACTAAGACGATGGATGAGGCCAAGGCATTGACTGTTTTTTTTAAATTACCTGTATATTCAGTCCTCATAGGCCATGTGCCTAAAATAAAAAATCCAGATTGTATCACTGCCTCAAGAAAAGTTTCCCAGCCAGTAGATGCTGTTTGATTATTTTTTGTATCAGTCTGCCTAAAGGCGTAATAAATAGTTACTGGGAAGCCTTCATTGGATAATGCCACAAGGTTTTTCATGGCCTTTTTCATACCATCCATGAAGAACTGCTCAGCCTTCTCCTTGTCTCCATGTCTATAAGAATTTGCTACAAGTTCCTCCATCTTAGGCACAGTCATTGTTGAAAAAGAATCAGGAAATATTGACTTTAGTGATTTTCTGAGCCAGATGTAAAAAAAATCTGATAAATCAGCATAATCAATGTTGTCGTAATAAGGGGGATCAGTAGAAATTATCTTTTCATTGCTAATATTTTGAGATGTGACCTCGGATTGAGTTGCACTTCCGTAAGATAAAAAATTTGTATTCTGAAGGACTTTGATTATGTACTTTAATTGATTGTTGATATTACCAGTAGAGTCTGAAAATGGATTCCCTTCAGCAAAATCCCAGTTCATTGGAATAGCTTGTCGGGCAAAAACTTGTTGAACTGCTTCTCGCATATTATCCCAAAAACAAATAGATGAAGATCTGTTAGCGAGTCTACTCAAACAGATTCCTAAATATACAGCCACCGCATCACCATAGGCTGTTGCTCCAGATCCGCCCTCATTCAGGCCCACTCCATTATCAGACCAACCGACTTTTCGGGCATCCGTAATCACCTTTTCCCTGGCTTCCTGGACCAAGTCGGAAAAGGTATTCAAAGCTACAAGTTGGCGGGGAGTGAAGATTTCATGCCAATGAGTGATCCCATAGCCTCGACCACTTACCAAGTTGCTTGTATCTTGATTCATTTTTTGATCAGGCATTCTATCTGGTCTAACTTTCCTGGCGAGTTGCTCTTGATCTTGATTTGGAGTAATGTATATTCTTCCACGCTTGCCTTCAGCAATAATGGCCATTAGACGAGCTTGGTTATTTTTTGCCTTAAATTGTCCTCGCACATATTCTAAAGACATCGGCGTTTCAGACATCAAACACTTGAATCTCGCCCCTCGTCCCAGCTTGGTCCCTTTCTTGACCTCTTCAAAATATTTTGGTTTCCCCACTTTGACCTCAAAACGGTATCCATCACCTTCTATGACTGGCTGCACATAGGCTTCATTGCCTTTTTTGGTGGAGAGCATGAATGTAGAGGCCAGGGGCACATCAACATGGGAAAAGGCCGGGTTAGGGCTTTTGACCGTACGAGCCCAAATCCAGGCGATGACTGTCAATTCTTGACCTAGATATGGTGCTAAATCTGGTCGTTCATCAACCATTTCCTTGGTTATCTTAACTTTGGGATAGAGATGGCCAATGCGCTTTTCAGCCTCCTTGCGCATCCAATGCCCGTAGCGGCGCACATCTTCGGCCAGCCCCTTTGCTCCTGTCCAGTCGTGTTTGCCTCTTGCATCTCTACGCTCACCTTCAGGTATTGGTCCCACTGGTGCTTGGCCTGCAAACTTGGGCGGAATCTCAATCATGGCCTTGTTGATAATCACGGCAACCGGGTTGAGATCTGAGGCATAGGCTTCCAGTCCCAGGCGCTGGGCTTCCAGGGGAATAGCCCCGCCCCCGGCAAAGGGGTCGTGAAGGGCGGGCAACTTTTCTGGATCAAAACCAGGTCTACCCTTGTTCATCTCGCAGGTTTCCCGCCAAGACTTGCGGATTTCCTCCCTGGCCCGTTCCAGCAACTCTTGATTGTTCGTGTTTTCCCACTTGACTAGCTCTCTGAGAATATCAAACAGGCGTTCACGCTCTCTTTGGGCGTCCTTCTTGGTCTGACCAGGATATTTTCCCCAGCCGCGTTCTCCGCCAGGATCATTGACCAATTGGGCAAAAAGCACTGCCCTGGCTGCGGCCAATGGCCGTCTGGCCCACCACAGGTGCAGGGTCGAGGGATGCCCGTGCCGGATGGACTTTTCCTTGGCTGTTGCAGCATTTATTTCATCCAGGGGGAGGGCGCATTCTATGAGTTTCTTGGGGGCCTTGATCATGATTTCCTCATTAAGGGTGGGATTGAGATATCAATTCGTTTACATCGTAGTTCAGACTAGCTACTCCCCAATCAGGTTCCGCATTGAATGGCTTTTGTACATAATACGGCCCATACACTGCATCGTCCTCATCCACAAAGACGACAGCCAACCAGAATTTATCCTCCTGGTTCAGGGCATACATGATCTCGTTTCTGGTCACTGTGATCGTGCTCTGCCCCTTAGCCCGGCCTTTGACCTCGATGTGGCGGTCAGATCGGCTTTCCTTGTAGGCTGAAACATCCCAACCGCATTTTTCAGCAGAGACGTCCTTGACCCTGTAACCTTGGGCTTTTTCATATTCCATGACCGTTTGCATGGCTATTTGCTCTATGCGCTTTCGTCTTTGGGCATCCTGACTGAACAAGGCATCTTCTTGACCTTTGCGCTGAGCTAAAAGTCCGGCAGGAATAACCAGGGCGGCGCCCACAACCACAGGAGAGCTGGAAATTACACCTCGCTTGGCCATGAGTTCCCTGGTTCGCTCTTCCAGGCGGGCTCGTAACTCTTCAGCCCTACGCCTAGCGTTTTCCGGTTGCATTCGGGGCTGCTTGCCTGCTTCCATGGCGTCTTTAAGTTGAAAATAACGAACTTGCCAATACTCGATTTCTTTGGTTAACCGTTCATGCACTGCATCCAGAACCTTACTAACCTGACGTTCCCTTTGCTCTTTGATTTCCTGATAGTGCTCAGGGACAAGCATCTCAGCAGCGTATTCCAAGGCCTGCTGCTCTAAGGTATCGCTGAGCCAGGGTTGGTTTAAGACATCCTGGATAAGCGCCTTGTCGGCATCAGGCAGAGGCTCCATATCTAGGTGCGGCGCCCATCCTGCATTTGTCACAGCGCCATGAGAGTCAATCTGCACAAATTGGATACGCCTGGAGGCAACTTGGCGCTCGTTTTGACCATAGGCACTCTCACGTACCACATGATCCAACATAACCAGGACCTTGGGTGTATCTGCCTCGTCTGTTGGATCTACAAAAATCGTTCCCTGCTTGAATTTGTTAGAGTGGGCCTCAATGATCAGGTCGGTCAAAGCGGCCATGAGAGGGTGTCCAGGATGGACTAGGCTAGCCATGGGCTTGCCATAGACATGGACCAGATGACGTTCAAAACATATGCGCTCATATCTTTTCAAAACAGGGTCTCGGCCTCCGATAACCCGGTCCCGTTCCCTAATGATACCTGGTACATAGCGTATTTCGTATCTACCTGCTTCCCTCTGGCGCAGCTCGCCTTGAAAGGACTTAAAAGCCTCCATGAAAAAGGCCCGAACAAAATGTGGCTGGAGTTTTCTGGCTTCGGCCTTTTCCAGTTCTTCTTTGACAGCATAAAGCTGTTCCCGGGTCATGACTT
The DNA here is from genome assembly GCA_021737085.1 of Desulfohalobiaceae bacterium. GTDB lineage: Bacteria > Desulfobacterota > Desulfovibrionia > Desulfovibrionales > Desulfothermaceae > JAIPDU01. The sequence goes on along the minus strand of JAIPEP010000020.1, from coordinate 4,699 downwards.
CTTCGGCCAGGGCATTGCGGTTCATTATTTCCCGCAAATGTTCAGTGTCCAGGGCACCTTCTACCTGCTGCTCCAACCTAGACCGTATTTCAGGGTCATCTCCGTAGCGGATTGCTTCCACCAGCATGTCCTTGAGAGATTTGCCCTCAAAGACCTCGCCCAGAATATCGAAGACCCGGCCGCCCAGGGCCTGACGTTCATTGTCCAGCTTTTGAAACAAGCGATAAAATACATCTCCCTCCCGGGTGTCCATGGCTACCATATTCCAGAGATGACAGATCTCGGTCTGGCCAATACGGTGAATTCGGCCAAAGCGCTGTTCCAGGCGATTAGGATTCCAAGGCAGGTCGTAATTGACCATTAGGCTGGCGTTTTGCAGGTTCACTCCTTCTCCTGCTGCATCCGTGGCCACCAGGATAATCGCCTTTGGTTCAAAGCGAAATGTTTCCTGGATGTTCCGGCGCTGGTCTCTACCCATCCCTCCATGGATTGTCAGCACTGCGTCAGGATCTCCGAACAGATCGGATATCCGGTCTTTGAGATATCTAAGAGTATCCTTGTGCTCAGTAAAAATGATCAGCTTGACTCTTTTGCCGCTGGAATCCTTCATCCGGTCGTCATCCTGCAAAATTGAGGAGAGCTGTTCCCATTTGCAGTCCTGACCGGAGTGGACTACTGTTTTGGCCTTGTTTTCCAAAGATTGTAAAGTGGCTACTTCATTTTCCAACTCTTCTATGGTCCTGGCTGCGGTGGCCTGGTCCACCAGGGTATCAGCCAAATTCTCGAATTCTGATTCAGAGAGCTGTTCGTCGGCATCCTCGAAATTATCCACCCCATACTCGGCATAGGTTTCAGACATCAGATGGCCTCGGTTCTGGACCTTTTCATCTTCTATGCGTCGTTCCAGGCGCTGCCGCCTTCTCTTTAAGGATTGATATATGGCTTCCGGTGAAGAGGCCAAACGGCGTTGGAGCAGGGTTAGGGCGAAGCCCACAGATCCTCTACGTTTACCGTCCAGGTTATCGGCCTTGTTCATTTCGTTTTTTACGTAGTCAGTGACCAGGGCGTAGAGTTCGGCTTCCTGATCTGAGAGGCGATAAGTGGCGGTGATGGCCCGGCGTTCAGGGAACAATGGCGTGCCATCGAACTTGAGCAGCTCTTCTTTGACCATGCGCCGAAGCATGTCCGAGATATCCACCTGATGCACACCGTCCCGAAACCGGCCGTAAAATCGGTCCCCGTCCAAAAGGGACATGAAGAGCTGAAAGTCCGCTTCCTTGCCGTTATGGGGAGTTGCGGTCATGAGCAGGAAATGACGGGTCCTGGTGGACAAAAGCTCACCAAGCATGAAGCGCTTGGTCTTGGTTACTTTATTGCCAAAGTAGCTGGCAGACATCTTGTGGGCCTCATCCACAATGATTAGATCCCACTCGGTACTGGACAGCTTTTCATAAAGCTCATCGCTTCTGGCCAGTTGATCCATCCTGGCAATTATCCGGTCCTGATCTTCAAAAGGGTTTCCGGAGTGGGAATTGTCTATCATGTCCCGGGTGAAGATAGAGAAAACCAAGCCGAACTTTTCATACAGCTCATCCTGCCACTGTTCCACCAGGCCGCCGGGGCAAACCACTAGGATGCGCTTGGTGTCTCCGCGCATGATCAGCTCCCGGATTAGCAGACCGGCCATGATGGTCTTGCCCGCGCCTGGGTCATCGGCAAGCACAAAGCGCAGAGGCTGTTTGGTGAGCATGTGCTGATACACGGCAGTGATTTGATGGGGGAGGGGATCCACGTTGGAGGTATGCACCGCCATCATGGGGTCAAAGAGGTAGGCCAGTTTTATGCGCTGTGCTTCCAGGGCGAGCTTGAAATCCTGAGCTGGAGCGTCAAAACCCCAGGGGCAACCGGACTCAGCGAGGGAGATGGTCGGTTCGTCTGAGCGAAAAAGCATTCGCTCCCCCAGACGGCCAGACCCATCCCGATAAATGGCATTGATGGCATGCTCCCCCAGCTTCTCCGTGGAGACTATGCGTACAATCTTGTCCTGCTCGATGCCCGTGATTTGCTGACCGGAAACGATCTGCTCCAATTTGAGCATAACCAACCCTTTTTAAGTGACGGTTTGGAGGAAGCTAGCAACAAAGATGTGAGCTGACAAGCTGAGGAGATAAAGCATTGATCAAAAATCGTTGTATGTTGCCCCTTTCAGACTTTATGGGATCGAGTTCGGAGAAGGCTAGGCGATGAAGCCCTTCATATTTGGGCTATGAGGGCCTTCTGGACGGTTCCCGCGTGGGTAGGATTCCGGAAATCGACACAGTAAAAATGTGCGACGATATATCTCATCGGAATGTATATAGATTCAGAGCGATACGCAGAGAACTAGATCAGGAAGGACAAGACTGATAGACAAGGGTGTCTATCCCCGGAATTCTTTCTTCGGGGACACACAGGGGATAATCTTGGTGGGGATAAAAAGAAAGGGGCTAGAGCTTTGCTCTAACCCCCTGATTTGTATGGCTCCCCGGGACGGACTTGAACCGCCAACATGGTGATTAACAGTCACCCGCTCTGCCGCTTGAGCTACCGGGGAAGGAACAAAGAGAAAAATAACTGCGCCCGGCCGCGCTGTCAAGTATGTGTTGCCTGCCGTTTTTGGGGAGGGGGGACGGTAGAGCCGCTCTGTCTCCACTTGGCGCAAAGGGGCAAAGGTGATAGGTTAAGCTGCGAAAAGAGCAGTGTGCAGCCGTGCTACCGCGTTCCGTGTGCGGACGCGATCCGGCCCGGGAGAGGCTGAAGGGAAGAAAATGCGGACGGTTCCGCACGGGCTCGAGGTCATAAGGCAGGTAGCCAATACGCAAACAGAACAGGAGAGGGCCTATGCAGGACGTGGTCATAGTCAGCGGAGCCAGGACAGCCCTGGGCAGTTTTATGGGGACCCTGAAGGACGTGCCTGCGGCGCGTCTGGGAGCGGAGTGCATCAAGGAGTCCTTGAAGCGGGCCGGATTGCGGCCCGAGCCGTCCAGGCAGATGCTGGACTGGGCTCCGAATGTCCTCAAGAATCAGGGCCGGATCGAGCTGGAGGAGAAGTACGGCGGCGACTGGGACCAGAGCGCCGCCTCGGTCGTCGTGGACGAGGTGATCATGGGTAACGTCCTGCAGGCCGGCCAGGGTCAGAATCCGGCCCGCCAGGCCACCATCTACGCCGGCCTGCCCAAGGAGACCCCCGCGGCCACGGTAAACAAGGTCTGCGCCTCCGGGATCAAGGCCATCGCCATGGGGGTCCAGTCCATACGGTCCGGGGACGCGGAAGTGGTTGTGGCCGGAGGCATGGAGAACATGAGCCAGGCTCCCTACGCCCTCCCGGCCATGCGCGAGGGAGCCCGCATGTTCAATACCGAGGCCAGGGACCTCATGGTCCACGACGGCCTGTGGGAGCTCTTCTACGGCTACCACATGGGCGTGACCGCGGAGAATATCGCCCAGGCCCACGGGATCAGCCGCCAGGAGCAGGATCAGCTCGGCGTGGACAGCCACGCCCGGGCCATGGCCGCGATCCGGGACGGCGTGGTCAAGGAGGAGGTGGTGCCCGTCCACATCCCCAAGCGCAAGGGTGATCCCGTTGTCTTCGACACGGACGAGCGGCCCATGGACACGGACATGGAGAAGATGGGCAAATTGAAGCCCGTGTTCAAGAAGGACGGCACGGTGACCGCGGGCAACGCCTCCGGGATCAACGACGCAGGCGCAGCGGTGCTGCTCATGACCCGGGAGAAGGCGCAGTCCCTGGGCCTCACCCCGCTGGCCACCATCGCCTCCACCGCGGCCGGAGCCATCGACCCGGCCTACATGGGCCTGGGGGTCATTCCCGCGGTACACTCCGCCCTGCACAAGGCGGGCTGGTCCGTGGCGGACATCGAGCGCGCAGAGCTCAACGAGGCCTTCGCCGCCCAGGCCCTGGCCTGCCTGCGTGAGCTGGGCCTGGACTGGGAGCGGACCAATCCCCACGGCAGCGGCATCTCCCTGGGTCACCCCATCGGCTCCACCGGGGCCCGCATTGTCTATTCCCTGGCCAAGGAGATGGAGCGAAGCGGTGTGAGCCGCGGCCTGGCCACGCTATGCATCGGCGGCGGCATGGGTTTCGCCGCGACCTTGCAGCGGGGGTAGAAGAGGCCCGCGAATTAACGCGAATGAGCGCGAATAGAAAAGCCCTCCGGGCGGAGCCTGGAGGGCTTGTTTTTGGATGAAAATGAGCTCAATCAATAGAGGAATGCGTATTTCATGTAGAACCGCCAAGACGCGAAGAACGCCAAGGAAAGAGCACAAAGCTTTTTGTTTGACCAAAACCGGGTAGCGGTTTTGGTCAAGGCAGCTTTTCTTTTGCCGTTTCCCCCCTGTTAAACAGACTTCGCGTTTAACGGGGCAGGCGGCAAAAGAAAATTGATCCAAGCCTTAGCGTTTCTTCCTTGGCGCCCTTTGCGCCTTGGCGGTTTATTCAAGATGCTGGCTGTGCAGGATCCGCCCCTCGGCCTCGATGCGGATCGCGTCCCCTTCGCGCAGGATCCGGACTGGCCCGCCGCCGGCGCGGAGCTCGGGATGGGCCGCGCGCAGGCCGGGCAGATCCACTCGCTCCAGGAGATCCTTCAGGAGCTCGACCCGGCTCTCCAGCTCTGCGGAACCGGGGGAGCGGAAAGAGTCG
>JAIPEP010000154.1 GCA_021737085.1 Desulfohalobiaceae bacterium | reverse complement strand
CTAGACCTATTGGGCCACCTTCAGCTCCTGTCCCGGCTGAATAAACTCCCCTTCCTCGATGTCATTCCATTCCCGGAGCTCTTCCACGGAAACATCGTAGCGCTGACTGAGGCGGAAAAGGGTCTCTCCTTCCTGGACCGTATGCCGCTTCGTCCCTTCCCGGGACCCGCCGTCCCCCTCATCTTCGCGGTCGGCGACCTCCAGCCGCTCCGCCAGACGGTCCTCCAGGCCGGCGAGCCGGGCCTCCAGATCCGAAACCGCCTTCCTGAGCTTGGCCAGCTCCTGTTGGCGAATTCCGGAAGAAGAGGATTCCTGGATCTTGTTCATCTGCTCCAGGATCATGCTGTGCTGAAACTCGAGTTTGTTCAATCGCGCCTCGAGGCTCTCCTTATCGCTCCCCTCCCGTGCCGCATTTTGGTCTTCCCCGGATCCGCCCCAAAACACGAGCATGATCAGGGCGAACAGAATCACGGCACCGCCGATAGCCACTGGAAGGAGATGCTTTCGCGCTTTGTCCAGCCAGCCGGATGCGATCCTGCCCCTGGGGTTTCCCCTGTATTCCGGCTCATCCAGATCGTTCAGGCGCGGTCCCTTTTGGGCCATAACTCTCCTCCTCTTTATCCGCAGAGCGACGCTGTGTTAACCTAGTTCCAGTCCGAAAAGCTCTCCTTCCCGACGGAAACCAGCTTCCCTTCACCTCATTCATCTTCTTCATGCTGCCTGTCCCCGCTTGACTGGCCGGTTTCCCCCAAAAGACCACGTCCTTTCCGCTTTCCGCTCCGCCCTGTCCCGCTCAGCCATGCGGCCTGGGCTTTTCGATATTCCGCTTCGGACTCGGTCCAGCCGAATCCGGGGGGAACACCTCCGCGCCTCTCAGCCGGATCGGCCCTTCCGCCGTCCAAGGAGCAGAAAAGCTCTTGGAGCCGCCGAAGGAACTGTTCGCGATTTCCGTCCTTGTCCTCGCTTCGCACCAACACACTCCCCCTTCCCGCCTTTTGCCCCTCCTGCCTCCAGGCAGTTAAGGAAAAAATTTTACCACTAAATATATATAGCACATTCCCCGCTCCGGCTCAATTCCTTGTTCATGTGACAGGTCATTGCGCCTGTCAGAAAGGGGCGGCGTCCGGAGCACCCTGGCCCTGGAAGATCCCGGAGCTGTTGGGACAAGGGATTTTGCCTTCGCCCTGATTGTGTAGTATGATAATAGGTTGTGTTGTCCTGCTTCAGGAAAGGTGTTTTATGAAACCCAGCGATGCGCTCCACCCGCCTTGCCCTGTTGAATGCAGCTGAGCCGCCCTGCCGGAGGCAGGATTCAACAGGGCGGGCCTCGCTTGCCAATTTATCCTTGAAATTCAGCTAATCGGACACATTTTCCTGCAAAAAAAGCCCCCATCTCCGAATGGACATGGACATGGGAGATATCGGGAAACAAGGAGGTGGAAATGCCCCCGGACCTTGGGGACGCCATTGAGCAGGCTCTTACAGCCGGCTCGAGGAGCCTGGACGAATCCGAAAGCAAGACCTTTCTGCGGGAATTCACCATTCCGGTGATCCCCGAGCGCACTGCCGCGTCCGCTGAGGAAGCGGTCCGTGCCGCGGAGGAAATCGGTTATCCCGTGGTGCTCAAAGGGCTGGCCCGAGATATTGGACACAAGACCGAAGCCGGCCTGGTCCGGCTCGGACTGGAGCATAGCGGGGCGGTCCGCCATGCTTTCCAGGAGATGGAAGGAACCCCGGGGCTCCGCGGAGTGCTGGTCCAACCGCAGATCAAGGCGGAAAGGGAATTCCTTGCCGGTTTCTTCCGGGACCCGCAATTCGGGCCGGTGCTCATGTTCGGCCTGGGCGGGATCTTCACCGAGGCCCTCTCCGACGTGAGCCTCAGGCTGGCACCAGTTACCGAGCAGGACGCCCGGGACATGCTCGCGCAGATCCGCAGCCGCAGCCTGCTGCAGGGGGTCCGCAATCAGCGGCCCGCGGACGAAGCCGCCCTCGTCCGCACCTTGACCGGACTGGGAGAATTGGCCCGGGACTATCCGGACATCCGGGAGCTGGACATCAACCCTCTCCTGATCACGGCTGAGGGAGAAGTGCTCGCGGCGGACGCCCTCGCGGTCCTGGAGCGCGGACAAAGCCTTCCCGGGTCCCGTCCCGCAATCTCCCCGCGCACCACCGAGGAGTTCTTCCGGCCCCGTAGCCTCGTTTTCATCGGCGCCTCCTCCAGATTGGGCAAATGGGGCCATCTCCTGGTGACCAACGTCACCAGCGGCCGCTTCCCGGGAGCAGTCTACCTGGTAAACCCCAAGGGCGGCACCATCGCCGGCCAAGAGGCTTATACCTCGCTCGACTCCCTGCCAGAGACACCGGACCTTGCCGTGGTCACCATACCCGCGGCCAAGATCTCCGGACTTCTGGAGGACCTCCGGCACAAGGGAATCACCCGGATGGTCCTCATCGCCTCCGGCTTCGCCGAAACCGGCCCACAGGGCCGGGAGCTGGAGCACGAGCTGGTGGACAAGGCCAACCGCCTGGGTATCACCATTCTCGGGCCCAACACCATGGGCCTGTGCAACCCGCACCACAGCTTCTACTGCACCGGCTCCATCGTCCAGCCCAGGCCCGGCTCCACGGCCATGATCTCCCAGTCCGGGAACATGGGGGTGCAGCTGCTTTCCTTCGCCGAACAGCAGGGCATCGGGATCCGCTCCTTCTGCGGCTCGGGCAACGAGGCCATGCTCAGCGTGGAGGATTTTCTGGACTATCTCGCCGAGGACGAGCTGACCCGAACGGTCATGCTCTATCTGGAAAGCCCCAAGGACGGGCACCGCTTTCTGGACACCGCCCGCAGGGCATCCCGCAAGAAGCCCATTGTCCTGCTCAAGGGCGGCAGCACCAAGCAGGGGAGCAAGGCCGCGGCCAGCCACACCGGAGCCATGAGCTCGGACAATGCGGTTTTCGACGGCCTCTGCCGCCAGGCGGGAGTGATCAGGGTGGACGGGCCCATGGATCTTTTGGATCTCACCGCAGCATTTTCCTCCCTTCCCCTGCCCCAGGGCAGACGGGTGGCCGTGGTCACCCTGGGCGGGGGCTGGGGCGTTATCACAGCGGACATGTGCGCCCAGTACGGGCTCGTGCTCCCCGAGCTGAGCCAGGAGGTCCTGAGCTTTATGGACGCGGAGCTGCCCCCCTACTGGAGCCGCTCCAACCCGGTGGACCTCGTGGGGGAAAGCGATCTTTCCCTGCCCCTCAAGGCCATGGAGAAGCTTGCGGCCTGGGACGGCTGCGACGCGGTTATCAATCTGGGGATTCTGGGCAGACGGGCCTTTGTCCAGGATTACCTCAACGCGGTGCGCCGGGTAGACCCCGGTTACTCCGAGGAGTACTTGCAGGACGTGGACCGGGAGCTCGCCCGCTTCGAGCAGGAGTACGTGGAAGCCGTGGCCTGTCTCATGGAGACTCATGAAAAGCCGATATTCGGTGTACGGCTGCAGTCCGGGGAATCGGACCGGACCATCGAGGAGGCCTCGGGTTCGCGATATCAGAGCGTTTTTTTCCACACCCCGGAAAAGGCGGTCAAGGCCTGCGCCATGATGTACCGCTACAACTGCTTTCTCTGCGGGACTTGCGAGACCTGAGCCCTGACACGGATCGCACGTTTTCTCCACCTGACTCGGACCAAAGTTATGCAGAAAGAAAATCTGGAGGAACGGGCCCATGGCGAGCTTTGAACAAGGCCCCATCCGACCGCCCAGCGAGGCGGGCAGCCTGCTGCTTCGCTTCACCAGGAACTGCCCCTGGAACAAGTGCGCCTTCTGTCCGGTGTACAAAAGGCGGCGGTTCAGCCGCAGGAGCCTGGAGGAGATCCTGGAGGACATAGACGCCGTCTCCCGGATGCTCTCGGAGATGCGCAGCTTCGCCCGTTCGCTGACCGGAGGGGAGGATCTCGACCCGGGTGTCATGCAGCGCATCCTCAAAAGCGGGGATTGGAGCGAGCAGTACAAGCAGCTCGCCTTCTGGGTTCTCCAGGGCGAGGGCACGGTTTTCATCCAGGACGCGAACAGTCTCATCCTCAAGACGGAGGTCCTGGAACAGGCCCTGACGGCTTTGCGGAGCAAGATCCCCCTGGTGCGGCGGGTCACCATGTACGCCCGCAGCAGCACGGTGGTCCGCAAGAGCGAGGAGGAGCTCACCCGTCTGCGCCGGGCAGGACTGGACCGCCTGCACATCGGTATGGAAAGCGGATCGGACCGGGTCCTGCGCCTGATGAACAAGGGCATGAGCTCAGAGCAGCATATCCAGGCGGGACAAAAGGCGGTGCAAAGCGGATTCTCCCTGTCCGAGTATATCATGCCCGGGCTGGGAGGCAGGGAGCTGTCCCGGGAGCACGCCCTGGAGACCGCGCGCGTGCTGGACGCCATCAACCCGGACTTCATCCGCCTGCGCACCTTGCAGATCATGCCCGGCACCGAGCTGGACGCCATGCGCAAACGGGGCGGGTTCACTCCCTTGGACGACGACGAAATCGTCTCCGAGATCCGGCTCCTGATCCAGTCTCTGCGGGAAACCACTGCCGAGCTTGCCTCGGACCACGTCATGAACCTGCTCCAGGAGGTGCAGGGCCGCCTGCCCCGGGACAAGGAAGCCATGCTGGGTGTCATCGAGGAGTACCTCGGCCGCCCCAGGGAAGAGAGGCTGCTCTATCGGCTGGGTCGCCGCGCCGGAAGCCTCGTCTCGCCGTCCCAGCTCGACGAGCCCGGCACCCGCCAGCAGCTGGAGCGGGCTCGCAAGTCCCTGGAGGCCCAGGAAGGCAAGGATCTGGAGGCCATCATCACGGATATGGGCAGAAGCCATCTCTGATAGGCACCAAAAGGCAGACAGGACGAAATCGCGACTATGATCAATCTGGCTCCGTCCCTGCAAACCGCGCTGGGCAGCTCCATGCTCTTCTCCGCTGCGATCTGCTTCGGAGGAGGAGTGCTGGCCAGTCTCTCCCCCTGCGTCTATCCCCTGCTCCCGGTTGTCGCCACCTATGTCGGCTCCAGAAGCATCGGGGACCGGACCCGGACCAGGGCCTTCTTCATGTCCCTGGCCTACGTCCTTGGGCTGGCGGTGGTCTATACCGCGCTGGGCATGGCGGCAGCCCTGACCGGGAGCCTCTTCGGCGGGATCGCCAGCAGTCCCTGGGCCCGGATCGTGGTGGCCAACATCTTCATTCTCCTGGGGCTGAACGTCCTGGAGGTGATCCCCCTTCCCTTTCTTTCCGGAGGTGGAGGCGGCAGAGGTCGGGACAGACAGGGATTCTTCGGGGCCTTCACCCTGGGGGCGGCCTCCGGGATCGTGGCCTCGCCCTGCACTGCTCCGGTGCTGGGAGTGGTGCTGACCTATGTGGCCACCACCCAGGACGTGATCCGGGGAGGCGTTCTCCTCTTCGCCTTTTCCCTGGGCCTGGGGCTCCTCCTGATGGTTGTGGGCACCTTCGCCGGGGTCATGACCGCCCTGCCCAAGCCCGGAAACTGGATGAACCTGCTCAAGAAGATACTGGGACTGATCATGATCGCCATCGGAGAGTACTATTTGATCCTTGCGGGACAGGTCATGTTCTGATCCCGAAAGCCGGCCGGCCATCGCCCCTTTTATCTCAACCCCAACAAGGAAAGCCAAGTCATGTCACGCAAAGCCCTCGCTTTCTTCTGCTGTCTCGTTCTCATCGCCGCGGCAGCTGTGTATCCAATCCCCTCGTCCGCCGCGGGGAAGGCCACCTCCTTCGA
>JAIPEP010000019.1 GCA_021737085.1 Desulfohalobiaceae bacterium | reverse complement strand
GGCCTGGAGATCGCGGCCAAGGGGGCCGAAGGGGCCTGCCGGGACAACCCCATGCTGCGCCAGGGACTAAACGCATACAAAGGGACCCTTACCTGTCCTCCTGTTGGCGAGGCATTTCAACTCCAAGATGTATGCCAGCCACCCGAGGATGTCCTCTAACCCAACGCCCCTCAAAGCAAGCCTAGCAAAAACTCTATGAACAGCCGGATCCAGAATACCTCCCCCTTTCTCTGGGCGGAAGTGTATCCGGAAGCGATTGCGGACAACTGCCGCCTGGCCAGGCGGACAGTCCCGGAAAACACCCGGGTCATGGCCGTGGTCAAGGCGGACGGATACGGGCACGGAGCTGTGCAGACAGCCCGAGCCGCCCTGAAAAGCGGAGCGGACTGCCTGGCCGTGGCTCGACTGGAGGAGGCCGTAACCCTGCGGCGGGCAGGCATCCGGGCAGATATCCTCATCTTCGGCGCCCCAGCGCCGGAACAGGTGGATCAGCTCCTAGAGCAAGACCTGATTCAGACCGTGTTCGACCTGGAGACTTCGACCGCTCTCTCCCGGAGGGCCCGATCCCTGGGAGGACGCCTCCGGGCCCATCTCAAGGTGGATACTGGAATGGGACGTCTGGGGGTGGTCACCGTCCGGGAGGGCGTCACCGAAACCGAACCCCACGGCGAAGCCCTGGATCAAGCGGAAGCCATCGCCTGCCTGCCGGGACTAGGCCTGGAGGGCATCTACACCCATTTCGCGCGCGCGGACGAGCCGGACAGGGATTTCACCAGGCTCCAACTGGCCCGATTCCACAGTGTGGTGGACGGCCTGCGGGAACGCGGAATCGAAATTCCCTTGCGGCACGCTGCGAACAGCGCCGCGCTGCTGGCCATGCCCGAAACCCATCTGGACCTGGTCCGGCCCGGTCTGATGCTCTATGGCCTGACGCCCCTGGTCGATAAGAGCCCCGCCGAGCTCGGGCTATCCCCTGCCCTTTCCCTCAAGGCTCGTATCGCGCAAGTCAAGCGCGTGGGTCCGGACTTCCCCGTCAGCTACGGCTCAAAATACGCCACGGACGGGGAAACCTGGATGGGGACGCTGCCTGTCGGCTATGCGGACGGATACAGGCGTTGCCTCTCCCCCGGGGTGGAGGTGCTCTTCCGCGGCCGCAGGGCGCGCGTGGCAGGTCAGGTCTGCATGGACCAGACAGTAGTCGATCTGGGAGAGGCCGAAGCTCCGCAAACGGGGGAGGAAGTCGTCCTCCTGGGAGAGGATGGCAATGACAGGGTGAGCGCGGAGGAGTTGGCATGGATCTGCCGCACCATCTCCTACGAGATCGTCACCGCGCTCACTTCCAGGGTCCCGAGGGTCTATCGCGCCACGTCGCGGGGAGGCGGCGCGCTTTCCTTCACCCGTTCCCGTTCACAACCCTAAACGAAGGAGGCGGACATGGAAGCTTTGCTCGCACTTTTCGAGAAGATCAGCGGATTTGTCTGGGGCCCGTACATGCTCATACTTCTCGTGGGCACTGGGATCTATCTCACCTTCGGTATGCGCTGGCAGACCGTCCGAAAGATTGGGTACGCCTTCAAGCTCATGATGCAGGGCCGCAAGAAAAGCGAGCAAAGGGGCGAGGGCGAGATCACCCCCTTTCAGGCCCTGATGACCGCTCTTTCGGCGACCATCGGGACCGGGAACATCGCCGGCGTGGCCACGGCCATCTACCTTGGTGGACCTGGCGCTGTCTTCTGGATGTGGGTCACGGCTGTTTTCGGCATGGCCACGAAATACGGCGAAGCCGTGCTCGCGGTCCGCTATAGGGAAACCATGCCGGACGGCTCCTATGTGGGCGGGCCCATGTACTACATCAAGAACGGGATGGGGAAAAACTGGCAATGGCTCGGCTTCTGCTTCGCGGTCTTCGCCGCCATCGCCGCGCTAGGGATCGGGAACATGGTCCAGTCCAACTCCGTGGCCCGCGCCGCGGAGCGAGCCTTCAGCATCCCCTACTGGACCACCGGTCTGGTCCTGGCCGCACTGACTTTTTCCGTGGTCATCGGCGGCATCCGCCGCATCGCCGAGGTCACGGAGAAGCTGGTCCCCTTCATGGCCATTGTCTACGTCGTGGGCGCCCTGATCATCATCGGCGTCAACATTGAGCAGGTCGCCTCCGCCTTTGGCCTGATCTTCACCGACGCCTTCACCGGGACCGCGGCAGCCGGAGGATTCACCGGCGCGGCCCTGGCCCAGGCCCTTCGCTTCGGCGTGGCCCGGGGGGTCTTCTCCAACGAGGCCGGCCTAGGCAGCGCCCCCATAGCCCACGCCGCGGCCCGGACCCAGGATCCGGTTCGGCAGGGCATCGTGGGCATGCTGGGCACCTTCATAGACACCATCTGCGTCTGCACCCTGACCGCCCTTTTGATCATCATGACCGGGGCCTGGACCAGCGGGGAGACCGGGGCCGAGCTGTCCCAGATGGCCTTCAACATTGGCGTTCCCGGGCTGGGCGATTTCGTGGTCGGCTTCGGCCTGATCATCTTCGCCTTTTCCACCATGCTGGCCTGGTGCTACTACGGCCAGGTCTGCACCGAATACATCTTCGGGCTGAAAGGGGTGACCCCCTATCGCCTGCTCTACGTGGCGGTCATCTTCATCGGCGCCATAGTCAAGCTGGACTTCGTCTGGACCTTCGCGGATATGATGAACGGGCTGATGATAGTGCCCAACCTAATCGCCCTCCTGGTCCTGAGCCCGGTCATCTTCCGGGTGACCAAGACCTACTTCGAAAACCTGAACAAGCAGAGATAAGCCCGCTTTGCAGCGGCGGGGCACAAGGCCCCGCCGCTCTTTCTTGCCTCGCCTCATCTCCTCCGAAAAAAGACAATTTGCTCTCCCTTCATTTTCCTCTTACAGTCGTAATATCAAGCGACATAAAGGCCCGGCCTGACCCTCGGAATTTGGACCACAGCAAAATCCTTAGCGGAGAGCCTCCATGCGCATCACCCTAATGAGCAACGAATTCCCCCCGGATACCTACGGCGGAGCGGGGGTCCATATTGACTATCTCAGCCGGGAGCTGGCTCGCCTGGACCAGGCAAGCCACTCCATACGCGTGCTCTGCTTCAGCCAGGATCCGAAGCCGCGGGAAGCTAACATCCATCCTTTGGGAATTCCTCTTAAAGGGGACGCCTTTCCCAACACGGAGGCGGTACGGGGCAAAATTCTCACCATCCTGCAAAACAACCTGGAATTCGTGGCGGCGATGGAGGAAGCGGATGTGGTGCACTGCCACACCTGGTACACCCATTTCGCCGGATGCCTTGTCCGCGACCTGTTCCAGATCCCTCTGGTCCTCACCACTCACTCCCTGGAGCCAAACCGTCCCTGGAAGGAAGAGCAGCTGGGCACCGGATACCAGGTGAGCACCTGGCTGGAACAAAGCGCCTATCAAAAGGCGGACGGGATCATCGCCGTCTCCGAGGCAATGAAACGCGATGTGCAGCACTGTTATCAGGTTCCGGAGGATCGCATAGGTATCATCCCCAACGGGATCGATACTGAAGAATACGATTCCCAACCCGACCCCGAAGCTCTGCGCACCCACCACATCGATCCGGACAGACCCTATATTCTCTTCGTGGGGCGTATCACCCCGCAGAAGGGAATCTTTCACCTCCTGGAGGCTGCGCCAAAGCTGCGGCAGGGAACGCAGATCGTCCTCTGCGCATCAAGCGCGGACACACCGGGCATGCGCGAGGACCTTCTACAGCGGGTGGAAAACATCAACCGCACAACGGACAAACAGATAATCTGGATCGAGCGCCACTTGGCCCAGTCCGAGATTATCCCTCTCTACTCCGGGGCGGCCGTATTCGTCTGCCCCTCGGTGTACGAGCCCTTCGGAATCATCAACCTGGAGGCCATGGCCTGCGGCACACCTGTCGTTGCATCCCAAACCGGAGGTATCCCGGACATCGTGCTCCACGGCAAAACCGGATTTCTGGTGCCCTACGCGACTGTCTCGAAGCGGGATCCCCAACCCAGGGATCCAGAGACTTTCGCCACCGATCTGGCCAGAAATGTGAACACCATCCTGGACGATCCGGATATGGGGCGGGATATGGGCAGGCAGGGCAGGCAACGGGTCAGGAAAACCTTTTCCTGGTCCGCTGTGGCGCGAAGGACCCTGGACTTCTACCACAGCCTCCTGGAATCACCGCCCGGTTCGGAAGGAAAACAGGCAGGTAGCCAGGAGTGAGGGAGATACCAGAGGTTTCTTTATTTTTGTGATCTCACAAAGTAACAATATCAACAAAAGGGATGGCCATCACTGATAACTTCCCCGCAACAGCTCAAGTCTTCCCGGACAAAGTAAACTCCCAGGCACAGTAGTATTCCCCGGGATGATCATCCGGGGGGCAGCAGATACATCTGGTCTCGATCCTGGGGTCCACTGTCTTGGCGAAGTAGGCGTACTCCACTTCCCCCACCGGCTTGCAGGGAAAGTCCGGTAGGTTCTTGCGCTTTCGCGCCGCCTGGACCCGACAATCCACCATCTGGAAGACAGCCCTATTGTCGGTTACCTCTACGCAGCGCTGTTTGTTCAACTTGGCGTACATGCGGTGCTTGAGGCAGGTTACCAAGGCAGGAATACCCCCGCCGGGCTCCAGGCCCAGCCGCTTCATGATACGTGCGGCCTCCAGCTGGGTGAATGTCTCCCAAGCTTTGCGATCGGCCTCGATGGCCGCGTCCATACCGTGCTCCTGCTCCACGGCCTGAAACCAGAGACCGTCGTGAGCCAGCCAGCTCTTGGCGTCGTCGAGGATTATGCGTATCAACTCCTCCCGATCCAGCTCATAAAGCAGTTGCACTCCCTCCTCCAAAGAGGAGCTCTCCAGATCCTGTCGCCTGGCATCTGACTCGCGCATGTCACCTCCCCTTGCCTTCACGGAATACCGTCCCTGCACAACCTTCATTTACAGAGAGCCCGGGCAAACCTAGCGGAAAATGCTGCGGGGCGATCCTGCACACATTCATGTAATGGGTGCAGGGCGAGCCCCGCTTACCCATTATCCCATTGATTCCATAAGTTGGACACAGTTAGCTACCAAGGCTTAGCTCCCCGAGCCACTAGAGGCATGCCACCACAGGATATCGGCTGAAAAGTGGGACTCCAACCTCACCCGAGGCAGTCCACCCCACAGGTCTATGCATGCTCCTCGTCGCCGATAGCCCGAAAGCCCAGTTTCCGAAGCATCCACATAGCGGGGCAAGTACCACTGAAGGCGGACTGTAACAGATTAAGGCCAACAAACGTGGTGAGAAGCAGCCACCACCAAGAAAAAATTACCGCCAGGATCAGACTGATCAGGACAATTGTTCCGGCCATTCCGCGAAGGATCCTGTTGATGTCCATTTCATACCTCCTCTTTGTTAGGGTTAGTTCGTCCGGCACGTGGATAGCCGCGACATTCTCCGCTTTAGTGCATATGAAAGACAGAGATTTCGGCTCCGAACATTTTCATGCTTCGTTGTGCCTGTTTCCGCGCAGGCATGATGGTTATAAGGAGTGTTATCAATTCTTTTGTATTATCCTAGCAAACTTTCTGAATGCCGTATAGCCCACCATGCCGTAACCAAGGCCGGCAGCAGAAGCCGTGACTAGACTCTTTGCTCATTCACCTACAGCCTTCCTGCCGCCAGCAACCACGCGGATAAGCAGAGCCGCCGCAGCTAGCAATCCGGCAAAGCAGTAGAATGCCGTTTCCAGACCGGCCGCGTCCACGACCAGCCCGGAGAGGACAGGGCTGAGCAGAGTGGCCAGGGTGATCACAGTAAAGCGCATACCCATGGCTAGTCCGGAAAAAGATTTTCCCGCCCTGTCCGAGACCATGACCATGGACAAGGGCTGGGAGATGCCGAATCCCAGTCCGAACAAAAGCATGAGCCCGGCTGTGGGGAAGGGGTGCCGTATGACGGGAAGAGCGGCTGTTCCGAGCAGAATAAGGCCCAGGGCCAGGGCCATCATGTAACTGCGGGGAAAGCGGCCTAAGAGCCTGCCGATAACCAGACGCACCGCGGTCATGGATAGGGCGAAGGCGGATAACAGCAGCCCTATGGCATCCTCCTGCATCCCCCGCTCCTTGAAGAGAACGGGCACAAAGGAGTTGCGCAGGCTTACCGCAAACACTGCTGCGAAGCTAAAGATCAGCACGGCGCACATCCTGCGGTCCGCAGCCAGCCACCGCAGGGCCTGCCCGAATCGGAGGCCGCTTCGCTCCACCCTGTCTCCTGTCCCGCTACCCTCCTCACGCAGCCCCGCTGTGCAGAAGCCGAGCAGGGAGAGGAAAACAGCCACTCCAAAAACGACTGCAAAGGAGGTACGATCCAAAAGAAGGCCGCCAAAGAAAGGGCCCAGGCTCTGTCCCGCCGCCGCTGCCAGAGAGAGAAAGCCGAAGCCGCGTTCCCGTATCCATGTGTCCCTGTGCCTGCTGACCCAGCCCTGGCTGGAGACAATGAGCAGCAGGAATCCGAGCCCCCCCAGCATCTGTGCGGCAACAAGGCCAGGGATTCCTTCAGCAGTGAGAAGCAGAAGGCTATAAAGACAGTTGAACAGGGCGCTCAAAAGGAGCAAGCTGCGGGCATCGATCCGGTCGCTCAGCCTGCCCAGAGGCAGAGCAGCTATAAGCGAGAGCAGGCTGAAGGCGCCCACCGCCGCGCCGATCAGTGCTCCGGAGGCGCCCATATCCCTCGCGAACAGGGGAATCAGAGGGAAGATCATACCGTGGCGCAGGAAGTGAGCGAAGTAGGCGAAGGCGATCAGTCGCATAAAAAAGAGGCGATAACTATGGGTTATGGGCGATAGGCGTCAGGCTATAGGCGGCAAGGTATGGCTTTAACCCAGGGACCGCTCGCCGAATGCGGGGGCGCGGAATGCCTAAGAGGGAATCAGCGGGAAAGCCGGAGGCAGGTCCAGCTCTGCTGCCTTGACGGAAGGCGCACCAACTGCGGGAACAACCCCTGTGCGGAGTGCGGCAGCGAGTTAGAGAAATCAGGCGAATCTGGTCTGCAGGAAGGCCAAAAGCCTCTCGTGCCACTCATTTGGCTGGTCCAGATAGCAAGGATGCCGGGCGCCTTCCAGCATGACCAGCTCGGCGTCCGGGATCTCCCCCTTCCAGCCGCTGTTCTCCTGCAGGCAGTGAAGCTCCGTGCCTCTGATCCGGATGCTTTCCTGGACGATTTTCGCCATCATCTTCCCTCCATTTTCTATTGGAGCGGATCATTCGGCCTCCTCTCTGGAAGAAAACGGCCAACATCTGCTCCTCTGTCCTCGGATCAAGAGCGGTATTCCGCGTTGATGCGAACGTACTCCGGGCTGAGATCGGAAGTCAGGATCCGCGAACGTCCCTCACCCTGTCCCAGTTCGGCTCGGATATGGATCTTCCTTTGCTGCATCACTTCGGCCAATTGGCTCTCCGCATGAGAAGCGAGCACCCGGCCTTTATCCCACAGAATCACGCCGGACAGGCTCAGGGTCACATCTTCCGGGTCGAATCGCGCTCCACTGCGGCCCAGAGCGGCTACTATACGGCCCCAGTTGGGATCCAGCCCGTACATGGCCGTCTTTACCAGGGGTGAGTGGGCCACGCTACGCACCGCCCACTCGGCCTGCTCATTATTCTCCGCCCCGCTCACCTCGATATTGAGGACCTTGGTCCCGCCCTCGGCGTCCTGCACGATCCTATAGCTAAGCTCCTGACACACGTCCAAGATCAGCTCCCGGAACAGCTCCAAGTCCTCCTCACTAGGCTGAATTCCGGAGGCTCCGTTGGCAAGTCCCACCAGGCAGTCGTTGGTGCTGGTATCCCCGTCCACGCTAATCCGGTTGAAGCTCTCCTCCGTGGCGGAGGCGAGAATATCACGCCATGCGTCCCGGGGAATCGCGGCATCGGTGCAGACAAAGGCCAGCATGGTGGCCATGTCCGGACAGATCATCCCCGCACCTTTGGCCAGACCGAGAATCCGAATGGTTCCGGATTCACAATCCATATCCCGCAGGCACAGCTTGGGGAAGGTATCCGTGGTGGTGATGGCCTTGGCGGCATCCAGCGCTGTGGCGGGCCGGCTCGAGGCAAGACTGTGCGCTCCGTGCTTGAAGCGCTCCATCTCCAGGGGCTCTCCGATCACTCCCGTGGAGGCGGGCAGGATGTCCCCGGGTTCCAGTCCCAGGCGGGAGGCAACATAGCTCAGGCTCTCCCGGCAGTCGTCGATCCCTTGTTCCCCGGTGCAGGCATTGGCCTGACCCACGTTGACCAGCAGCCCCCGTAGCGGTGCCCTATTCTCCAGCCGCTCCCGGGCCAGAAAAACAGGGGCGGCCTGAAAGACATTCCTGGTGAAGACCCCGGCCGCCGACGCGGGCCTGTCACTGCCGATGTAGGCCAGATCCGGCCGCTCCTTGCCTCGGAACCCTGCTTCGGCAGTGAGAAAGAAGAATCCGGCAGGTATCTCCATGACGTCTCTCCTAGATCCTAGGCCACACCGCAACACTTTTTGTATTTGCGACCGCTGCCGCAGGGGCAGGGCTCGTTACGACCCACCTTGCGCTCCTTGCGCCGATAGGGCTGGTTGCTACCCGCTTCTTCCTCCCCACTTCCGGAATACTGCAGCTGATCGCTCTTGTCTTCGTGCTCCAGCTCCTCCTGGGCCACCTGCTCCAGCCGAACATGGGACAGAGCCTTTAGGGTGCTCTCCCGTATCATGTACAGGGTTTCCTGAAAGAGATTGAAGCCTTCCTTTTTATACTCCTGCTTGGGGTCCTTCTGCCCGTAGCCGCGCAGGCCGATCCCTTCCTTGAGGTGATCCATGTTTAAGAGGTGTTCCTTCCAGTAGCGGTCCAGGTTCTCCAGAAGGAAATAGCGCACGATCTCCTGGTAGTACTCCCCAGCATCCTTTTTGAGCTCTGCGAGGATGCGGTCCACGCCCTCCTTGGCTTGCTCCCGGGTGGGCAGGCCGCTCTTGAGATCCATGACCCGGCCCAGATTGAAGACCTCGTCCAGCTTGGTGGCCAGGACATCGCGGGGCTCCTGGTCCTCCTCGTCCTTGCCCTTGTCGTTCTCCACGGACTCGTACATGTCGTCCAGGATGTCATTGACCATCTCATCCAGGGTGGGCTCCAGGTCCTCCACCTGCATGAGCTCTCTGCGCCTGGTGTAGATCACCTCCCGCTGCTGGTTGAGCACGTCGTCGAATTCCAGGAGTTGCCTGCGGATGTCGAAGTTGTGTTTCTCCACCCGGCCCTGGGCGTTCTCGATGGCCCGGGAGATAAAGTTGTTTTCAATGGCCTGTCCCTCTTCCGCGCCCACCTTGTCCATGAAGGAGGAAATTCGGTCCGAACCGAAGAGCCGCAGCAGATCGTCTTCCAGGGAAAGGAAGAAGCGCGAGCTCCCCGGGTCGCCCTGCCTTCCGGAGCGGCCCCGCAGCTGGTTGTCGATACGCCGACTCTCGTGTCGCTCTGTGCCCAGGATGTGCAGCCCCCCTAGATCGGCCACGCCCTCGCCGAGAACGATGTCCGTGCCGCGGCCAGCCATGTTCGTGGCGATGGTCACGCGGCCCCGCTCTCCGGCGTTAGCCACGATCTCAGCCTCGCGCTCGTGCTGCTTGGCATTCAGGACCTGGTGCTCCACGCCCCGCTTCTTGAGCTTGTCCGAAATGAGCTCGGACTTGTCGATGGAAGTAGTGCCCACCAGAACCGGCTGGCCCTTCTGATAGAGCCCGTGGATGGACTCTGCGATGGCCTCGTACTTCTCACGCTGGGTGCGGTAGATCACATCCGGATAGTCCTTGCGGATCATGGGCATGTGGGTGGGGATGACCGCAACGTCCAGGTTGTAGATCTCCTTGAACTCCACTGCCTCGGTGTCCGCGGTGCCGGTCATTCCGGCCAGCTTGTCGTAGAGGCGGAAGAAGTTCTGGAAGGTGATGGTGGCCAGGGTCTGGTTCTCCGCCTCCACGGTCACCTTCTCCTTGGCCTCCAGGGCCTGATGCAGCCCGTCGCTGAAGCGTCTGCCGGGCATGATGCGACCGGTGAACTCGTCCACGATGATCACCTGGCCGTCCTTGACGATGTAGTCCGTGTCGCGCTGGAAGAGTTGGTGAGCCTTGAGGGCCTGCAGGATGTGGTGCTGGTAGTGGATGTTGCGGGGCTCGAAAAGGTTGTCCAGGCCCAGGATCCGCTCGCACTTGAGCACGCCCTCGTCGGTGAACATCACCGTGCGGGCCTTCTCGTCCACGGTAAAGTCCTCATCCCGCTTCAGCTGGGGGATGATGGTGTCGATCTGCTTGTACATGGCAGTGGAGTCTTCCGCAGGACCGGAGATGATCAGCGGAGTCCTGGCCTCGTCGATGAGCACGGAATCCACCTCGTCCACAATGGCGTAGTGCAGCTCGCCCTGGACCAGCTGATCCGGATAGAACTTCATGTGGTCCCGCAGGTAGTCAAAGCCGAATTCATTGTTCGTGCCGTAGACGATGTCCTTGGAGTAGGCCTCTTTGCGCTGTTCGTCATCCATATCATGGGAGATGTACCCCACTTCCAGACCCAGGAAATTATAAATCTGCCCCATCCACTCCGCGTCGCGGCGGGCCAGATAGTCGTTCACCGTCACCAGGTGGGACCCCTTGCCGGTTAGGGCGTTGAGGACCAAGGGCATGGTGGCCACCAGGGTCTTGCCCTCCCCTGTCTTCATCTCCGCGATAACGCCGCGATGCAGGACTATGGCGCCCAGGAGCTGGACATCGAAGGGGCGCAGACCCAGGGTCCGGCGCGAGGCTTCCCGAACCAGGGCAAAGACCTCGGGCAGCATCTCTTCAAGATCCCGGCCCTGTTCCGCCTGCTGCCTGTACTCCGAGATCTTGCTAGGAAAGTCCTCATCCCGGAGCTCTTGCGTTTCCGGCTCTAGCTGATTCATGCGGTCCACAATGGGCCACATGGGCTTTAAAAAGCGCTCGTTCTTGCTGCCGAAGATCTTGCTTGCGAAATATCCGAACATAGGCGATGGTCCGTATACTTGATGGAAGGTTTCAGTTTTGGAAGTTCCCCGTTCCCCATTCCCTGTTCACCGTTTCAGGTTGGCAAGAAAGAACAGGAACCGATCTGTATGGTCTTCGTTTTCAACCCAGAACCGGGAACCCGGAACCAGGAAAGGTCATCAATACCCCTTCCCTGGATTGAGAATGCCCTGAGGGTCGAAAACACGCTTTATCTCGCGCATGATCCCTGTCTGATCCCGGCCTAGCTGCTGCTTTGCATAGGGTAGCTTAGCCAAGCCCACGCCGTGCTCTCCGGATATGGTTCCCCGCAGCCGCATCACACCCTGAACGAGATCCGAGGCGGCCCTCCGGGCCATATCCGCTTCTCCCCGCTCGGCGTGGTAAATGAAGTTGACGTGAATATTCCCGTCCCCCAGATGACCGAAGGTCACGGTATGGATCCCGTTGCGCCCTCCCGCCTCCTGGGCCAGGTCCACAGCACGGCCTATACTTCCCCGGGGCACTGTCACATCCAGAGACAGCTTGTCTGGGCCCAATTGAAAGCTGGCCGGATTCAGGGCCCGGCGCGCTTCCCACAGCTCTTCCTCCTCCCTGGGCGTTTTGCCTGCGAGCAGCATTTTCGGCTCGTGCTCCAGCAGAATTTGTCTCAGGGTCTCGATATCCGATTCGAGACAGGAACGGGAGCCGTCCAGCTTAAACAAAAGGAGAAAATCAGTATCCCCTGGCATCTCATAGACATTCGCCGAGCGCAAGCATTGCACTGCCTGGCGATCCATAAACTCCACTGCCGCAGGCAACAGGCCGGAACCAAATACCTTGCGGACCGCCTCCAGCCCGCTAGTCTGGCTTCCGAAGCCGGCCAGAAGAGAGGCGCTGGCTTCCGGGAGGGGCAAAAGTTTGAGGGTGAGCTCGGTCATCAGGGCCAGTGTGCCCTCCGAGCCCACCAGCAGGGAGGTAAGATCCAGGCCGACTACGTCCTTGTGCACCCTGCCACCGCTGCGAATCACCTTCCCACCTGGTAGAACCGCCTCGCAGCCCAGGACGTAGTCGCCCGTGACCCCGTATTTCACTGCGCGCATCCCGCCGGCATTGGTGGCCGCGTTGCCTCCAATACTGGAGATGCCTATGCTGGCCGGATCCGGGGGATAAAAAAGACCCGCCTCCTGAGCCCGGTCCCGGAGGCTGGCTGAAGAGACTCCTGGCTGCACCACGGCTACAAAGTCTCGCGCGTCCAACTCCAAAATATTTTCCATGGCCAGTGTGGAAATCACCACACCACCGCCACGGGGGACGCAGCCGCCGACCACGTTGGTCCCCCGGGCCCTGGGGAAAAGGGGCACCTGCTCCGCCTGGGCCCACCGCAAGAGCTCCCGGACCTGTTCCAGCCCCGAGGGTCGCACAACAGCCCAAGGCGGGGAGTAAAACCTGCCCGCATCCGTGCCGTAGATCCAGGTCTGCTCCCGCCGGAAAAGGGCCTGTCCACCGGGGAAAAGGTCCCGGAGAAACCGCTCTTGGCTCTCGGTCAGTCCATCTGTGCCCTCGGCACTGCTGTCTGATAGCTCCTCACTCATCGGACTCCGGTAGGGGATGGGCAGGATGAATAGGCAATAGACTATGGGCGAGACAAATAACAGATAACATATTATCTGATTACAGATAACTAAATATTTATTGCTCCTGCCTTGTCCATTATAACCTATCGCCTCGAGCCTATCGCCCAGCGCCTGATTATTTCCTGTGCCTGGCGATCTCCCGTGCGGTCTCCCGCTCCACTGTTTTCCGCTTTATATCCTCCCGCCGGTCGTGGATCCTCTTGCCCTTGGCCAGGGCCAGCTCTACCTTGGCCAGACCGTTCCGCAGATATATCTTGGTGGGGACCACGGTCAGCCCCTTTTGCTCGGAACGACCCCGCCAGGCCTCTATCTCCCGCTTATGCAGCAGCAGCTTGCGATCCCTCTCCGGATCGTGCCCGAAATAAACCGCGTTCTCGTAGCGGGCGATATGCACTCCCGTAAGATACGCCTCTCCTTTCCGGAAATAGACGAAACTGTCCTTAAAACTCACTCTCCCGGCACGAACGGACTTTACCTCCGAGCCGGTCAGGGAAAGCCCCGCCTCCAGGGTCTCCAGGATTTCGAAGATCCTGGGCACCTTCTTGTTCCGGGCCACAATCCTGTTCTGCTCGTCCTGTTTGACTTTCTTCTTTTTCGTGGCCATGCAACCTCGTCCTCCGACCGGAAGCGGGATAAAACCTACGGCTAAGCGGCCGACAATTATCTGTTAAATGTAACTCGTTACTGGTATTTCGTAATTCGTGAACCGTGATCCGACATTCGATGTCCGACATCCGACTCCGACTTCCGACATCCGATCTCCGGCCTCAGGGCGTCTTTTCCAGCATGGAGGAATAGAACAACAACTCCTCGGGAAAACGCTTGAAAACATTCTCCTTGACCATCTGATTGCTTTGGGTGACCGAATCGCTCTCCAGCACCCGCTTCAGCAGGTCGAAGCACTCCTCTGTGTTCAACTGGCGCATGACCTTCTTGATCACCGGTATGGACTGCGGGTTAAGGCTCAGGCTGTCCACCTGCATGCCTAGAAGCACGGGCAGACAGTAGGGGTCAACAGCCATCTCCCCGCACATGCTGACCTCAATTCCTTCCCTGTGCCCGGCATCCACAATGTGTTTGATGCTTCGGATCAGGGCCGGATGCAAGGGCTGATACAGGTAGGACACATGCCTGTTGGTGCGGTCGATTCCCAGGGAATACTGGATGAGGTCGTTGGTGCCGATGCTGAAAAAGTCCACCTCCCTCGCGAGCAGATCCGCGACCATCACCGCGGAGGGGAGCTCGATCATGATGCCCGTGGGCATCTGCTCGTCAAAAACGACTCCCTCCTGGCGAAGCTCATGCTTGGCCTCCTCCAGGACCTGTTTGACCTCCCCCAGCTCGGCGAGCCCGGAGATCATGGGAAACATCATGGCAATCCTGCCGTACTGGCTTGCGCGCAATATGGCCCGCAATTGTGTTTTGAAGATGTCCCGGTGCTGGAGGCAGAAGCGGACCGCACGCAGCCCCAGGGCGGGATTGGCCTCCTCCCGTTGCTCGAACCCCTTGCCAATTTTATCCCCACCGGCATCCAGGGTCCTGATGATCACTCGCTCCGGGGAGATAATGGAGGCCAAATCGCTGTATTCCTCGGTAAGCTCCTCCTCCGAGGGGAGCCTGTGGCGATTGAGATAGGAGTACTCCGTGCGGTACAGCCCTACACCTTCACCACCGTAGTCCAAAACTGCCCGGACCTCCTCGAAGAGCTCGATGTTGGCCATTACGTTGATCCGGAAGCCGTCCCCGCTCTCTCCGGGCAGATCCCTGTGCCGCATGACCTCCCGTCGATAGCTCTCGAATTGGTACTTCAGGTTGGTGTAATGCTCCAGCTCCTCGTCGTCCGGATCCACGACCACCTTTCCCTGGAAGCCGTCCACGATGACGAAGTCGCTGTCCCGCACTTCGGTGTCCACATTCTCCACGCCCACCACCGCTGGTATCTCCAGTGTCCTGGCCATGATGGACACATGGGAGGTCTTGCCCCCTTGCGCAGTGGACAAGGCCATGATCTTGCTCACATTGAGCTCCACAGTGTCCGCTGGGGTCAAATCGTGGGCAATGAGGATCACTCTGGAGGTGATGGGCTTAATCGCGGAGCCGTTCCCGGAGAGGTGGTTCATCACCCGGTGAGTCAACAACCGGATCTCGTGCGCCCTGGCCTGGAAGTACTCATCGTCAATATCGCTGAAGACCTTCTCCACATCATCCACGCCCTTCTCCAGGGCCCATTCGGCGTTTAGCCGCATCTCCCGGATATAGCGCTCCGTTTTCTGCCTCAGCTTGGGATCGCGCAGGATCATGATGTGGGAGTCGAGAATGGCTGCATGCTCGTGCTGCTCTACAGGGACCTTGCTCTTAATCTGCTCCAGGCTTCGCTGGGCCTTGTCGAAGGCCCAACGGAGCCTCTCCACCTCCTGGGCAACGTGATCCTCCGGGATGTTCTGCACCGAGGTCAGACAGTAGTGGCCCTTGGCCAGCAAATAGGCCTTGCCCACGGAAACTCCGGATGATACCGCCTCACCGGTTAGGATTGTTCTGGCCATGTCTCTTTGTCTGTGGATGTATTACAGAAGAAGCGCCGAATATGGTCTACTGCCTCCTCGGCGTCAGCTCCGGAAGCCGTGATGGTTAACGTAGTTCCCCTGACCGCGGCGAGACTAAGTATATCCAGCACGCTTTTGGCATCCGCCCGTTCCCCGTCGAGCTCCAGATAGATCTCGCTTTCGAAACTGTCCGCCTCTTGGGCCAGTTGCGCAGCGGGACGGGCGTGTAGCCCCATTTCCTGACACACGGAAACATCCACACGGATTTCCTGTTCCTGCATAGACATATATCACTCCACGAATTCGCAAGCCACTCCTATAAAACTTCACGATCGTGACTGGAGTAGCCCAGACGTCAGACATCAGACGTCAGATCAAAGAAGGAACCTGTAATCCGTATTCCTTGGCTCGTGACTGGTTGTTTTTGATTCGTGAACCGTGAAAGCAAAGCTCACAAAAAGAGGCCCCACACAGAAAAGCCCAAGGCCAAAAGAAGCAAAAAAGCCTCTCTGGGCACACTGCGGGTTGCCACCAGATAGGCTGCCGCTGCCGGGAGCGCGACCGCTGCCAAGGGCCATAAACCGCTTGATCCCGGAAAAAACAGGATAGCCCAAATCAGGGCTATCAACAAGGCATTGGCTACTTTTATCCGTTCCGCCCAGGCCATTAGACGCATCTTCCGCAGCCGCTGCAGCAAGGCCAGACCCTTTTTCCATCCCAGCCAGAAAGTTCCCAGCTTGAAAACCTGTAAGACTAACAGAGGACCGAGCAGCCAAACCAGGGCGGACCCAAACATGCCCTGGATGAGGAAGGCGGCCTCCGACAGGGACCAAAAGACCATGAGCGATCCACCGAAGAAGGAATCCCCGATTGCCGAGAAGGTGTAGGTGGTCGTGGCCTTGATCCGATCAATGGCCTGGACGGAAAGGGTCCCGTTGCAGATGTGCGATTCCAGGAAAAGGAAGTAGCCCACGAGCATGGGATTCCACCAGGGGTGGGTGTTGTATATGGCCAAATATCTTTGCCTGGCCTGCTGCAGGTCTTGCGGGTCCCGGTAAAAGGCCCTGAGACCGGGGTCCATGGCATAGGCCAGGCCGATGTTCTGCAACCCCCTGGTATTGAAGGCAACCCCCATGAGATAGGTCCGGACGAAGCACGCAAACAGGGTCCTGTACCCGGGGCTCATCCCCGCCTCCCTTTCAGGTGTTTGAGCTGCTCGATCCCTTTTCCCTGTCTGCGGTGCGCAGATAGAGATCGTACACCGCTTTCTTGCTCCATCCGCTGACTCTTAGCGCCACGCGCTCTGCCAAACGCTTCGGTCTCTCTCCCCGAATCAGCTCCTGTTCCAGGATCAGTCGCACTTCTGGTTCCGGGGTGGCCTCTCTTTCTTTCTCCGGAGGCCCGATCAGCACGGTGAACTCGCCTCGGGGCTCCGCGGGAAGCTTGTCCCACTGTCCCAGAGTCATGAGAATAAATTCTTCGTGAGACTTGGTCAATTCTCTGGCCAGACACACCTCTCTTGCCCCGAGGCAGTCGTGGACCGTCTCCAGCGTCCCCCGAATACGCGACTTGCGCTCAAAGAAGATCAGCGTGGTCCGCACCTCGGCGAAGGGCAAAAGCAGCCTATGCTGCTCCCACTGCCTACGGGGCATGAATCCAAGAAAGGTGTGTGGCTGCGGGGGGAGGCCGCTGGCCATGAGGGCGGCCATGGGAGAGCTGGGTCCGGGGACCGGCTCCACCTGAAATCCTTGCCGTCGGCATTCCCGGACCACCCGGTATCCCGGATCTGAAACCAGGGGCGTTCCGGCACTGGAAATCAGGGCCAGCTCCCTACCCCGTCTCAAGTGGGCCAAAACCGTCCGGATCCTCCCGGCCTCGTTGTGCTCGTGAAGGCTAAGGAAAGAATGGGGGGACTCGATGTCCAGTTGCTGGAAGAGCAGGCCCGCCCTCCGCGTGTCTTCGGCCAGGACGATCTCCGCCCTGCCCAGGGCATAGTGGGCCCGCTGGCTCAGATCACCAAGGTTGCCAATTGGCGTGGCCACCACCCAGAGCCGTCCCGTCTTCGCTGTGGGAGATGACATCGCGGTCATGCTGGATCACGCATCCTCGCTCCTGCAGGCTCACGCTCAAAAGATCGAAGCGGCAGGGACGGGCCCAAAGGTCATTCCGGCTCAAATAGAGGCTGGCGGCCTGCAGCAGCCGGCGTCTCTTCTTGGCGGTCAAGGCGTCGCCGGGCAGGCCGAAGTCTGTCTCCTCGCGGGTCTTGACCTCAACGAAGACTATCTCTTCCTTCCGGGAACACACGAGGTCGAGCTCGCCCCGCCTGCTTCGCCAGTTCCGGGAAAGGATGGCGTAGCCGCGGCATTCCAGGTAGGCAGCCGCCATTACCTCCCCGGCTCGTCCACGCCGTATATGCCTGGCAAGCACTGCCTTGTCTCCTGCGAACACGCTTGTCGCACCGGCCTGAAGCTACGGCGGTGCATGGAGCAGGGGCCGAGACGGCGCAGGCTGTCCAGATGCTCTGCAGTGGCGTAGCCCTTATGCCTGTGGAAGCCGTACCCGGAATATTTCTTATCCAGCTTAACCATCAGTCTGTCCCGGAATGTCTTGGCCAGAATGGAGGCGGCGGAAATGGCCGGGACAGTGCGGTCTCCCTGCTTCACGCACTTGCTGGGAACGGATCCGTAAATGGTGTAGATCCCGTCCACCAGGACCA
This sequence comes from Desulfohalobiaceae bacterium, assembly GCA_021737085.1. Taxonomy (GTDB): domain Bacteria; phylum Desulfobacterota; class Desulfovibrionia; order Desulfovibrionales; family Desulfothermaceae; genus JAIPDU01. The sequence goes on along the minus strand of JAIPEP010000019.1, from coordinate 8,943 downwards.
AATCCGGGGAGCAGGTAAGGCTCCGCACCGAACGCTCCATGGCCCGGAGCGTGGCCTGCAGGATGTTGATCCGTTCTATTTCCCGGGGCCAGGCCACTCCAAGGGACCAGCTAAGCGCGCCAGCCTTAATCCTGGGCTCTAGCTCCTCGCGTTGTGAGGGAGTTAGCCTTTTGGAATCCGTTAGCCCGGAAAGGAGGTTCTCACTGGGTAGGACGACTGCCGCGGCGACGACAGGGCCGGCGAGGCAGCCCCTGCCGGCTTCGTCCACTCCGGAGAGGATCCGGGATGATGTGGCCATGACGGGTCCCCGGTGCCTACCGGTTTCCCCTGGTCTTGAGTCTGGCCTGCTTGTTCTTGAGATCGCGCAGGAAGTAGATACGGCTCTGGCGCACTTTGCCCCGGCTGACCACCTCGATTTTCTCTATGGAGGGAGAATGTATGGGAAAGATCCGCTCCACCCCGATGCCGCCGGAAACCTTGCGCACGGTAAAGGTGGCATTGTTCCCCGAGCCGCGCTTGCGCAGCACCGTGCCCCGGAAAACCTGGATCCGCTCCTTTTCCCCCTCGATTATGCGCATATGCACGTCCACCAGATCGCCGGCCCGGAATTCCGGTATGTCGATCCGCATCTCTTCCCGCTCTATTTTGTTCAAAACGGAATCCATAACCTGGGCTCCTTTTTTTCGTGACTGGTATAAATCGTAACTGGTAACTACTTACTCGTGACTGGTCACTGGTGAACCGTAAACCGTGACCCGTGAACCGTGTGTTTTTAACACGATTTTCGATCCTGCCTCCTGAATCCTTGACCCTATAACCTCACCTTACCGCATTGCGCATGTAGTATATCGCATGAAGCATGTAGCATGCCGCATTCCGCATTGATCACCGACCTATGTCCTCACCACACATCCCCCAGGATGCGATCGATGCTGATGGAGGCAGCGGAACGCACGGAGAGATGTCGATAATCTCCAAAAGGCCTGATGGGCCGAAGCAGCGCGTCCGCCCGCTGAAGCACCTCCCTGGCCAAGCCGTGGCCGGTGCCGAAAAGCAATAGCACGGGTCTCTTCCGCAGGGCCCGCAAAATATCCCCCGGCGTGGCAGAGCCCGCATCAGTGGCGCTGGTTGCTGCGATCAAGGGCTCCATCCCACAGCGAGCTCGAACATCCTCCACGGCCTGCTCCAGATCGGTTAGGACCCGGACCCTCTCCATGGCCTGCACTCTAGTTACGTTGACCTCCCCTCCCGGCCCGTTCTCCGTCCAGTGGCGCAAGAGCCGCTCAGCCAGCTCCTGTTGATCCTTGAGAGGGGTAACCAAGTAATATCTGGGAAGTCCGTAGGTACGACAAACGCGAGCTATATCGTGTAAATCCAGGTTTGTCAAAGAAACCGTGCAGATCTCGCCGTGTTTGTTAAGCACAGGGTAATGGAGCAGCACGGGGTGGAGGTTCCGACCCGGCAGAGACCAAGGGATTTCCCGCAGCCAGATATAGTCCTCCGGCTCCAGGCGGTTCTCCTGCAGCAGCTCCGGCCTGTGGCGCAGCGTGGTCAATAGTGCCTGGCGTCTGCGCCACCGGGCGATACTGCTGTGGTCCCCGGAAAGCAGGATATCCGGAACCTGTATCCCTTGGTACTCACGCGGCCTGGTGTAGTGCGGATACTCCAGTAGTCCCTGGGTAAAGCTCTCCTCCTCCGCAGACTCCTGTCGGCCCATGAAATGGGGCTGCAGCCGGGAGACGGCCTCCAACAGGCACAGGGCAGCGGCCTCTCCGCCGCCCAGGACGAAATCGCCCACACTTATAGGCTCTATATCCTCGATTTCCAGCAGTCTAGCGTCGATCTCCTCATAGCGGCCGCAGACCAAGGTCAGGGCTTCCTCCCGGGACAACTCCTGCACCAGTTCCTGATCCAGGGGCCTGCCCCGCGCGGAGAGGATGAGCTTCCTGCCCGGACGGGGCAGGCTCTGCAGGGCCCGGTGCACCGGCTCCACAGCCATGACCATCCCCGGACCGCCCCCAAAGGGGCGCCCGTCCACCCGGTTGTGCCTGTCCAGGGTATAATCTCTGGGATTGACCAGATCTACAGAAACGATCCCGTTCGCTCTTGCCTTTTCCATCAGGCCGGTACTGAGGGGGGAGCGGAAGTACTCCGGGAAAAGGCTCAGGATGTTGCAGTGCATGGATCTAGTGGCTTGTCCTGCTTAACTTATCCACTAAACTGAACATACAATCTGCACAAAAAAAAATGAAAACTACCTTTCTCGTTGGACAAGACACTAGAGACATACGGCTCCGCTTGCGGCTTATACCTCTACTCCATAGATCTCCAGCAGCCCTGGGGGTGGGTCGATAACCGCCTCTTTGGCCTGGATATCCAACTCCGGCACTAGATTATCCCTTGCGGGGAAGAGCACTTCCCGGCCTTCGCTGGTCCGAATTCGCCACAGCTCCTGTCCGGAAACCACCTCCGCACGCTCCAGGGTCCCCAGGCGGGTACGATCAGGCAGGTAAACCTCAAATCCCGTCAGGTCACAAAGATAGATCTCATCTGGCTCAGGGGAGGGAAGGTCGCGCTTACGGACCCAGATGGCGGCATTCGTGTATTCTATGGCCTTTTGCCGGGACCCTAAGCCCTGGAGACAAAGCAGTGTCTCTCCTTCGCTGTGCCTGACTGACTCCAGCAGGAACTTTTCCGGTCTAAATCCCTCCCGCTTGAGATACACCCTGGACAGGGACTCAAAAACAAAAGGGGAGTCGGCATAGCACTCTACCCGGAACTCCCCTTTCAGGCCGTGCGGTTTTCGGATCCTGCCCAGGGTCAGAAAACCGGACTGGGACATAGACATTCAGGAAATATCTATTCCAGGATTTCCAGGACCACCCGCTTTTGCGCCTTGGTGGAAACAGCGCCGAGGATGGTGCGCATCGCCCTGGCAGTGCGTCCCTGCCTCCCGATGACCTTGCCCAGGTCCTCCTTGGCCACCCGCAACTCGATAACGGAAGTCTGCTCGCCTTCGACCTCGGCGACATCGACGGCATCGGGATTGTCCACTAAAGCCTTGGCGATGTACTCAATGAGTTCCTTGAACATAACGCACCTCCACTTCTGCTTCTGCTTCGAGTTTCATCCCGGTCGCTATGTCCCAGCTGTTTCCGCTTTCCGCGTCCTAGCTCTGCGCAAAGTATCCCACTCGCTGCAACAGGGAACGAACGGTTTCCGTAGGCTTAGCTCCCTTGTCCATCCACTGCTTGGCTTTCTCCTGATCCACCTTGAGATCCTGCGGATTCTGCATCGGGTTATAGTAACCCAGAAAATCCAGGAACTTACCATCCCTGCGCGCTTGGCTGTTCACGGCCACAATACGGTAGAACGGGCGCTTCTTGGAACCCATTCTGGTCAATCTCAGACGTAAGGCCATCTTATACCTCCATCTTATTTATTTATTACCCATGTGTCAAAACTATCCATTGATTTTCTTGCTTCTTCTTTTGGCAAAAAAAGAGTGGTCCCGCTCCTCGGGAAACTGGGAGCCGGACAGGGAGCCTCTCTCCGCCTGCGTAGTCACCGTGTTCAAGGCTCGGCATCGGAACACGCCTACTTCTTTTTCTTCTTCTTTTGCTTCTCCCGCTTCTTCCGCTTGGGATTCTTCTTGGTACTGGAGGAGCCCTTGCCCTTGCCTGCGGAGGGTGCGCCCATTCCGGCCTCCTCCATGCCGGGCATCCCGGGAATTCCGGCCATCTCTGCAGCGGCCGCCTTATTCTTCTTCCCGGAAAACTTCTTCATCATCTTCTGCATCTGATTGAACTTCTTCAAGAGGTCGTTCACGTCCTGCTGAGTGGTCCCGCTGCCCTTGGCTATCCGCTCCTTCCGGCTTGTGTTGAGCGTCTTGGGCCGGTGTCGCTCCCAAGGGGTCATGGAATTGATTATGGACTCTATCCTGGAGAGCTCCTTTTCCGGCATCTGCACGTCCTGCAACTGTTCCCTGATCTGGCCCATGCCCGGCATAAGCTTGAGCAGACCGTCGATGGAGCCCATTTTGCGGATCTTGCGCATCTGGGAACGGAAATCCTCCAGATCGAAGCTGGCCTTTTCCATCTTGCGCTGCAGATCCTCGGACTCCTCCTCCCCATATTCGTTCTGGGCCTTCTCGATCAGGGTCAGGACATCCCCCATGCCCAGGATGCGGTTGGCCACCCGATCGGGATGGAAGGCCTCCAAGTCCTTGAGCTTCTCTCCCACACCCACGAACTTGATGGGACGCTGCAGGATGGAACGGATGGACAGGGCCGCCCCGCCTCTGGCGTCGCCTTCCATCTTGGTCAGGATAACCCCGGATAGATCCAGGCGCTCATGGAAGCTCTGGGCCACATTGACCGCGTCCTGGCCGGTCATGGAATCGGCCACCAGGAGCATCTCCCTGGGGTGCACCTGGTCCCGGATGGCGGCCAGCTCCTGCATGAGCTCCTCGTTTACGTGCAGCCTGCCCGCGGTGTCCAAAAGCACCACGTCGGAACCTTTTTGTCCCGCCTCCCGCACTGCCCGGTCGCAGATGTCCACCGGGTCCATCTCCGAAGTCGAGGGAAAGACGGGCAGCTGGAGATCGGATCCCAGCTGTTGGAGCTGATCGATTGCCGCGGGCCGGTATACGTCAGCGGGGACCAGGTAGGGGGACAGCTCCATGCCCTGCAGGTGCAGGGCGAGCTTGGCCGCGGTGGTGGTTTTTCCCGAGCCCTGCAAACCCACCAGCATGACCACGCCAGGAGAACCCTTGAGACTCAAGGGCTCGTTCGCACCTCCCAGGAGCTGGACCAGCTCCTCGTGCACGATCTTGACCACCTGTTGGCCAGGGGTCAGGCTGGCCATGACCTCCTGGCCCATGGCCCGCTCCCGCACGGTCTCGATGAAATCCTTGACCACACGGTAGTTGACGTCAGCCTCGAGGAGGGCTAGACGCACCTCCCTCAGACCCTCCTGGATGGTCTGCTCATCCAGACGGCCCTTATCCCGGAATCGCTTAAAGATGCCGTCGAGTCTCTCGGACAGATTGTCGAACATACGCACCAGTTCTCAGAGGCCAGAGGCCGGGTGACAGATGACAAACGCCAGACGTCAGATGACAGAGGCCAGACAACAGATATCAGAAGCCAGATGTCGGGAACCCGTGAGCAGAAGTCCGGACACGGCTCGTTCGGCTGAGGCTGTTCTTATGACCTGTCAGCCGGGAGCAAAGATAAAATATATATATTTACTTGATTCTTGAACTCACGTCAAACGGAAGATCTCGGATGTCGGAATCGGATATCGGCTTTCAACTCATTGCTCGTCGCTTTTTACGAGACCATCCGCTCCATGGCCCGCTGGAAGCCCGGGGCGGAATCCCGGATGACCCTGTCCGGAACGCAGAAGGAGAGGCGGAAATGTCCCGGGCCTCCGAAGCCGGAGCCGGGAACGGCCAGGATCAGCTCCTCTTTCAGGAGCCGGGTGAATTCCACATCGTCCCCTCCCGGGGCCTTGGGGAAGAAGTAGAAGCCCCCTTTGGGCGCCATGTACTCGTATCCCGCCTTGTCCAGGACCTCCTGGAACATGCTGCGACGCCCGGCGTAGACCGAGGTGTCCACCTCCTCTCCCAGGGCGTCCTCTAAGAGCTGCTGTCCCAGAGTGGGTGCGTTGACAAAGCCCAGAATGCGATTGGTGTACACCAGGCCGTTCATCAACTCCCTTTTCTGTGGCATGTCCGGATGGAGCAGGACATAGCCGATCCGCTCCCCCGCCAGGGAAAGGTTCTTGGAGAAGGAGCTTACCACCACGCTGTTGTCGTAGAAGTGTAGAACTGAGGGGACCTTGTGACCGTCGAAGGTCAAAAAGCGATACGGCTCGTCGGAGACCAGGAGCACCGGCCTCTTGCTCTCGGCGTTCTTTCGCTCCAGGAGCTCGCCCAGCTCCTGGAGCTCCTTCTCGGAGTAGATCTGGCCGGTGGGATTGTTCGGGGAATTGATCAGCACCATGCGGGTCCGCTCCGTGAAGGCCTGTTCCATGGCCTCGATATCCAGCCGGAAGTCGTCCGCTTTGACCGGAACGGTGCGAAGTGTTCCCCCGTGGTTGGAGGCGTAGAAGCCGTATTCCACGAAGTAGGGCCTGGGACAGATGACCTCCTCTCCCGGCTCTAGTACTGAGCGCATGAGGCAGTTCAATCCCCCGGCAGCCCCGCAGCTGAGCATTACCTCCTCTCTGCCGATGCGCACTCCCTGCTCCGTGGTCAGATGCTCCGCCAGACGGTCCCGAACCTGGGGGAAGCCGGCATTGGGCATGTAACCGAAGCTGTAGGGCTCCTCCGCCCTGGCGGCGATACGCTCCAGACCCCGTCTAACCCCTGCCGGGGCGGGAAGATTGGGGTTGCCCAAACTGAAGTCGAAGACATTCTCCTCCCCGTGCTTTTGCTTCAGCTCGGCACCCGCGTCGAACATCCGCCTGATCCAAGAGCTCTTGGTCAAAAAATCGCTGATTTGTTCCGAGAGTACAGACATAGGCACCTCGCATTATGGCAAGTGTTCTACGGAATGCTCCGGGCTAGTGCAGGACGGAAAAAAACCGGCCGTGGCGGAGCCTAGACAAAGCAGGGCATCTCGTGCATGGTAATCCTGATATCCTGCTGCCCTGTAGAAGGCCCGCACAAGCCGACCCTAAACCAAAGAGCACACAGTGTAAATCGAAACGAATTCAGCCCCTGCCTATGCAAGACGATCTGGACCACATTCTATATAAGGTGGGCCGCGGGGAGATCACTCCGGAACAGGCCCGGGAGCAGCTCAAACACTATCCCTATCAGGAGCTGGCCGAGGGCGTGTGCTTGGATTCACACCGCAAACTGCGCACCGGGCAGGGCGAGGTGGTCTACGGCGGCGGCAAGTCGCCGCGCCAGCTCAGGGAGGCGATTTCCGGAATGAGTGACTTGGGGGAGCCTGTGCTCGCCACCAAGCTTAGCCAGGAGCAGGGCCGCATGCTCCAGGAGCATTTTCCCCAGGGCTTTTTCCGGCCGGAAGCCGGGCTGTTCGCCCTGGGCCGAAACCTGGACATAGATCCGCCCCGGACCACAGAGGGCGATGTGGTGGTGGTAGCCGCAGGCTCCTCGGACATGCCCGTGGCCCTGGAGGCCTTGGGAACAGCCCGCTTCTTCGGGATCAGCACGGGGGTGTTGACCGACGTGGGGGTTGCCGGACTGCACCGCATCACTCCCCACCTGGAGATCCTGCGGGAAGCCAGGCTGCTCATCGTGGTCGCCGGCATGGAGGGGGCCCTGGCCAGCGTGCTGGGAGGGATGCTGGGCAAGCCCGTTCTTGCGGTGCCCACCTCCGTGGGCTACGGGGCATCCTTCCAGGGTCTGGCCGCGCTGCTGGGCATGCTCAACAGCTGCGCCCCCGGAGTCTCCGTAGTCAATATTGACAATGGCTTCGGCGCGGCCCTGAATGCGGTCAAAATTCTGGCCGCATTCAGGTGACAGGGGGTGCTTGTTATTGGTTATTCGTGATACGTTATTCGGCAAAGGATAGTCCCCAGTTCCCGAACACAGTTGAAGAGTTCCCCGGATTATAATATTGTCGCAATTTCCTCGTCACAAATAACAAATAGCTCCTCACTTTTCACCTTTTACCTTTCACTTTACACTTTACACTTTACACTCCTCACTTTTTACCTTTCACTTTTCACTCCTCACTCCTCACTCATTGCTTATCGCTTCATCCCTGCCAGCCACTGTCGCCAGGACTCCCTGGCCCGCTCCGCGTAGAGCTCCTTGCGCCTGCTCTTTTTGGCCTTGACCCCCAGGGAAGGCAGGAGCCCGAAGTTGACATTCATGGGCTGGAAGACCCTGTCCCTGGACTGCAGATGCCGCAACAGCCCGCCCAAGGCGGTGTCCTCCGGTGGAAGGCCCACCCTTTGCCCCACTGCCCTGCCTGCCAGATGCATGCCCAGCCACTGTCCGCAGGCAGCGGACTCCACATATCCCTCCACCCCGGTGATCTGCCCGGCCAGGAATACGTGGGGACGGCTCACCAGCTCCAATTCGGGACGAAGCACTGCCGGGGAGTTGACGAAGGTGTTGCGGTGGATGCTGCCCAGCCTATGGAACTCCGCGTTCTCCAGGCCGGGGATCAGGCGCAGGATGCGCCGCTGTTCCGGATAGGTCAGCTTGGTCTGGAAGCCCACCAGATTGAACATGGTCCCCGCCCGGTTCTCCCTCCGGAGCTGGACCACGGCAAAGGGAGTCTCCCCGGTGCGGGGATCCACCAGCCCCACCGGCTTGAGCGGCCCGAAGGCCAGGGTCATCTCCCCCCGCGAGGCGAGGGTTTCCACAGGCAAGCACCCCTCGAAGTGGACCTCGGACTCGAAGCGCCTGGGCTCCACCTTCTCCCCTTCCAGGAGCGCGTTGCGCAGGCGATGATATTCCTCCTCATTCATGGGACAGTTGAGGTAATCCGTGGACTCCGGATCGTAGCGCGATCCCCAGAATACGCGGTCCCAATTGAGGCTTTCCGCGCTGACGATGGGCGCTATGGCGTCGTAGAAGTAGAGGTCCTGCTGACCGATATTGTCCAATAGGCTGCGAGTCAGGGACTGGCCCGCCAGGGGACCCGCTGCGATGACCAGCCTGGAGAAGCCAGTGAGCCCTGGATCCTGCAGAGACTCGATCTCGCGCCTGCGGATCTCTATCCCGGGAGTCTCCTCCAAGCGGCGGGTCACGTAGGAGGCGAACTCCTCCCGGTCCACAGCCAGGGCCTTGCCCGCGGGAACCCTGCAGGCGTAGGCCGCTTCCATGATCAGGCTGTCCGCGCCGTACATCTCCTCCTTGAGCAGCCCCACGCAGGTGGTGGGCTCCTCGGAGCGGAAGGAGTTGGAGCAGACAAGCTCGGCAAGCCGGGAATCGTTGTGCGCCGGACTGTAGCG